>JACAEO010000291.1 GCA_013388805.1 Chloroflexota bacterium
CGACCAGGCGATCGCGGGCGCGGCGCCAGCGGCGCCCGGCACCGGCGCCGCCGCCCAGCACCGGCTCGCTCGCACGCGCCGGGCGGGGCTGAAACAACAGCAGGGCACACGCGTACCAGGCGCCCCAGATCAGCGTAAACAGCAGGTACTGCCAGTCGCTGAGCACGGTGAGCGCCATGAGCCCGCCGGCACGTATGACTCGCCCCACAGCGGGCACCGTGGCAGCGCGGTGCAGCGCAAGCACGGCCAGCGGCAGGGGCCAGGCAGCCAGCATATGCGTATGGCTGCCCAACACCTGGGAGAGCAGGTACCCGCTATTGGCGAAGATCACCCCCGCCAGCAGCGCAGCCCGCCAGCGCGCGCCCGCGCCCTGATCCGCGTCGGCCAGCACTGCGCGGGCCAGCAGATAGGTCGTGTAGCCGCTCATGGTCAGCGAGAACAGCACGACGAAGTTGAAAGCCACGATCAGACCAAAGAGCGCATGGATGGGCAGGCTGACCAGAAAATTGATCGGATTGAGGGTCTGTAGCAGCAGGCTGGCGCCATGGGGATAGTAGAGGTAGGGTGTGAAGTAGGGCGGCGCGGCGGTGAGCAAGGCCTCGCGCAGCCACCACATGTTCCACATGTTCTGCCAGGTATCGAAGCCGTTGCCCGGAACGGCAGTGGTGACCTGGAGCGCCATGGGCCAGGTCATGAGCAGCGCCAGGGCCAGGTAGAGCGCCAGGGGCAGCGCGTGATCGGTCAACAGGGCGCGCCAGCGGGCGGATGGGGTGTTCAGCATACAACATTCGCCTGCCGGCCGGGGTGCAGTACAAGCCGCAGGGCTACACTCCCGCTCCCGGGCGTTGGCATCGGCTCCTCCAGGTGGATGATCCGCGCCTATTGTACACCCTCGCGTACGTGTTCACATTTCTCCTGGGAGCGAGGGCGTCCCGCCCTCGTCGCGTCTACGAGGGCAAGATGCCCTCGCTCCCAGGCGCGTGTGTTATACCATTTCCGATTGCAGATTTTGGATTGCAGATTGCCGCACATGGCGTCACGATGAGCGATGACGGCAACGACAATGCGGAACTGCCAACTGGATTTGGTATTACCCCGTGTGTGAACACTTATACCGATTCTGCTTGCTGGCATCGCATTGGCTCAACTCCACACCTCCACAGCGCTCCAGCTCGACAAAGCCCTGTGTGGAGCTGGAGCGCTGTGGAGATGAGCAGGACCATGCGGGATTGCCAATTCCACCTGGTATTATACCGATTGGAATTGAGCAACCCGCATAGGTGTTACCGTCAGAGCGCATTGGAACGCCATGCGCGGCAATCCACAATCCAAAATCGGCAAGCCAAAATGGTATTACCCCTCGCCTCCCTGCCCGCCCAGGGCTGTCAGTGCCCGGCCCATTGCATGTTATACTGCATCACAAACGGTCAGCGACGGCGGCTGGCGGTGCATTCGCGGGGCAGACGATGCGCGCAGTGGTCTTTGATCAGCCGGGGGATCCCGATGTCCTGCGGGTCGGCGAGGCGCCTGACCCCCAGGTTGCCGACGATGAACTGCTGGTACGGGTCCACGCGACGGCCGTCAACCGGGCCGACCTGCTGCAGCGCCGAGGCGCCTATCCGCCCCCGCCTGGCGCGTCGCCGATCCTTGGGCTGGAACTGGCCGGCGAGGTGCTCCGCCCGGCCGGCCCCTGGCGCGCGGGCGACCGGGTCATGGCCGTGGTCACCGGCGGCGGCTACGCCGAACTGGCAGCCGTGCCGCAGGGTGTGGCGCTGCCCATTCCCGACCAGTTCTCATACGTGGAGGCGGCCGCAATCCCCGAGGCCTTCCTCACCGCCTTTCTCAACCTGTTCACCCTGGGCCGCCTGCAGGCCGGCGAAGCGGTGCTCATCCACGCCGGGGCCAGCGGAGTCGGCACTGCGGCGATCCAGCTGGCACGGGCGGCTGGTGCCCGCGTCTTTGCGACTGCCGGCAGCGCAGCCAAGCTTGCCCTCTGCCGCGAGCTCGGCGCCGAACTGGCGATCAACTACCGCGATGAACCGTTCCAGGCCCGCGTCAGCGCGGCCACCGGGGGACGGGGTGTCGACCTGGTGCTCGACTTCGTGGGCGCGCCCTACTGGGAGGCGAACCTGGCCACGCTCGGCGTCGGCGGCCGGCTGATGCTGATCGGCTTCCTCGGCGGCTCAGCCGGCCGGCTCGACCTGGGGCCGATCCTCACGAAAAGCCTCACCGTCGCCGGGACGACCCTGCGCCGCACCCCGCTCGAGCACAAGGTGGCCCTCAGCCGCGCCTTCACCGAGTCTGCCCTGCCGCGCTTTGCACGGGGCGAACTACGCCCGGTGATCGACACGGTGTACCCGCTCATGCAGGTCGCCGAAGCCCACCGCGCACTGGAAGCCAACCGGACCGCCGGCAAGGTGGTGCTCCAGGTTGCCCCGGCCTGATACGGTCGCTAACGGCGTTCGCGAGCGATCGAACGCCTGAGATAGAAAGTGAGCAACCAGGATGGGCAAAGACACGTTGACAATCACTGATAATCGCACCGGCAAAAGCTACGAGATCCCGATCGAATACAACACCATCCGGGCGACCGACCTGCGCAAGATCCGCACCTCCGAGGACGATTTCGGCCTGATGTCCTATGACCCGGCCTATATGAACACGGCCGAGTGCAAGAGCACGATCACCTACATCGATGGCGACAAGGGCATCCTGGAGTATCGCGGTTACCCGATCGAGCAACTGGCCGAGCACAGCACCTACCTCGAGGTGGCCTATCTGCTGATCTACGGCGAACTGCCCAGCAAAGAGCGCCTCGACTGGTGGACCTACCGCATCAGCCGCCACCTCTTCCTGCACAATAGCCTGGTGGAGCTGATCCAGGCCTTCCGCTACGACGCCCACCCCATGGGCATCCTCGTCAGCTCGGTGGCCGCGATGTCTACCCTCTACCCGGAGGCCAAGGAGATCGAGGACCCGGCGGTGCGCGAGAAGCAGATCTGGCGCATCATCGGCCAGATCCCGACCATCGCGGCCTTCGCCTACCGCCACCGCATCGGGCGCCCGTTCAACCTGCCCGATAACTCGCTCAGCTACACTGCCAACCTGCTGTACATGATGGACTACATGAACCAGCGGGACTATCAAGTCAACCCGGTGCTGGCCAAGGCCCTCGATGTGCTGTTCATCCTCCACGCCGATCACGAGCAGAACTGCTCGACCGCAACTATGCGCGGCGTGGGCTCAAGCCGGGGCGACCCCTACTGCGCGCTCTCGGCAGCGGCGGCGGCTCTCTACGGGCCTCTCCATGGCGGCGCCAACGAGGCGGTGCTGCGCATGCTGAAGCAGATCGGCAATAAGGCCAACGTGCCGGACTTCATCGAGAAGGTGAAGAAGGGCGAGCGGCGGCTGATGGGCTTCGGCCACCGCGTCTACAAGAACTACGACCCACGGGCCAAGATCATCCGGAAGGTGGCCTACGAGGTCTTCGAGGCCACTGAGACCAACCCGCTGCTGGAGATTGCCGTTGAGCTCGAGCGCATCGCGCTCCAGGATGACTACTTCATCTCACGCAAGCTCTACCCCAACGTCGACTTCTACAGTGGGCTGATCTACCAGGCGCTGCGCTTCCCGATCGAGTACTTCCCCTTCCTCTTTGCCATCCCGCGCGCCGCGGGCTGGCTGGCCCAGTGGCAGGAGATGCTCGTGGACGAGGAGCAGAAGATCATGCGCCCGCGCCAGATCTACCTCGGCCCGGCCCGACGCGACTATGTGCCGGTGGCGCAGCGGTAGGGTATCGTTCAACCCACAGGACGGTCTGCCAGTGCGGCGAGGAGGCGTGCGTTGATCCTGTCGCCTCCTCGCCGCCTCGCATCCCAGACGGTTGTTGCACGGGTTTGAACCAGGCCCGGGGCCAGGCTACACCTGCACGACGCCAGCCTCAACCGGGAAGGGGTAGCGCACCCCGGTGAGTTGCTCGGAGACCTCCCAGAGCCGGCGGGCAAGCGCCGGGTCGTAGGAGGTGGCATTGGAGCGCTGGGCCACCGGATAGCCGCGCATCCCGCCGAAGGCATCGGGGCCGATGTAGTCGCCGCCACGCACCTCAGGCGCGGTGGCAGCATAGAGGGTCGGCAACGCGCCCATCGCGGCGCTCTGGCCGAACAAGGCATTCATCATGCCCGCCAGCGTCTCGCCCAGCGCAAAGCCGTCCATACGCGGGCCGGCCTTCTGCAGCTCGGTGTTCGCGTAGCCGGGGTGACAGGCCAGGCTGATCGCGCTGGTCCCGGCCGCCGTAAAACGACGCTGCAGCTCGTAGGCAAAGAGCAGGTTGGCCAGCTTGCTCTGGCCGTAGGCGGCCCAGCGCTGGTAGCTCCTGGCCCCGTCCAGGTTGTCGAAGGCGATCTGGCCGAAGTTATGGGCGCCACTGCTCACCGTCACCACCCGCGCCTGGGGGGCTGCCAGGATGGCCGGCAGCAGCAGGCCGGTGAGGGCGAAATGCCCGAGGTGGTTGGTCCCGAACTGGAGCTCGAAACCGTCGGCGGTGCGACGATAGGGGGTGGCCATGACCCCGGCGTTGTTGATCAGCACGGGCAACGCCGGGTGCTGATCGAGAAAACGGGCCGCAAAGGCCCGCACACTGGCCAGGTCGGCCAGGTCAAGCGCTTCGACCGTGACCTGCGCCTGCGGGTACGCCGCCCGGATGCGTGCGGCGGCCGCCTGACCCCGCTCCACGCTGCGCACGGCGAGCAGCACCTGCGCGCCTTTGCCCGCCAGGGCCTTCGCCGCCTCGTAGCCAATCCCGCTGTTGGCCCCGGTGATCACGACCAGCCGACCCTGCTGGTCGGGTATGTTGTTGCTATCCCAGCGCTGTGTCATCTATGGTACTCCTCACCTTATCACATCGGCAACGCACCCCTTCCATCATGCCGAGTTTCCGCCGGGCGGTCAAATCGGGGAGCGGGGAACACAGGGCTGTTGCAAGATTCGCTGACGGGAGCAGCGCCCAGGGATCTGCTGGTGCAGCACACAGGTCGGGGACCGGCATGGAGCGCGCCGCTGCCAGGAGGTTGACGTGGCCCTCCTGCCGTTTATTCAACTTGACGCTGCCAGCCAACAGCGTATAATGATCGCCGTTACGGGGGGAGATGACGGAGTGGTTGAACGTGCTCGTCTCGAAAACGAGTAGGGTGTAAAAAGCCCTCGCGAGTTCGAATCTCGCTCTCCCCGCCAATCAGCCAGCTGAGGCGCCCCTCCTGAAAGCGCAGGTCGGGCGCCTCGACCTACCCGGGGGTGGCGGATGTCGCCTGAGGAGCGGATCGCGGAGCTCGAGCGGCTGAACGCCTGGCTCCAGGAGCAGCTTGAGCGCCAGCGGCAGCTGAACGGCGAGCTACGCCGGGCAGTCGCCGACCTGGCGCGGACCTTCCAGGAGTCGCTGGCCGCGGCCTACGCGGCCGGCGAGAGCGGCGATATCGACGCGGTGCGCCGGATCACGCGCGCCAATCAGGCCAACTGGCAGGCCTATCTGCAGCAGATCATCGCTGCCGCCAGCAAGGCCCCACCCCCTGCGGAGTAGGCGCGACTTCTCGAGCTACTGCTGGCACACCCGAGTACGCGGGCCGAACGCCCGCGCACCCGGCGTGGGAACAACGGAGGTTGCCAGCCGTATCGCTGCATCAGCCCTGGGTCAGTGCCCCGGACGGCGGCGCGGTCACTTCGGCGCCATGCGAATGGCCCCATCGAGGCGGATCACCTCGCCGTTGAGCATGGGGTTCTCGATGATGTGCTCGGCCAGGGCTGCGTATTCCTCGGGGCGGCCCAGGCGCGAGGGGAAGGGCACCTGCTGGCCCAGCGAGGCCCGCGCCGCCTCGGGCAGCCCGGCCATCATGGCAGTGTCGAAGAGGCCCGGGGCGATGGTCATTACCCGGATGCCGAGGCGGGCCAGCTCGCGCGCCGCAGGTAGGGCCAGCGCCACGACGCCACCCTTGGCCGCCGCGTAGGCGGCCTGCCCGATCTGCCCATCGAACGCCGCCGCCGAGGCGGTATTGATGATCACGCCCCGCTCGCCCTCGCTGTTCGGCGTCCCACGGCTCATCGCCTCAGCGGCGTACATGAGCATGGTGAAGGTGCCTACCAGGTTGATCGCCACCGTCCGTCGGAAGCGCTCCATGTCGTGGCGGCCCTCGCGCCCCAGAATGCGCTCGGCCAGGGCAATACCGGCGCAGTTGACCAGGATCTGCAGCCCGCCCCCGTGTTCGACCGCCGCCGCCACCGCTGCCGCGCACGCGGCCTCGTCGGTCACATCGGTAGCGATGAAGCGCCCGCCGGCCATGTCGGCGATCACCTGATGACCGAGTTCGGCATTGAGGTCGGCGATCGTCACCTTTGCGCCCAGCGCTACCAGCCGCCGCGCGGTGGCCGCACCCAGACCCGAGGCTCCACCGGTGATCAAGGCGCTTGCTCCGCGGATGTCCATTGTCATCGCTCCTTGTTAGCTCGTCAGCCTGTCCCCTGGCGCGCTACGGCCCACTCAACGTGCATGCCGTCACTGGCGCCCTTGCCATCGAAGTTCCAGTGGCCGCCCCAGTAGAAGCCATGGGCGTTGGCCAAAGGTCTTGATCAGCTGCAGCAGACCGGCGGCCTCCCAGGCCGCGAATAGCCGTTGCAGCTGCGCTGCTGCAATCCGATGGAACCTGAGCCGGCCGCCATTGCCCCCTCGGATCTGCGCCAGCTGCGGGATGGAGACATCAACCAGATGCTCGTGCTCCCAGCCATTGGTGATCGTCACCGGGTCACCGCTGGCCCGGACCCACGCGATGTTGCGATCGGTGAGCATGGGGCACACCGGCCCGTTCGGGGTCACCAACTGGCTCGATCGTCTCGGCAGCAAGACGCATCTGCAGCTCCTTTGCGCATGGCCTGTGCCGGCTCCTCCGCGCTATGGTAGCACGCAGCACTGTTAGCGGCAACCGGGAACGGTCACGGGGTAGTCCTACCGTTGTCGGTGTCCTGATTGGCAGGCTGGAGCTGATTGTCACCCCGCGCCCTTCGGCTGCGCGGCTCCCGAGCTTGTCGAGGGGCAGGGTAACCTCCGCGCGGGGTCTTCAGCGCACCGCGCTGCCAGATTCCTCGCTCCGCTCGGAATGATACCAAATCCAGTTGGCAGTTCCGCATTGTCGTTGCCGTCATCGCTCATCGTGACGCCATGTGCGGCAATCTGC
>JACAEO010000222.1 GCA_013388805.1 Chloroflexota bacterium
CGCCGCCGGCCATCGCTGCTCCTCAGCACCATAGGGTTCATGTCATGCCGAACGGAGCCGCAGGCGCAGTGATACCATTTCCGATTGCAGATTTTGGATTGCAGATTGCCGCACATAGCGTCACGATGAGCGATGACGGCAACGACAATGAGGAACTGCCAACTGGATTTGGTGTGAGGAATCTGGCGCTGCCCTTGCGCCGCAACACCCCGCGCGGCGCTCCTCAGCACCAGATGATTCATGTCATTCCGAACGGCGCCGCAGGCGAAGTGAGGAATCTAGCGCTGCCCATGCTCCTCAAGACCCCTCGCTGCGCTCGGGGTGACATGGGTTGCTCCCGGCGCCACTGGCCCGCCGCCGGGCCACACGCTCCTCCTCAGAACCATATCGTTCATGTCATTCCGAACGGAGCCGCAGGCGCAGTGAGGAATCTGGCGCTGCCCTTGCGCCGCAACACCCCGCGCTGCGCTCGGGGTGCCATGGGTTGCTCCCGGTGCCACTGGCCCGCCGCCGGGCCATCAGGTACGCGGAATAACAGGGGCGCCGGCATACGACATACAACTGTAGGATCAGGTGCGAGGTCTTGTCCCTCAGACCTCCCCCACCTTCTCAGGCCCGCTGCCCGCCCTACGGCACGCCCAGCAGTTCCACCGCGTCGATCTCGGCCCAGCTGGTGCCAACCCGCTGATCGACCGTTAGCCGCGCGGCGACGACGCGGGTCAGGCTTTGCGCGAAACTGATGCTCAGCACGCCAGGGCACGGCTCGGCCAGGGCGGGCGTGGCCCGATAGACCGTCTGCGCCGCGCCGCGCTCGTCGATCAGTTCGATCTTGCTGATCAGGCCGGGGTTGTAGCTCTGGTGCACATTGAGACCTAGCGCAAAGACGGGGGTGCCGAAGCGCACCTCCAGCGTCTCCAGGCTATCGGGCGCGGCAGGCGCCCAGGCGTCCGGGCTGTCCTGGCAACCCGGCACATCTGGTGGCCCGGTCGCCCCGCCCGGGTCATAGTCGGGCGCGTAGAAGCTGCTGGCGCTGGCCTCGCTGGCCCACTGGCGGAGCAGCCCCTCGGCGGGGGGCGCCGTGACCGTCGCGGCTGGCTCACTGCCCACCTGGGCCGTGGCTGCGGCAGCCTGGTCGACCTGCAAGCGCAGCGCGGTGACGGCGCTGTACTCGCCGCTGTTGTCACTGACCCAGACGACGCCGCCCGGCCCCGCCGCAATGCCATTGGGCAGGCTGAACTCACCCGGGTCCGGGGTCTTGCCCGGCGCAACGGTACGCCCGCCGCGCGCGATCACGCTGCCGTTGGGCGCGAGCTTGAGCACGCCCGCAGCATAGGTGGCGAGGTAGATGTTGCCCCGCGCATCGAGGTCGATCGCGCCGGCAGCGAAGCTCTCACGCGCGGCCGGGTCGCCGAAACGGGCCAGTTCCTGCCCGTCTGCGCCGAGCTTGACCACCACGCCGCCGAAGCTCTCGGCGAGGTAGATCTGGCCCAGCCCATCCACCGCCAGGTCGGCGGGAGCGAGGTCGTTGGGCAGCGGGATACGCTCGAGCAGCCGGCCATCGACGCTGAAACGGGCCACGCTACTGACCACGCGCCCGCTCTCGGGGCCGGGCCGCGTATCGAGCGCGTAGACGCTGCCATCGGGGCCGAGCGCGATGCGCTGCGGCGAGGAAAAGCCAAACTGGTCCGGCGCATTGCCGACGCTGCCCCAGCGACCGACAAAGCTGCCATCGGCGCGGAAGCGCGCCACCGCGTTGCGCCCGTAGTCGGCCACGAACAGGTCGCCATTGGCCGCACGTGCCACGTCATAGGCGTCGAGCAGTTCGTCACCCCCGAAGCTGCCGATCAGGCTGCCATCGGGGGCGAAGACCCATACGCCGCGACTGCTCTCAGCAAGGTAGAGCGTGCCATCGGGGGCCACCGCCAGCCCGCGAGCGGCGACGAAGCGCCCGCGGGGCGGGCCGCTGCTCCCGCCGAGGCGCAGCACGAAGCCGGCGGGGCCCTCGCGCAGCACGAGCGGCTGCTCCGCCGTCACGGCGGGTGTTGGCGCGGGTGCGGCCGGGGTGAAGAAACGCATGCTGGCGAGAATGGCCGCGTAGGTTTCGGCATTGGCGGCCCAGGCCTCCGGCGCCGCCTGCCCCAGCACCCGGATGGCAGCATCGGGGCCGATCAGCACGGTGAGGCGCCCCGCCCCACCCGGCGCGCTCAGGTCGGCCGCCAGGCCGGGCCGCCCCGCCACCGTGATCGCGCTGGTCGCGCTGAGGCTGTAGCCGGCATCCCGGGCGGCGCCACTACTCAACTCAAAGAGGCTCTCGGGGTTCTCGGCGGCGCCCGGCCCAAACTGGGCCGCCAGCGCCTCCAGCGGCGTTGCATCCACACTCAGCACCAGATCCGGGCCGGGGCTGCCGCTGTTGAGGGCGGCCGCACTCGGCGCGAGCGTTGCCGTGGTCGAAACGACCCGGGTCACCCAGCCCTGGGGGTAGCGCAGCTCAAAGCCGGCCGCCTCCAGCCGCAGAGTCGGGCCGAGCGCAATGGGGGTGGGGCTGGCTGGCAGCGCCGGGGCCACCGGTGCGGGGCTCGGGATGGACGGTGCGGCGGGCAGGCCGACGGAGCAGGCGCTCAGGAGGACCGCAACGAACGTGAGCCAGATAGCCCGCCCGGCGCGGGGGCACAACGCCAGTGGAGCGCCCAGGCGTGCTGAGCACTGCTGGAGCAGTGTGATCATGCGACGCATTGCTGTTCCTCGCAACGGGGAAACCGACGCGCCGGCAGTATAGCACACCACACCAGGTAGGGCGGATCGCCGTATTCGCGCTAACAACGGAACGTGACCGGCTACTCAGCATCACCGCGCATCACCCCCGACGGTGCGGCCGGGCGGCTCGCCTGGCTCCGGGGCGTCGCTGCCTGCTCCAGCAGATAGACCTGCTGGGTCGGGTAGATGATATCAATCCCCTCGGCCCGGAAGCGTTCCACGATCGCCAGGTTGATCGCATGCTGAATGTCCATGTACAGCTTAAAGTCCGGCGAGAGCACAAAGTAGACCACCTCGAAGGATAAGTCATACGCTTCAAAGCGGGCGAAATGGGCCCGGTCAAAGCGCGTATGGTCCTGGGCCTCGATGATCGCGCGGAGCATCTCGGGGATGGCCTCCAGCATGGCTGTCTCGGTCTCGTAGGCCACACCGATGGTGAAGACGATCCGTCGCTCCTCCATGCGCCCGAAGTTGCGAATGCGGCTCGCCAGCAGATCGGTGTTCGAGAAGATCAACTGCTCGCCGGAGATACTGCGCAGGCGCGTGGTCTTTAGCCCGATCTCCTCGACCGTGCCCGTCTCACTGCCGACCGCAATGAAGTCGCCGACCACAAACGGCTTGTCGATCGCGATCGAGAGCGAGGCGAAGAGGTCGCCAAGGATGTTCTGCACCGCCAGAGCCACGGCAATACCGCCGATGCCAAGGCTGGCCAGCAGAGTTGTCACCTCGATTCCCGGGATGTTATCGAGGATGAGCAGGAAAATGACGATATAGAGCGCCAGGCGGGCAAGGAAGCCAAGCAGCCGCGCCGTACCGGCCGCCGCGCTATTGGTTGCCAGATTGCGCTCTTCGTAGCGTGCCGCCCAGCGCGCGATCAGCGCATTGCCCCAGATACCGATCTGCACCAGCAAGACGATCACCGCCAGCGAACGCAGCAACGTACTCAGTTGCCCCGGCAGGCTGAGCCAGAGACTGGCGGCATACAGGGCTAGCAGGAGCACCAGGGGCGTTCTGGTCGTTTCTGTGACGACCAGGCCGAGATCGTCGAGGATGGTGTTGGTGCGCGGCACACGGACCTTCAGGTGCCTGCTGAAGAGCCGGCGCCAGATCGCAATCCCGGCGAGGATGGCAAGCAGGGTGAGCAGCGCCAGCAGCCAGCGCAGGACGGTGCTGCCGAGGAAGATACTCTGGAGCAATGGAAATTCGGTCATGGCGATCAGTCAGTAGGATGTGAACGAAGGTTGCCGGCGTTTCAGGAGCGCGGGTGTCTCGCCCTCGGCGGCATGCGAGGGCAGGATGCCCTCGCTCCCAGCGGAGCAGCAGGAGCGCAACCCTTCGTTCACGGATTGATCAGTCAGTTGCTGCCGCTACCTGTGCACTTTCCCCTATAATAAACCAGACCTGCGAGACGCCATTATAGCCGAAGCCTTCACCCCCGGTGGTCAGCGTGAGCCTGATGATAACCAGTGACGATCTGCGCCAGATACCGCTGCTTGCCAGCCTGGACGAGCCGACCCTCGCCGATACGGCGCGCCGGGTGCAGCGCTGCAGCTTCCGTCCCGGCCAGCACATTATGCTGGAAGGTGAGCCGGCGCCCGGCCTGTTTATGGTGCTGCGCGGGCGCGTGCGCCTCTCCCGCACTGCCCCCGACGGCCGCGAGCAGGTGCTGGCCATGGTCGGCCCTGGCGAGCACTTCAACCCGGTGCCGCTCTTCGACGGCGGCCCCAACCCTACCACCGCGCGCGCCATGAGCCCGGTGGTCTGCCTGCTCCTGCCCCGCGCGGATCTGCTGGCCCTGATCCGCCGCCACCCTGACCTGGCGCTGGCCGCCCTGAGCGCAATGGCCGGCCAGCTGCGCGAACTGGTGACCCTGGTTGAGGACCTGGCCTTCCGCTCGGTACGCGCCCGTCTCGCCCGCCTCCTGCTCGTCGAGGCCGCCTCGGGAGCCGCCGAGCTCACCCACCAGGAACTGGCCGAACGGGCCGGTACCGTGCGCGAGATCGCCGGGCGCGCCCTGCGCCGCCTCGCCGAAGAGGGCCTGGTGCGCCTTGAGCGCGGCCGGGTGCTCGTGCTTGATCCGGCGGGCCTGGCCCGCGTTGTCGAGGAGTAGTGGGACTTAAGTGGTAGACGCCGTGGCACGCAGCTAGTAATCTGTACCCGAACCACCATTCGGGGGGCGGCCCCCACCCTGTTCTCGTGAGTCGAGTTGCTAGAGGAGCAAAGCCGTGCCGTACATTATCGCCGAGCCCTGTATCGGTACCAAGGACGCCTCGTGTGTCGCCGTCTGCCCGGTCGATTGCATCTACGAGGGTGAGGATCAGTACTATATCAATCCGGATGAGTGCATCGACTGTGGCGCCTGTGAGCCCGAGTGCCCTGTGGAGGCGATCTTCGCCGATGATGCAGTGCCCGAGCAGTGGAAGAGCTACATCGAGAAGAACCGCAACTTCTTCGGCGCCTGACCCTGTGCGCCCATCCGGAACCGATGGGCGTAGCTGCCAGCGGCGCGGACATAACCTTCGCGCCGCTGGCCTGTTCCGAGCGAGCAGCAGCCCACCCCAGCCGTCACTCAGCACCCTATCAGCCTCCGTTCAGCCAGCGATCATGCTGCTGTAACCCCCACCCTGCCGCCCCCCCGCTCGCCCCTCGTTCGATTCGGTAGGATCCAGGCCTACCCGACCATCGGACGAGGTACCCTATGTCAAGCAGTTCCCCGCGCGCGCTGCGCCCGTCGCCAGAGCATCCTGGCGCTCACCGCCAGCCTGCTGGCCCGACTGCGTTCGAGCGCGCGCGCGCCTCCCGCCGCCACGCCGCCGCTCACCGGCGCCTGACAGCTGGCGCCAGGCGCTGCCCACCCCGGCTCGCGCGCCTCTGGGTGCTGCTGCCCTGCGCCGCCCTGCTGCTCTTGCTCGCCGCCTGCGGCGTCCAGCCCGTCGCCGTCTCCGCGCCCGCCCCCCTGCCGACCGCCCAGATCCTGCGCGCGCCTGACCCCGAGACGCCTCTGCGCCTGGACCGCCCTGGTACGGCCGCAGACCCCGCCGCACCCGCCGCACCCACTTCCACCGTGGCGCCGGCTGGCACGACCGCCGAGGCCCCGCCCGCCCTCCAGACCACGGCGGCAGCGCCCGGCGACGCCCCGGCCGGGCCCGTGAGTGGCGGTCTACCCGATGAGGCCTGGGGCCAGCGCGGCCCGGGCGCCGCCAGCCAGGCCCTGCCCGCCGCAACCGTCGTCCCGCCCGTGAGCAGCAATGGCGAGATCGTGGTTGCGCTCCCCACCCCAGGCGCGACCCAGCCCGCCCCGGAGCAACTGCCCACAACGCTTGCCCCCGACCAGCTGCCCACCGCCCCCGCTCCGGGCCAACTGCCCACGGCATCCGCCCCGGTCGTGGCCACGCCGCTGCCAACCGTCGCCCCGCCCCGTGATGGGCCCGGGGGTCTGCCCTACCCACTCACCCTCACCCGGCTCAACTTCGGTGTGGTTGGCCACCTGTACTACACCGATCGCGCCACCGCGCTGCGCAAGGCCCGTGAGGCCGGCTTCACCTGGTTCCGCCAGCAGATCCACTGGCGCGATATCGAGGACCGGAGCGGGGCCTACCTCTGGGGTGAGCTCGATAACATCGTCGCCGATGTCAACGCCGCCGGTATGCTCCTGATGATCAACATCACCCGCTCGCCCAGTTGGTACACCGCCAATGGCTCCGACGGCCTGCCCCAGGACCCGGCCACGCTCGCCCGCTTCGCCGGGGCGCTCGCCCAGCGCTACAGCGGCCGCGTCCACGCCATCCTGATCTGGAATGAGCAGAACCTGGCCTACGAGAACGGCGGCAGCATCGGCCCCGCCGATCCCGGCCACTTCGTCGAGATCATGGCCGCAAGTTATACCGCGATCAAAGCCGCCGATCCGCGGATCATCGTCGTCGCCGGCGCCCCGGCTTCCACCGCCACCAATAACCCGGGCATCGCCATGGATACGCTCTCCTACCTCCGCGCAATGTATGCCTACAACGGCGGCATGATCCGCGACTACTTCGATGTCCAGGCGCTCCATCCCGGCGGCTCGGCCAACCCACCCGATACCCTCTACCCCGAGCGGCCCAGCTCCGCCCAGGGCTGGACCGACGACCCCTCGTTCTACTTCCGCCACGTCGAGAACCAGCGCAAGGTGATGGAGGAGGCCGGGCTCGGCGATCACCAGGTCTGGATCACGGAGTACGGCTGGGCCACCCCCAACAGTACCCCGGGGTATGAGTTTGGCAACCAGATCAGCTACGAACTCCAGCGTGACTACATCGTCGGCGCGGTCTGGTATACCTTCAACAACTACCCCTGGGTCAGCAATATGTTCCTCTGGAACCTGAACTTCACCGTCTTGCAGCGTGAGAGCGGGCGCGACCCCAACCACGAGCAGGGCTCGTTCTCCATCGTCAATGCCGACTGGTCGCCCCGGCCCGCCTTCTGGGGCCTGCAGGAGGCCATCGCCCAGGTCAACGGGCTCCAGCCGTAGGCCACCTACCCCGCTCGCCCGGCGACCAGCACATGCCAGACGACCCCAGGCCGGCCGCCGTCGGCCTCGGCCGTCTGGCTCAAGACACGCAGCCCGCAGCCAGCGCAGGTCGCGGCCAATGCTGCGCCATCGATCGGCGTATACAGCCGCCCATCCGGCTCACGCGCGTCCGCAGTCTCACTGGCACGGTAGGTGATCACCAGGCGCCCACCCGGAGCGGTGATCCGGCACAGCGCCACACTGGCCGCCTCGATCGCCGGCGCCGGCAGGTGCATCAGCACCGCACTGCACAACACATTGCGGTAGGCCCGGTCGGGGATCACGGCCAGCTCGGGCAGCGCGGCCAGGCGCAGGTCGAGCGCCGGGTAGGCAGCCCGCGCCTCGGCAAGCATGCCTGCCGAGGCGTCGTACCCCGTCGCCGGGAAGCCATTCGCCACCAGCCAGGCCGTGTCGCGGCCACTGCCGCAGCCGATATCAGCCGTGGGTGCGCCACGGATGAAGGTCCGCGCCAGCAGTCGGTACAGCGCCGCCGGCGTTTTGTTCCGCTGGGCCGCCGCGAAGGATGCTGCCTGCGCATCGTAGGTGCTGATCGTGATCTCGTCCATCGCCCTGGTCCTCACGGCTGAGCGTCCCGCTCGGCTGGCCAGCGCTCCTGCCCCTGCGCCAGCAGCTGCCAGCCCTGGGTCAGCAGCCCGAGCTGCGCCAGCCCGAGCCAGACGAGCAGCACGGTACCACCCCAGCGGGCCACCCGGATCCAGCCGGGCGCTGTCGTGCGCAGCGTCGCCAGCTCCGCCTGCAGGTCGCTCACGACCGCTTGATACTGGTCAATCACCCTGGCCGCGTCGCTCAGGTCAGCAGCGATCGCCTGCAGTCCCTGCTCAACCTCAACCAGGTCGCTCGCAATCGTACCGAGCTGCGTCGTCGTGGTCCCAAGGCCGGCAGCCACGGTGTCGAGTGACGGCGGCACCGCAGCAAGACTCCGCGAAACCCGGTCGATGGCGACATTCAGCGGCACCTCGGGGTCGTAGCGAACGCCAAACAGGCTAAGGGCGCCCAACACCCCATCGACAATCGCCGCCGTTTCCGCAGCGCCATCGAGCGCCACCTGGGTGGAGGCGATCGTCTCGGGCAGTTGCTTGCCGAGCAAGTCCTGCAACGCGACCAATCCCGGCTCGGTGTCACTGACCGCCTGGGAGACGTTGCCCACGACGCTACTCAGGTTGCTGACCGTGCGCCGGGCCGCCCCAAGCGACGTCTCAGCAATCGCCAGGCCATCGCTGGTCGCAGCGAGCGCGTTGTCTCCCACCGTGACCTGGCGTTGCAGGGCCGCCTGGGCCCGCGCGCCGGCGTAGCCCACAACAACCAGACCCACGAGACTGATCACCAGCCCCAGCACAGCGGTGGCGATCAAGGTCATGCCAAGCAGGCGCTGCTGGCCACGACTCAGCCGGAATGGGGGCATGGCGCTTCCCTACTGCAAGCGAGCGATCGACTACGTGTCGGATGCCATCACCAGGCATCCTGATCAGCAGGGGCCGAGTTCATCGCGAGCGAGGAGCCGTGATCAGGCGCCAGACAGCGCCGGACATAGCTCGCTGTGAGCTCGACGTAGTGGTCGAGACTCAACTCATGCTCGACCCGTCGCCGCCCGGCCGCCCCCATTCGGGCAGCCTCTGCCGGGTGATCAAGCAGATACTGGATTGCCGCGCGCAACGCAGCCACGTCACCCGGTGGCACATAGAGCCCCGTCTCGCCATCCACCACCAGCTCACGCTGGCCCTGGGCCCGTGAACAGATCACCGCCTTGCCCATCGCCATCGCCTCAAGGATCGTCGTCGAGCCCGCCGCCCGGTCAACATCGAAGAGCGGCATCACCACAAAGGCGCTGTCAGCATAGAGCTGGCGCACATCAAGCTTCAGATCACGATCGATGATGACGTTCGGCGGCGGCGCCAGCGCCTTGCTCGGATCGACCTGGCGTGACCAGGGACTCGCGGCGGCAATCACCACATCAACCGCGAGCCCACGGACCGCCTGCACCAACGTTCCGTAGTCGCGCGCCTCAATGCCCACGGCGCAGATCTGTGGGCGCGCACGCGGTTGGGGTCCAACCGCCTCGGGATTGAAGTAGTCCGGGTCAACCATGAAGTGAGTGACCACGATCCGCTCTTCAGGAACGCCCCAGCGCCGCTGCAACCCATGCTTATGGGTCTGGTTAAATACGAGATGGTAGCTAATGTGGGTATGAACCCGCAGCAGATCATAGAATGGACGCTTCTTTGCCGCAAGTACGTCACAGCCGATCATCACGAGCTGTGGCCGGCTGTGCGCCAGCGGCGCCAGGTACTTGAGCATCGCGGCAAGTGGCAGGCCGACCGTCTCGCAGTCAGCGAAGATGACCTGATACGCCTCCCGTTGCCGAAAGCATGCCCAGGCCAGCGCAAGGTGTTCATCGAAGAAACGGGCAATGAAGCGGCTGATCGGCCCTGCACGCTGCGCAGCCGCGAAGTCGATCAGGTCAGCGCCAAAGGCGCGCGCCATCTCGAGGTAGTCGATCCGGCGCGCTGCGCCGCGGGCAATACGGGCGATCACCTCCGGGCTCGCAACACGCCCGGAGACCGTCAGCAGCACCTCAGCCATACCGTCTTCCTTCTTGCTTGCGGGCTCAGCGCCGCTACCATACCACGTCCTTAGTCTGTCAACGACGTTTTCTGGTGTGCTCCCCACCCTGTCATACTAAG
>JACAEO010000176.1 GCA_013388805.1 Chloroflexota bacterium
GATCGGCGCGGCGACGCGGCGCCAGTGGTAGGCCGGGGCCAGTTCCCGCGCGCGCCGGGCACAGGCCGCCCGCTCGGCGTCGTCCTGCAGCAGCGCGACGATCGCCGCCGCCGTTGCCGCAATATCGCCCGGCGGCGCCACGCGCCCCAGGCCGTGCCGCTCCACCAGTTCGGCGGCGGCGTCACCGGCGCTTACCAGGCTGGCCCGCCCCGCCCACAGGTGATCGAGAAAGCGCGAGCGCAGCGCAGCATAGGCGTTCTCCAGCCCCGGGCGCCCCAGGCTGACCAGCAGGTCGGCCTCCAGCAGGAACGCGCCGCGCTGCGCGTAGGGCACCCACTGCGCGTAGAACTGCACCACCCCATCCGGCAGCCCCAGCTCCGCGGCGAGCGCCCGGGCAGCCGTGGGCATGCGCATCGGCGCGGCACCCCCCGGATGCGGCCCGGCCAGGAACACCAGGCGCGCATCAGGGACCTGGGCCAGCACCGCCGGCATGGCCCGGATCAGCGTCAGCGGGTCCATCCAGTCCCACAGGCCGCCGGTCCAGAGCAGCACTTTGCTCGTGGCAGTGAGGCCGGGCAGCACGCCGCGCAGCGTGGGGCCAGTGGCCGTGGGCGGGTCGTCCGGTAGTCCGAAGGATACCACATCTATCAGCCGGCGCAGCAGCGGGTCGGCGTCGGCCAGGGCCGGGGTGACGCGCCCGAGGGCGAGCAAGCCGCCCACAAAGAGGTCGCGCTGCCGCTCGGTGGCGCAGATGAAGGCGTCGCCGGCCAGCAGCTGGGTCTGCAGCAGGGCCGCGTCACGGGCGGCCTGCGCGGCCCGTTCGGCCGGATCGGCGTCGCGGAACAGCTCGAGGTTCTCCAGCGGCGTCGGGTCGTAGAGATCGAGCATGAGCGGCGCGGCCAGTTCGCCGAGCTCGGGGTGCCAGGCCAGCAGGTGGCCGTTGGCCAGCAGCGCCTCGGCCTGCGTGGTGAGTGCGGCCAGTGTGGCGCGATCGCCGGGCGTGTAGGTGGCCACGGCAAAGCCGGCCGGTGCCAGGTCGAGTGGGGCGGGGGCGGCGAGGGTCACCGTGGCCGCATCGCTGAGCGCACGGGCCAGTTCCCAGTACCTGATGCCAGGCCCGGCCATCTGCGCGCCGACGCGGTCGTGGCTGACGATCAGCAGGCGCATCAGGCGTGTGTCCCCTTGCGCGCAACCAGCGCCTGGCGCAGCACGGCTTCCATACGCTCCACAAAGCGCTCCAGGGTAAACTCGCGCGCCCAGCGGGCATGGGCAGCGGCGCCGAGGCGTGCGGCCAGGTCCGGCTCGCGCAGCAACTGCACGAGCCTGGCGGCCAGTTCCCGGGGATCTTCGGCGCGGAAGAGCAGCGCCTCACGTTCGTCCGCCAGGACCTCAGGGATGCCGCCGACCCGCGCGGCGACGATCGCTTTGCCGGCCGCCATTGCCTCAAGCATCGCCACCGGGAGCACCTCGTCGCGCGAGGGCAGGATCAGCACGTCGGCGGCGCACATGCGCGCCAGGGCCGCGCTGTGCTCCAGGGGGCCGAGCACATACGCCGCGGGGATGGCCGCGGCGAGGGGCGCCAACCGCTCGTAGAAGGGCCAGTCGATCACACTGCCGATCAGTTCGACCTCAAGCCGACCGCGCAGGTCTTCGGGCAGCATGGCCAGGGCGCGCAGCAGGATGTCCTGCCCTTTGCGTGGCTCAACGCTACCCAGCAGTACCGCCCGCAAGCGCCCGTCACGCGGCATGCGCGGGTCGGCGCGCAGCTCAGGCGGCGCGGCAACCCCGTAGGGGATCGGGGCCGGCGCCGGCCCGGCCAGCAGGTCGGCATAGCGCGCTGCCGTGGCCGCGGTGGGAAAGACCAGCGCATCGGCGGCGGCAAGGGCCGGCGCCACCTCGGGGCGCTCCTCGGCCAGGCGTCGCCCGAAGGCCGACTCGTGGATCCACCAGACGCAGGGCAGCCCGAGGGCCTGCGCCGCGTGCACTGTCCGAGCCCCGTGGATCGTATTGACCAGCGCCAGGTCGTGGCCGGCTAGCGCGGCGTAGGCTACCGTCGCATCGCCAATCAGATGCTCCACGACGCGGACGCTCACACCGGCCGCTGCCAGCCGCTCGCGCAGCGGCCCGTCGGCCGGCGCTGCCAGCGTCACGCGGTACCCCCGCGCTGCCAGGGCCTGCGCCAGTTCGCCCAGTATGATCGGCGCGCCGCTCAGGCCCAGGTCGTGGCTGATCAGGAGCAGCCGTGGGCCGGCAGACGCGCCCGCCTCCCGCTGCGTGAGCGCCGGGCCATTGCGATCAGCGATCGCGCCCTCGCCCGCCTGCGCAGCCTGTCCATCCGCGACGAGCGGCGCCCCCACGCTGGATGCTTGCTCGGCCAGCTTGCGCAGCGGCGCCGAGCCGCTGTAGTAGACCAGGCCGAAGTGGCGCAGGATCGTCGCCAGCCGCTCCAGCGCGTCCTCACCGCCGGGCTCGGCAATCGCCGGCACCCGCGCGACCGGCGAGAGATTGCGGCTGTAGTAGGGGTCGCCGGCAGCGATCACAGGCAGCATGCGCATCGTTGCGCGGAGCACATCAGCGGGGGGCAGCGCGAAGCCGCGCGAGGCGCCCTCATGGTGCAGCAGCCGCGCAAACGGGGTATAGACCACCCGGTAGCCGTGCTCTACGGCGGCGAGGCAGAAAGCAATGTCGCTGTAGCCCACCCGGTAGACCGTGTCGAAGCCACCCAGCGTCTCGAACACGTCGCGGCGCACCAGCATACAGGCGCCGGTCACCGCCAGCAGATCACGGTACCACTCCGAGGAGCCGAACGGCCCGTAGACCGGGCCGCTGGTGCCGTCAAAGAGATGGCTGCCGTGGCCCTCCACGCCCATGGCGATGCCGGCGTGCTGGGTGGTGCCGTCGGGGCGCACCAGGCGCGCGCCCACCACACCCACCTCAGGGCGCTCGGCCCAGCCCACCAGTTCGTCGAGCCAGTCGGGATCGCTGACCTCGGTGTCGTTGTTGAGGAAGAGCAGGCGCTCGCCCGTGGCACTGCGCGCGCCGTAGTTGTTTGCCCGTCCCCAGTTGAACGGCCCCGCGAGGTGCACGATACGCACCCGCGGCTCGGCGCGCAGTTCGGCGTACAGCGCTGCGGTGGCCGGCTCAACGCTGCCCGTGTCGACGAGCACAAGCTCGTAATCCGGATAGGCCGTCACGCGCAGGATCGAGCCGATGCAGGCGCGCAGCAGCTCCGCCCTGTCCCTGGTCGGGATAATGATCGAGACCTTCACGCCGAAGGTTGGCCAGCGCACGCGCACCAGGCCCTCAGCCGAGACCTGGACCTGGGCCCCGAGCGCGCCGCTGCGGGCGAGATGGCCGGCCAGGGCGCGCTGCTGCGCCGTGATCGCCCAGGGCTTGGCGGTGGCCTCACGGGCCGCTGAGCCGGGCAGCTGGCGCCAGTGGTAGAGCACCCGCGCGATGTGGCGGATCCGCGATGTGCGCTCAACCACCCGCAGGGCCAGGTCCCAGTCCTGGGCGCCGTCGGTGCGCGGGTCGAAGCCGCCCAGTTCGCGTAGCAACGTGCGCCGGAAGACACCATGCATCAGGTAGTTGGTGGAGAGCAGCAGGTCGGGCGAGGGCGCGCGCGGCTTGAACCAGGGGCTATGGCGCTGGCTGCCATCGGCGCTGAGCTTATCCTCGTCGAAGTAGATCACATCAGTGTCGGGAGCGGCGTTGAGCAGGCTGGCCACTTCGAACAGCGCATCGGGGGCCAGGGTGTCGTCGTGATCGAGGATCCAGACGAACGCGCCGCGCGCCAGTTCGAGCGCAGCGTTGGAGTTCGCGGCGATCCCGTGGTTCTCGCCCAGAACCTGCAGGCGGATGCGCGGTTCGGTGGCAGCGGCCCGCTCCAGGGCGGCGCGCACCGCGGGGTCGGCGCCGGCATCGACGGCACAGAGCTCCCAGTGGTCATAGGTCTGTGCGCGCAGCGCGGCGATTGCGGCCTCCAGCGCCATGACCGGCGGATCGTACACCGGCATGATCACGCTGAACAGGGGGCGATCGGCCAGGCGCAGTGCCGCGGCACGCTGGGCGGCCAGCGCTGCGGCGTCAGGCTCAAACGCAGCGATCCAGCGCGCGTAGGCATCCCCGCTTTGCTCGCGCGGCGGCGTGGGCGCCGCCTGCTGTCCTGGCGCGCTGTCTGCCCGCTGCCCCGGCTGGGGAGCGCCCCGGCGCGTCAGCGCGCGTAGCAGCCGCATCACCCGCCCGTTTTCCAGCCCGCGGATCAGCGCCTCCAGGCCGGCAATATGGGCGTTCTTGGCGGCAAGCTCGCCCTCGAGGCGCGTGGCATAGGCGCGCAGCTCGGCAGTCTGCTCGTTCAGCTCACGCGCGGCCCGCTCCTCACGCTCGCGCAGGCGACGGTCGGTGGCTGCGGCGTGCAGCTGTGCTGTGGCGGCGCGCGCCTCGGTGGTGTTGAGCTGGTCGCGCTGCTCCAGGGCCAGCTGGCGCAGGTCGCTATTCTCGCGGGCCAACTCCCAGAGCCGGCGCTCATAGTCGCGCACCACCCGTTGCGGCGGGTCGGCGCGCCGGCGGAAGCGGACCGCCCAGGGGGTGATGAACGAGGCGTCGAAGTCCAGGTCGCGGAAGAAGCCGTGACGGGCAAAGCGCTCGGCCCAGTACTCGGGTGGGTTGACGTTGAAGTGGGTCGCCTCCTTGTAGTCGAGCGGCGAGGAGGAGAAGAGCACATCGTCGCTGTGGGCGCAGAAATTGGCCAGCGCCGCTTCGGCCGCGGCGCGCGGCATATGCTCCAGCACCTCGATGCAGATGATCAGGTCATAGCGGCGCCCGAACGGCTCGGCGATCGAGCCGACACGCACATACTCGCGCACCGAGGCGTGGGCGCTGCTGATCGCAAACTCCGAGATGTCGATCCCCTCGGCGTCGACGCCACGGGCGCGCAGCTGCTCAACCAGCAGGCCCAGGGCGCAGCCGGCATCGAGCGCCGTGGCGGGGCCGATCTCGGCGACGATCCGCTCGGCAATGCCGGCAAAGAAGCCCATCCAGTGCGCGTCACGCTGGTAGGGCAGGCCCAGCCCGGTGGCGTAGTAGCGCTCGTCGAACAGCTTGTTGGCGTCTGGCAGGCTCACTGGTCGTCCCCATCACCCGCGCCACTGCCACTCCCCCGGGATGGCCACCAGGCCATAACGCTCGCGGCCGGAACCGTGCAGCACCAGCGGGTAGAGGCGATCGTGCAGATCGTAGACGTGGCTCTGGGTTTTGTCCACCACCGCGGCGCTCACCTGGTAGCGCCCGGTGTTGAGCGGCAGTGCAGGGATGCGGTAGTCGATGTAGCCGCTGCCCTCGAGCAGCGGGATCGGCACCGCGTCGAAGCCGGTATTGGGGCCCGTGAGCCAGGTGCCGCTCTCGTGGTGGATGCCCACGCCGAACACCGGCTCGCTGATCCGCCCGTGGGCGTGGTAGTGCAGGCGGATGGTCAGCGCCTCGCCGGTGTGGAAGACGCTGCGCTCCTCACCCGAGGCAGCCAGGAGTTGCACCCGGGTAATCTCCACCTCGCGGGTGCCGCGCCGGAAGGGGTTGCTCGCCGCGCCGGGCGGCGCGGTGGCCGGCTGCTCGGCAGCCAGGCGCGCCTGCTCCTGGCGGTTCACGTCGGCCAGGTAGGCGTCGATCACCCCGCCGGCGGGGCCGCTGGCCCGCACGCAGCCGTGGTCGAGCCAGACCGCCACGTCGCAGAGGGAGCGCACCACATCCAGCGCGTGGGAGACGAAGATGATCGTCTTGCCGGCGCGGCGAAAGCTGTAGATGCGCTCCATGCACTTGCGCTGGAAGGCCTCATCGCCCACGGCCAGCACCTCGTCGGTGATCAGGATGTCGGGGTCGACGGCGGTAGCTACGGCGAAGGCCAGGCGTGTATACATGCCCGACGAGTAGTGCTTGATCTCGCTATCGAGAAAATCGCCAATATCGGCGAAGGCGGCGATCGCGGGCAGGCGGCGCTCCATCTCAGCCTGGCGCACGCCCATCAGCGAGCCATAGAGGAAGACATTCTCGCGCCCGCTCAATTCGGGGTGGAAGCCGCTGCCCAGTTCGAGCAGCGCGGCGATGCGCCCGCGGGTCTGCACGCTGCCGCTGGTCGGCTCGAGGATGCGCGTGATCAGCTTGAGCGCGGTGCTCTTACCGGCGCCATTGTGGCCGACCAGGCCAAGGCTCTGGCCCTGCTCCACGCGGAAACTCACCTCGCGCAGCGCCCAGAACTCGTCGCCCGGCGGGCGCTGGCGCAGCAGGCCAATCACCCGCTCCTGCACCGTCTTGCGCTCGTCCTTATGCAGGATAAAGCGCTTGGAAACCTTATCGAACTCAATCACCGTTATCACCGTTATCACCGTTATCACGCCAGACCCTCTTGCGGCCTCGCCGCACCTCGCCGCAATCAACTAGCAACGAGCAACGATGACTCCAGTTGTCCTTCGCACAATCACGAGGTACGTCATGCGTCGCTTCGCTCAGCATCGCTCGCCGTCTGGAGGCCGAGATCCTTCGCTCCGCCTGCGGCTCCGCTCAGGATGACCGATGGGGCCGCTCGGCTGCCAGCGGCGTTGCTATCTACAACTGTCGTACTACCGGCTATTACTACAGTTGTAGGTGCGCTCCCCGTCGGGCTGAAAGCCCTCGGCTACGGGGGGCAAAGCCCACCTTCGTGGGCTAAACAGGCCACGCAGGTGGCCTTCGCAAGCACTAGC
>JACAEO010000383.1 GCA_013388805.1 Chloroflexota bacterium
GCCGGGAGCAACCCATGTCACCCCGAGCCCTTCGGCTGCGCGGCTCCCGAGCTTGTCGAGGGGCAGGGCAGGCTCCGCGAGGGGTCTTGCGGAGCATGGGCACCGCCAGATTCCTCACTGCGCCTGCGGCTCCGTTCGGAATGACATGAATCATATGTTTCTGAGGAGCGGAGCGCAGCGCAGCGAGGAATCTGCTCCAGCTGCACGGCCAGACTCCGAACGGAGCGGAGCGCAGTGAGGAATGACACAATCGATATGGTTCTGAGGAGCGCATGGTGTCCGCATACAACGAACGCTGATATCTCGTTGTAGCACGAGCTGCGGCTGGTTTGTGGATCGTATACCCGGCGTGCTAGAATAGCTACGCATCTGCGCGATCGCGCCCGGTTCCGTACGACGGTGTCGGCCCCGAAGAGATATTCGTAAGGAGGAATCGACCATGGCTATCCTGGGCCGGATCAAGGATCTGATTAGCGCTAACGTCAACTCGATGCTCGACAAGGCCGAGGATCCCGAGAAGATGGCGAACGAGTATCTGCGCCAGCTTACCAATGAGCTCTACGAGGTACGGACCAGCGTTGCCGCCGCGATGGCGGATGAGACACGTCTCGAACAGCGCCGAATCGCCAGCCAGGCCGAGGTGACCCAGTGGGAGTCGAAGGCCGAGGCTGCGCTCCGGGCCGGTGACGAGGAACTGGCAAAGGCTGCCCTGTCGCGCAAGGTCCAGGCCCAGAAGCTGGCTGAGCAGTATCTGGCCCAGGAGCAGGCGCAGGAGGAGCAAGTCAACGCCATGCAGGAGGCGCTGGTCCAGCTCGAGACGCGGATCGCCGAGGTGAAGGCGAAGAAGGAGCTGATCATCGCCAAGAAGAACCGGGCGCAAACCCAGGAGGCGATCCAGCGTACCGCCCAGAGCATGGGCCGGATCACCGCGATGGACAAGCTCGACCAGCTGGAGGAGCGGGTGGACGACCGGCTCGCCCGCGCCGAGGCGATGGCCAAACTGGAGCAGGGCTCACTGGAGGCTCGCTTCCAGAACCTGGAGGAGAAGACCGAGGTCGACTCGGAGCTGGCCGAGCTCAAGCGCAAGCTAGGCATGGCCTGAGGTGACGAGGCGAAGCGGCGAAGCGGCGAGGACGCGATAGGATTGCCGCTTCGTATCGCCCACGACGGTAACACGTAGCACGAAGAACGGCCGGTCGGCGGAGCTGGATGGCCAGCACGCGACGGGCCGTTCTCGCTTGCCTGCTGGGCGCGGGGCGTGCTTCAGCGGGCGGCTTCGTAGCAGGTGCGGCAGCGGGCCTCGTAGAGTTCGAGGCCGCCGACGGCGATGGTTGGCGCGTCGGCAGGGGCCGGTCTGCCGTTGATCAGCCGCTGCGAGCGGGTGGCGTAGGCCCCGCAGCGGGCACAGATGGCGTAGAGCTTATCCACCTGCTCGGCCAGCGCCATCAGGTGCATCATCGCGGGGAAGGGCTCGGCTCGATAGTTCTGATCAAGCCCGGCGATGATCAGGCGCAGGCCGCGATCGGCCAGATCCTGGCAGCCAGCAACGATCACCTCGGGTGGATCTTCGAGGAAGTGCAGTTCATCGAGCGCGATCACCTGCAGATCTTCAGCTCCGGCAAGCACCTCGCTGATCGAACTGACCGGCACTGCTTCAAGGCGGGCACCGGCGTGGCTGGCCACGTGCTGGCTGCTGTAGCGCGTATCCAGCCGTGGGGTGAAGATCCGGCAGGCCTGGCGGGCGATGATCACCTGGCGCATGCGCCTGATCAACTCTTCGGTCTTGCCACTGAACATGCAGCCGCAGATCACCTCGATCCGCCCGCCGCTACTGGGTCGTGTCATTGCCGTTGTTCTCCTCAAGGCGATCGCCGGCGCATGGATCCGCGCCCTCCGCTATGCGGCAATGCTCTGGGATCGGCGTGGACCATACACGCCGTGAGCCTGTGCTATACTCCGTCCCGGAGTGTGCAGTGTTCCATGCGATCTGGACGCCGAGTATACCATGCTGTGCCCGGTTGGGTTGCGCAGGAGGGGCCATGAACAAGCAGATCTGCTGGCAGGCAAGTCCGGAGCTTGTTGCGCTGCTGCGTCGCTACTATGCGGGCGAGGCTGGCCTCTGGGGCGAGGTGCAGGCTTCCGTGCATGCCGAGTTGCTCGCCCGCGGGTTGTCGGTCATGCCACGCCATCTGCGTTTCCGCCGTAACGGCGATGGGTACGACGTGATGGTCGAGGATGCCGAAGAGTATCTGACTGGCTTGTAGCCAGGGCGGCGACCAGGTCCGACGCTATGCCTCCCCCCAGTGGGGGTTGGGAGGGCTCTCAGAGGGCAGGCAGCGCATCAGGACGCTATCCGCCAAAAACCCTCCACCTGAGAGGGTTGGGAGGGGGGCCGTGCCGCGCGCAGCGCCGTCTGTGCAAGGTATTGGGTGTGGGGGTCGCCCCAAAGCCGCTGCACCAGCCCTGGGGGGGAGGGGCGACCACGGCGAGGGCGACCACGGTGGGTCGTCGCTACTGGCGGTCAACGTATTGCTTACGGTAGTACTCCAGGTACGCGCCGGACTTGATCGGTCGCCACCAGGCCTCGTTGTCGACATACCAGCGCACCGTGCGCTCCAGGGCCTCGTCGAAGCTGTGGCGCGAGCGCCAGCCCAGGGCGCGCAGCCTGGTACAGTCGAGGGCGTAGCGCCGGTCGTGCCCTGCCCGGTCGACCACATGCTCGATCAGGCTGTGGGGCTTGCCGAGCAGGTCGAGGATCTTGTGGGCCATCTCGATGTTCGGCGTCTCCACTTCGGTGCCAACATTGTAGATCTCGCCGAGCTGGCCGCGGTGCAACACGATGTCGATGGCCTCACAGTGGTCGAGCACGTACTGATAGTCGCGCACCTGCAGTCCATCACCGTAGATCGGCAGCGGGAGGTTGTCGATGGCGTTGGTCGTGAAGAGCGGGACCGCCTTCTCGGGGTAGTGGTAGGGACCGATGTTGTTGGAGCCGCGGGTCGTGGTCACCGGGAGGCCATAGGTGACGAAGTAGGCGTAGACCAGATGCTCGGCGCCGGCCTTGCTGGCCGAGTAGGGGCTGCGCGGCTCAAGCGGGTCACCCTCACGGGAGCGGCGCGGCGCGGGGATGGCGCCGTAGACCTCGTCGGTGCTGATCTGGTGGAAGCGCTCCAACTGCTGCTCGCGGGCGATCTCGAGCAGGACCCAGGTGCCGTTGACGTTGGTCGTCACCACGGCATCGGGCGTCATAATCGAGCGATCAACGTGGGTCTCGGCGGCGAAGTTGATGATTGTGTCGATGTCGTGGGCGTGCACAGCGGCGCGGACCGCTTGCATATCGCAGATGTCGCCGTGCACGAAGTGGAAGCGCGGATTGGCCGCCACCCGTTCCAGGTTCTCGCGGCGGCCCGCGTAGGTCAGCTTATCGAAGACAACGATGCGGTAGTCGCTGTAGTGCTCAAGCATGTAGTGGACGAAATTGGAGCCAATGAAACCGGCTCCGCCGGTGACCAGCAGGTTGCGCATGCGATCTCCTCGGGGATGGGTGAGGCGCTAAGGCGATGGGAACGTGTCCTCGCCTCAGCGCCTCGTGCAAGACGGTAACGCTGACGGGCGCCAGGTCTCGTAGCAGATTCGGCTGCGGCATGGCGCATCGAACGGGCCCTGTTCGGCAGCGTGATGCGGACTCCACGGCTCGTCACTCATCACTCGTCACGGGTATCGGGTGGCGAGGCGGGCCGCTCGATCACGCGTTTCAGGACTCAGCGGCGGTTGCGCCGGGGCTGAGCGTCTGGTTCCTGGCTCGCGACTGCTCGGCCAGGCGCCCCTTGTAGGCGATCAGCGCCGTGCGCAACGCCGGGTTGCTGGTGGCAAGGATCTGGATGGCGAGCAACCCGGCGTTGTGGCCGCCCCCGATGGCGACCGTAGCGACCGGCACGCCGGCGGGCATCTGCACAATCGAAAGCAGCGAGTCGAGGCCACTGAGGGCCTTGCTCGGCACCGGCACGCCGATCACCGGCAGCGGCGAACAGGCGGCCAGCATCCCGGGCAGGTGGGCCGCACCGCCTGCGCCAGCGATGATGACCTGCAGCCCACGCTCGTGGGCGGTGCGCCCGTACTCGATCATGTCGAAGGGCGTGCGGTGGGCCGAGACGACCCGGGCCTCGCAGGGGACCGCGAACTCCGTGCACACGTCGATGGCGCCCTGCATGGTCGGCAGGTCGCTGTCGCTGCCCATGACGATCCCGACCAGTGGTGCCATAGGTGTCCTCGATCGGTGCTGCTCAGAGGTCGACCAGGTCGGCCGCGCGGCGGGCGACTTCCTCAGCCGCGGCGAGGCTTTCGCCCAGGACGGTCACGTGGCCCATCTTGCGGCCGATGCGGGTCTTGCGTTTGCCGTAGAGGTGCAGGTGGGCACCGGGCACGGCCAGGGCGGCGCGCAGGGCATCGCGCCCGACGGTGCCGCTGCGTCGCCCGAGCAGGTTCACCATCACGGCTGCGGGGGCGCGCATCGTGGTGGCGCCGAGCGGCCAGCCGAGCACGGCGCGCAGATGGTTCTCGAACTGGGAGGTAACGCAGCCCTCGATGCTGTAGTGGCCCGAATTGTGGGGGCGCGGCGCCATTTCGTTGTAGAGCACGCGCCCATCGGGGAGCTCAAACAACTCGACGCCGAAGATGCCAATGCCATCCACGGCCTGCACCGCGCGCACGGCGAGCTCAGTTGCGGCGGCGGCCTCCGCGGTGGGCATTGCCGCCGGGGCGCGCACAATGTGGCAGATGTGGTCCCGCTGCACGGTTTCGACCACCGGGTAGGCCCGTGTCTCACCATCGCGCCCGCGCACGACCATCACGGCCAGTTCGCGGGCGAAGGGCACCCAGGCCTCCACCAGCAACGGGCTGCCATCGCCGGTCAGCCGTTCCCAGGCGGGCGGCACGGCGGCGGGGTCGCGCAGGGTGGCGTTGCCATAGCCATCGTAGCCATTGCGCCGCGCCTTGAGCACCATTGGCCAGCCGAGCGTCTCGGCTGCGGCCAGCACTTCCTCCGGGGCTGCAACGGGCCGAAAGGCGGGCAGGGCCAGCCCGGCGGCGGCGATCCGCTCCTTCTGCCAGAGCTTATCCTGGACCACGCGCAGCGTAGCGGCGGAGGGATAGACGGGCATCCCGTGGGCCTCGAGGCTGGCGAGGATGGCGGCGTCGACGAACTCATTCTCGAGGGTGACCAGATCGCACTGGGTGGCGAAATGGTCGAGCGCGACCGGGTCGTCCCACTCGCCGACGATCTCGTGGTGGGTAAAGCGACCGGCGGGGCTATCAGCGACGCGCTCGAAGATCGTCGTCTCGACGCCGAGCGCGATCGCGGCCTGGGTGAGCATCTGGGCGAGTTGACCGCCCCCGAAAATACCGATGCGGATCATAGCGGCGCTATGATAGCCGTAGATGGCGCCGGGCGCAAGCCCAGGGCTCATACCATTTCCGATTGCAGATTTTGGATTGCAGATTGCCGCACATGGCGTCACGATGAGCGATGACGGCAACGACAATGCGGAACTGCCAACTGGATTTGGTATCATACAGATAGGGCTACGCCAACGTCGTCCGCCCGGCGACTGAAGCCGCGGGCTCGCCGCTGCGAAGCCCGCGTTCGCGGACTCCACCGGCCACGCAGGTGGCCTGCGCAGACATTGACGGAGCCCTCCTCATGCAGACGTTCGGCACTGGCGGGGGGGCTTGCCTCTCAGGTGGAGGGTTTGTGGGAGGTGCGCCCCCAGGCCCCGCATACCCCACCCCCCTCCCCCCTCCCC
>JACAEO010000223.1 GCA_013388805.1 Chloroflexota bacterium
CCCCCGGCGGCGGGCCCGCCGCCGACCGTACCGCCGCCTCGGATTAGGGCCGGCATAGAGGAGTCCATCGTTGCCATGGAGCGGCCACTGCTCTCGGTGATCATGCCCTGCTATAACGAGGCGGCCACGCTGCCGCAGATCCTCGAGCGGGTCTATGCCGTTGCGCTCGATAAGGAGATCATCGCCGTCGATGACCACTCCTCCGACGCGACCCTCCAGGTCTTGCAGGCGGAGGCGGCACGTAACCCGCGCCTGACGGTCATCAGCCACCCGACCAACCGCGGTAAGGGCGCCGCAGTGCGCAGTGGTCTGGCCCACGCACGTGGCCAGATTACCATTATCCAGGACGCCGACCTGGAGTATGACCCGAACGATTACTATACCCTGGTCAAGCCGATCGTCGAGGGCCGCGTCGATGTGGTCTATGGCAGTCGCTTTATGGGCAGCCATACCGGCATGTACTTCTGGAACGCGATCGGCAACAAAGGGCTGACCTTCCTGACCAACTTTCTCTTCAATTGCTGGATCTCGGATATGGAAACCTGCTACAAGGTGATGCGCACCGAGATCATCCGTGAGTTGAACCTGGAGAGCAACGATTTCCGCCTCGAGCCCGAGATCACTGCCAAGGTGCTCAAGCGCGGCCATCGTATCCTCGAGGTGCCGATCAGCTACATCGGCCGGACCTACGAGGAGGGCAAGAAGATGAAACCCAGCCAGGGTTTCTATGCCATTCTTGCCCTGCTGCGCTACCGCCTCGCCGAGTAGGGCGCTACCAGGACTGCGCCCGGTGCCGGAGCGGCCAGCCACACCCCAGGGCTGGTGCAACGATCCTGCTGGCAAACGCCGTTTTGCCCCCGCCGGGTGCGCGGACGTCCCGTCCGCATGCGGGCCGAAGGCCCGCGTACCCAGGTTCGCCAGCAGGATCGTCGCACCAGCCCTGCCTGGCCAGCGCCAGGCCTTGTGCGACGCATCCATTGGTGGTATAACACTCCACGGCAGGCGGGTAGTGCCAGCGCTGCCGGTACCTGTGTCCGGAAACCAGGAACCCGATGCCGGGCGGACGTGGCGGGCCGTGCCCCGCCGCCTCCGCCCTTTGTGATGCACGAACGCCAGTTGCGCCGTGGGCGACTGGCGAACGCGAGGAGTGAATGTGTGCGCATCGCGATGCTGAGCGTCCATAGTAGCCCGCTGGCCCGTCTGGGCGGCAAAGAGGCGGGCGGCATGAATGTCTATGTGCGCGAACTGGCCCGCGAGTTGGGCAGCCGCGGCATCCCCGTCGATATCTTCACCCGGAGCCAGCAGCGCGCGGCGCCGACCATTGAGCCGCTGGGCTGCGGCGTGCGGGTGGTCAATCTGCACACTGGCCCCGCCGTGCCCTACGACAAGAACCGGGTGCTCACCTACCTGCCCGAGTTCGTCAGCCGGGTGCGCTGCTTCGCCGATGGTGAGGATCTCTCCTACGATGTGATCCATAGCCACTACTGGCTCTCGGGCGAGGCGGCCCTGCGCCTGCGCCGCAGTTGGGGCGCGCCGGTGCTGCATATGTTCCACACCCTCGGCGCGCTGAAGAACCGCGTGGCCCGCAGCCAGGAGGAGACCGAGACCGGGCAGCGCATCGCGATCGAGCGGCGCCTGATGCACGAGGTTGATGCGCTGGTGGCCGCCACCCCCCTCGACCGGGCCCAGATGGTCTGGCACTATGGCGCCGACCCGGAGCGCATCCGCGTGGTGCCCTGTGGTGTGGACCTGCGGCGCTTCCAGCCGCGCCCACAGGCTGAGGCCCGCGCGCGGCTGGGCCTGCCGCCCGCTGAGCGGCTGCTGCTCTGCGTCGGGCGCATGGAGCCGCTCAAAGGCATGGACGCGCTGATCCGCGCGCTCCCGCTCGTGAGCGCCGACGGTGTCCCGACGCGCGTGCTGCTGATCGGCGGCGAACCAGAGGGCCGGCCCGCTGCCTGGAATGCCGAGCAGCGCCGCCTCGACGGGCTGCGCCATGCGCTGGCGGTGGCCGGGCAGGTGAGCTTTCTTGGGGCGCAGCCCCAGGAGCGCCTGGCCGACTACTACGCCGCCGCCGATGTGGTGGCGGTGCCCTCGCACTACGAGTCCTTCGGCATGGTTGCGCTCGAGGCGCTGGCCAGCGGCGCACTGGTGGTGGCCGCCAACGCCGGCGGGCTGGCGCTCACCGTGGAAGACGGGCGCAGCGGTCTGCTCTTTCCCCCCGATGACCACGTGGCCCTCGCGGCCCAGATCACGCACGCGCTCGGCGCGCCGGCCCGGACGGCAGCCATGCGCGCGGCAGCCCGCGCCCGCGCCGCAGAGTTTGGCTGGCATGTGATCGCCCGGCGCATCGGCGCCATCTATGGCGAGTTGCTCGCCGCGCGGCTGGCTGCCCGCGCCGCCCGCCGTCCGCTGGCCCAGGTCTCCTGATACGACCCTGGCAGCGCGGCGCTGGCGTCGCTCGCTGGTTGCGGCGCCTGGACAATGGTTGTCTATATGCAATCCAGACTGGTGGAGTCTCCGGCGACCGATTCGGTCGCCGGAGACGTTTTTTGCGCGTTCTAGTGCAGAATGATGCCAGAATCTCGTTGCTTGACAAGCCGATTACGGCGTATTATACTTTGCCTGAACGCTTGCCTTTTTGTATTTTCTGCAATTTGCGTCCACGCGCGCACCAAAGCTCTGGCGGCCCCGGCGACGTGTCGCTCCACGTTCTGGCCGCGGCCACAGGCGCCCCGCACGACTGAGCCTTCTGGAAAGGGAGCGGGCTATGAGCAGAGCCAAGGCAAAGGACCCACGTTTCCCCGACTTCTCCTATACCGTCCTGGAGGGGGCCCGCGCCACGCGGGTAACAGGCGGTCGCACCATCGAGGAGATGGAGCCCGAGTATAAGATCAAGGGCCGGACCACCTTCAGTTCCCTGTTTAAGACCGACCCGTTCGACTTCTGGGTGGGACCGTTCTACGTCGGCTTCTGGGGTTTCGTCTCGGTGTTCGGGATCGTCTTCGGCTCGTATTTCTACCTCAATGCGACAGTGCTGCAGGGGCCGTACTCCTACCCGCAGAACTTCTTCGCCGGACGCATCGATCCGCCGCCCGCGGAGGTGGGCCTGGCCCTGGTCAGTCCCGGCCAGCCCGGCTTCGCCTGGCAGATGACGGTGCTCTTCGCCACCATTGCCTTCTTCGGCTGGATGATGCGCCAGGTCGATATCAGCATGAAGCTCGATATGGGCTACCACATCGCGGTGGCCTATGGCGTGGTCTTCTCCTCCTGGGTGACCCTGCAGATCATCCGCCCGATCGCGCTCGGTCAGTGGCACGAGGGCTTCGTGCTGGGGGTGATGCCGCACCTGGACTGGGTGTCGAACTTCGGCTATCGCTACAATAACTTCTTCTACAACCCCTTCCACGCGCTTGGCATCACCGGGCTCTTCGGCTCAACCTGGCTGCTGGCCTGCCACGGCTCGCTGATCCTCAGCGCGGCCCAGTACCGCGGGCCGGAGGGCGGTGATATCGAGAATATCTTCTTCCGTGACACGATCGTCTACTCGATCGGCGAGTCGGGCATCCACCGCCTCGGCTTCATCTTCGCCTGCGGCGGCGTCCTCTCCGCCAACCTCTGCATCCTCCTCTCGGGCTGGCCGGTGCAGGATTGGGTGAGTTTCTGGAACTTCTGGAATACGCTGCCCTGGTGGAGCGGGGTATAGGGCCGGCCGGCGGCACTGGTTCGCAGGCTGATGGCTGAGCACCCTAGAGGGAATGACTATGGCTACGCTGAACCCGACACCCGGCGATCTGAACCTGGGGCCCCGTGAGAAGGGGCGGATCGGCAAGGGAATCGAACTGCCTGTCCTGGAGAACTTCGGGCTCGATAGCCAGATCGGGCCGACCTTCCTCGGCTTCTGGAATATTACCGCCTTTGTCACCGGGGGGATGTTCTTCTTCATCTGGCTGGTCGTGATGGCCGGACAGGTGGGCTGGAACCCGATCGCGTTCGCCAAGTACTTCTTCGTCTTGCAGATCGATCCACCCCCGGCCTTCTATGGGCTGGGCTTCCCACCACTCGCCCAGGGCGGCTGGTGGCTGATCTCCACCTTCTTCCTTACGGTGTCGATCTTCGCCTGGTACATGCATCTCTACACCCGCGCCAAAACGCTGGGCATCAAGCCGTATCTGGCCTATGGCTTCACCGGTGCCATCATCCTCTATCTGGTGATCTACATTATTCGCCCGATGTGGATGGGCAACTGGTCCGAGGCGCCGCCCCACGGGCTCAAGGCCCTGCTCGACTGGACGAATAACGTCAGTGTGCGCTACGGGAACTTCTACTATAACCCGTTCCACATGCTCTCGATCTTCTTCCTGCTCGGCTCGACGGTGCTCCTGGCGATGCACGCCGGTACGATCTGGGCGCTGGAGAAGTATGCCGCCCACGAGGAGTGGAATGAGCTCCAGGCGCCCGGCACCGGCACCGAGCGCGCCCAGCTCTTCTGGCGCTGGTGTATGGGCTTTAACGCCAATGCCTACTCCATCCACCTCTGGGCCTTCTGGTTCGCCTGGCTCTGCGGTGTCACCGGCGCGATCGGTGTCTTCCTCTCGATGCCCGACTTCGTGAACAACTGGTACCAGTGGGGCGTCGAGGCCGGGATCAACTACCCGAATCAGCTGCCGCCAATGCCCTGACGCCCCGGTCTCCCTTTTCAGGGGTAGAGTTTCTGGCGGATGGCGTCCTGATGCGCTGCTTGCCCTCACCCCCCTTCCCCCCTCTCCCAGCCTGGGAGAGGGGGGGTA
>JACAEO010000262.1 GCA_013388805.1 Chloroflexota bacterium
CTCCCAGGCTGGGAGAGAGGGGGAGGGGGGTGAGGGCAAGCAGCGCATCAGGACGCTATCCGCCAGAAACCCTCCACCTGAGCGGGGGGTTGGGGAGGGTGAGGTTCCGGTGCACCTGGCGACGTTGCAGCAGCCCTGGTCAGGATCGGGCGAAGGCTTTGCACCATCGTTTCACCATGCTATAATGAGCCGGAGCATTGTCCACGGTGGCGCAATGATCGCGTGCATCGTGTATCCGCCCCGTCAAGCGCGGCGCGGCCCTGATCAGGAGACGTCTGAGCGTGAAGGTTACAACCGAAAAGTTGCCACAGAGCCTCTTAGCATTACAGATCGAACTGGACAAAGAGCGCTTCGAGCGCGGGCTCGACCAGGCTGCGCGCCGCCTGTCGCAGAAGTACCCGGTGCACGGCTTCCGCCCTGGCAAGGCGCCCCGCTTCATTATCGAGCGCACCTTCGGTCGCGAATCGCTGATCGAAGAGGCCTCTGAGGATCTGATCAACAAGGCATTCCGCGACGCGCTCAAGCAGGAGAAGATCGAGCCGGTGGGCCCGGCCAGCCTGCAGGGCATCTCGTCGGCTGAACCGTTTACCTTCACCATCCACGTTCCGGTACCGCCCACCGTGGATGTCGGTGACTACCGCGCCATCCACGCGCCCCTGGAGATCGAGCCGATCACCGAGGAACAGCTCGATCGGGCCATGGACGTGATCCGCGAGCGGCATGTGGTGCTCAAAGAACTGGCCGAGCCGCGCCCCGTGCAGGAGGGTGATCAGATCAGGGTGCGGCTCGATACGATCGTCGAGGGTGAGCCGCTCGAAGAGCGCGATGAGAACGAAGAGCCTGCCGAGCAGACCCTGGATGTCGTGCCGGGCCGCCTGGTCGACGAGTTGTACGCCGGCTTGCTCGGTATGCAGGTGGGCGAACGCCGTGAGATGGTCGCCCAGATGAGCGAGGATCACGCCAACGAGCAGGTGCGCGGCAAGGAGGTTACCTTCAAGGTCGAACTGCTCGGCATCCAGGAACGGCTGCTGCCCGACTGGGAGGACGTGCCAACCCTGGAGAACTTCGAGGGCAGCCTCGAGGACCTGCGCGCGAAGACCCGTGCCGAGCTAGAGCAGACGGCGCGCAACGCGGCTGAGCGCCAGACGCTCGACAGCTATATCGACCAGCTCGTCACCCAGACCAGCTTCGACATTCCCGAGGTGATGGTGCGCGAGCTGGCGGAGTCGCTGCTCCAGGAACAGGAGCGCCAGTTTGCGCGCTATGGCATCACCCTGGAGCAGATGCTCGAGTTCCGTGGCCAGAGCCGCGACGATGCGATCGAAGCGCTGATGCCCGATGCCGAGCGCCAGACGAAGATCAACCTGGCGCTGCGTGAAATTGTGCGCCGCGAGGGCCTCGAGACGACCGAAGCCGAGCTGGTAAGCGAGATGGATCGCCTCCTGATCGACTACGAGGCGGAAGATCGGGCCAATGTCGCCCAGATCCTGCGCACCCAGCTTCGCTCAACCGTCGCCAATGCCGTGCTTGATCGCAAGCTGCGTGAGCGGCTGCTCGTCATCGCGACCGGCACGGCGCTTGAGCCTGAGTCGCCAGCCGCCACCGGGGGCGAGCCCGCGCCAGCCGCCACGGAGGCTGAACCCGTGCCCGTGACCACCACCGCCGCGACGGCTGAGACGCCGCGCAGCACGGCAGAAGCATAGCAGCGCCCGCTGCGGCGATCAGCCGCACGATGGGCCAGATGAACGTTTGTATCCGACTGGAACTAGAGGTAACAATGAATTGGATCTCTCCCACGAGCCCGTCCTGGGAGCTGCAGCGGCCCGAGAGCCTTATCCCGATGGTCGTTGAGAGCACCAGCCGTGGCGAGCGCGCCTTCGATATCTTCTCGCGCCTGCTCAAGGAGCGCATTATCATCCTGGGCACGCCGATCGAAGATCAGATCGCTAACCTGATCGTTGCCCAGCTTCTCTTCCTTGAGAGCGAGGACCCCGATCGCGACATCTGGCTCTACATCAACAGCCCGGGCGGATCGGTCACCGCCGGGCTGGCGATCTACGATACGATGCACCACATCCGCCCCCACGTGGCGACGGTCTGCCTGGGGATGGCCGCGAGTATGGCGACGATCATCCTGGCGGGCGGCGAGAAAGGCAAGCGCTTCAGCCTGCCCAACTCGACGATCCATATGCACCCGGCGCTCGGTGGCTTCCGTGGCTCCGGCCCCGATGTCGAGATCCAGGCCCGTGAGTTGCTGCGGCTCCAGAACCTGGGCCGTGAACTGATGGCCCGCGATACCGGGCAACCGGTGGATCGGATCGCGCGCGACTTCGACCGCGATGCCTACATGACGCCGCAACAGGCGAAGGAGTATGGCATCATCGATGAGATCCTGAGTCGCGATGACCTGGCCGAGAAGAAGTAACCACGCAGGCAGGTGCCGGTCGTCAGGCGCGCGGCAGTGTTCGCGCCGGGCCTCCTGACGACCGACAGCCCGGCGACTACCAACCGGAGACAGCAGATGACCCGTTCCCGCAATAGTGGCCGTGGCGCCTACGTCTGCTCGTTCTGTGGCCGGGGCCAGGATGAGGTGCAGCGCCTCATCGCGGGCCCCGGTACCGTCTTCATCTGCGATGAGTGCGTGGCGCTCTGCAGCGCGATCATCGCCGAGGAGACCGAGCAGCAGATGGCGACGCCGCGCCGGAACACACCGCCCGGCCCCTCACGGCTGCCCACGCCGCGCAAGCTGCGTGAGAAGCTCGACCAGTACGTCGTGGGGCAGGACCGGGCGAAGATCGTGCTTTCGGTGGCGGTCTATAACCACTATAAGCGGATCCGCGCCGGCTCCAAGATCGACGAGGTCGAGATCAGCAAGAGCAACATCCTACTGCTTGGCCCCACTGGCAGCGGCAAGACCTTGCTCGCCCAGACGCTGGCGCGCATTCTGGATGTGCCCTTCGCCATCGCCGATGCGACGGCGCTCACCGAGGCCGGCTATGTGGGCGAGGACGTGGAGAACATCCTGCTGCGCCTGATCCAGGCCGCCGATGGCGATGTCGAGCGCGCCCAGACCGGGATCATCTACATCGATGAGATCGACAAGATCGCCCGCAAGGCCGACAACCCCTCGATCACCCGCGATGTCTCGGGCGAGGGCGTGCAACAGGCGCTGCTCAAGATCCTCGAGGGCGGCGTGGCCCACGTGCCACCGCTGCCAGGCCGCAAGCATCCGCAACAGGAGTATATCTCCTTCGATACGACCAACGTGCTCTTCATCTGCGGCGGCGCCTTCGAGGGCATCGAGGAGGTGATCGCCAGGCGCGTGCGTGGCCAGAACCTGCTGGGCTTCGGCAGCCAGAAGGTGGCCGCAACTGCCGAGGACCACGCCAGGCTGATCGCCCAGATCAACCCCGATGACCTGATGCGCTATGGCTTCATCCCCGAGTTCATCGGTCGCCTGCCTGTCGTGGTGGGCCTCGAACCGCTTACCCACGAGGCGATGCTGCGCATCCTCACCGAGCCACGCAATGCCGTGATCAAGCAGTACCAGAAGTTGCTCGCCCTTGACCACGTCGAGCTCGAGTTTACACCCGATGGGCTCGAGGCGGTCGTCGAGCGGGCGATGCAGTCCAGGACGGGGGCGCGGGCGCTGCGCAGCATCGTTGAGGAGGTGCTGCTCGAGGTGATGTACGAGGTGCCCGCCCAGGAGCACATCGGGCGCTGCATTGTCAACGCCGAGGTGGTGGCCGGGCGCGGCCATCCCATCCTGGTGCCGCGCACCGAGCGCCCTGAGTACCGCCGGCGCCTGGATGAAGCCGTATAGACATGGTTCAAACGCGCTTGACAATCCAGCCTTTAGCTCCACAGCTCAACAGCTCTGCAGACCGGTTCTGTGGAGATATAGAGCTGTGGAGCTGGAGAGCAACTGTCAAGCGAGAACGCCCGCTCCTGAACCATGCCATAGGGATGGATGTGGGAGGCGGAGCGCAGGACGCCGGCGGAACGCCGCACCTCCTGTAACATCCTGCCTCCTTTGTCCGCGATGCTTGCTGTATGCCGCCTATCCGTCGCATAGCCGACCGTATCGCCGAGGAGCCACAGGCGCCGCGGCGAATTCTGGTCGCCGATGATGACCCCTCGATCGCTGAGCTCATCCAGATCACGCTGAAGGACCCGCGCTACGAACTGACGTCCGTCAGCAACGGCCTCGATGCGCTCAAGGCGTTCGAACATCAGCCCTTCGATGTGGTCATCCTCGACGTGATGATGCCCTATGTGGACGGCTTCGAAGCCTGCCAGCGCATCCGCGAGCAGAGCGATGTGCCGATCGTCATCCTCACGAGCCGTGACGGCACCGATGACATCGTCCACGGGTTCGAGCTTGGCGCCGATGACTATATCACCAAACCATTCAAGACAGTCGAACTGATTGCCCGGGTCGAGGCGATTCTGCGCCGTGTGGAGGGCTACAAGGCGCGGCGCGCCCCACCAATCGTGCGGGTAGGGCCCCTCGAGATCGACGAGCCGCGCCACCGGGTCACCGTGCGTGGCCAGGAAGTCAATCTCACGCCGATGGAGTTTGAACTGCTCTACTTCCTCGCCGCCAACGCTGGCCAGGTCTTCGACCGGGAGACGCTCTTTCGCGAGGTCTGGGGCTATGAGTACGTCGGCGAGACCAATCTGGTGGATGTCTGTGTACGTCGCCTGCGTGAGAAGGTCGAGACGGTGCCCTCGCGGCCCCAGTTGATCGTCACCGTGCGCGGCGTCGGCTACAAGCTGTCAGAAGGGTAGACCATGGCCGACAAGGTGCGCGTCTCGCTGCACCCCCTGGTGCAGCACAAGCTGGCGCTGCTGCGCAGCGAACTGACCGAGCCGAAGAAGTTCCGCGAACTGGTGCGCGAGATCGCCCAGTTGCTCTTCTACGAGGCCTCGGAGGACCTGCCCCTGGCGCCGCTGACGGTCCAGACGCCGCTCGGTTCGGCCCAGGGCTATGAGGTGGCCGAACGGGTCGGCGTGATCCCCATCCTGCGCGCGGGCCTGGGCATGTCGGAGGCGATCATCGACATCCTGCCGACGGTCCACGTCTGGCACCTCGGTCTCTACCGCGACCACGAGACGCTGCAGCCGGTCACCTATTACAACAAGCTGCCCAAAGAGCCCGATATCGACCTGTCGATCGTGGTCGACCCTATGCTGGCGACGGGGGGCTCGGCCGTAGCTGCGGTTGATATTCTCAAGGCCTGGGGCGCGCGGCGGATCAAGTTTCTCGGGTTGATCGCCGCCCCGGAGGGGGTGCGCGCGCTCAGCCACGCCCATCCCGATGTGCCGATCCACCTCGCCGCCATCGACAGCCATCTCGATGAGCGAGGCTACATCGTGCCGGGCCTCGGCGACGCTGGCGACCGGCAGTTCGGCACCGGGTAAACGGGCATGCTTGCCCTGGTGCTCGCCACCACGTTCGTGGTCGCCTGCGCGGCGACGGCGCTGCTTGTGCCGCCGCTGATCCGGCTCAGCCGGCACGAGGGCTGGCTGGCGGCGACGGGGCCACGCCACGTGCACCGCGCGCCCACTCCCACTGTAGGCGGCCTGGCGATGATCGCCGGCTTCACGGCCGCACTGCTGCTGAGCCTCGCGCTCGAACACCTGACCCCCCTGCTCGATCGGTCGCCATTCGAGTACCTGCGCCTCGGCCTGCTGCTCACCGGCGCCAGCCTGGTGGCGATCGTCAGCCTGATCGATGACCTGTACGATCTGCCGGCCACGGGCCGCCTGGCCGTGCATGTGCTCGCCGCGCTGATCGCGGTCGGCCCATACCTCTGGGACCGGACCCTCTACCCCGACGCGCTGGGCAACCCGACCGAGGCGCGCGGGATCATCATCACCGCCTTCAACTTCCCCTTTGTCGACCAGGTCCACCTGCACAATCTGAGCCCCTGGCTGGCGATCGGCGCGACCGTCTTCTGGATCGTCGGCATGCAGAACATGGTCAACTGGGCGGATGGGCTCGACGGGCTCGCGGCGGGCGTGACGCTGATCGCCGCGCTGGTGCTGGGGCTGCATACCCTGAGCCTGGAGCCGCCACAGTACACCGTGGCCATGCTCCCGATCGCACTGGCAGGCGCGTGCGCCGGGTTTCTGCCGTTCAATATGCACCCGGCGCGCACCTTCATGGGCGACGTGGGTGCGATGAGCCTTGGCTATATCCTCGGGGTGAGCGCGATCATCGGCGGGGCCAAGCTGGCGACGGCACTGCTCGTGCTGGGCGTGCCGCTGATCGACATGGCCTGGCTCATCCTCACCCGCACCATCCAGGGCCGGGGCGCTGCCCACGCCGGGCGCGACCATCTTCACCATCGGCTGCTCGACATGGGCCTCTCACAGCGCCAGGTGGTCTGGATCTACTACGGGCTCAGCGCCGTCTTCGGGGCGATCGCCCTGCTCGACGTGGCGCCGCTGATCAAGCTGCTGGCACTGCTGGTGCTCGGCGCGATCGTGCTCGGCATCTTGCTCTACGCCAGCTCTGGCCGGCGCAGTGCTGCACAACGCACCTGATGGCCAGGCCAGGGCCATGCGCGCGGCGAGGAGGCGCGGTACGTGTGATGAACATTGATACATGCATCACCGGCGCTCTAGAGCGCAACCTCGCCCTTGAGGAAGCGGACGGCCGTCTCGGCGAGGATGGCGGCGCCGATGGGCAGGCAGCGCTCATCGATGTCGAAGATCGGCGTGTGGTGGGCGCGCGCAACGCCATCGCCGATAGCCGCGCCGAGCATGAGCATCGCGCCGGGCACCTGCTGGCACATATAGGCGAAATCTTCGGCGCCGAGGCCGGGGGCCGAATGGTCGAAGGCCCGTTCACCGAGGAAGGTGCCGGCCACCTGCTCAAGCCAGCCGGCGACCCGCTCATCGTTCCAGCCTGCGGGGTAGCCGTGCTGAACAGTGAGCCGGTAGTCGCCGCCGTAGGCCCGGCTGACGGCAAAGGCCCGTTCCACCTCGGCGATCAGTAGCTCGCGCACGCGGGGGCTGTAGCTGCGCAGCGTTCCCTGGAGCTCGACCTCGCTGGGGATGACATTGGTGGCCTGACCACCCCGCACCACCCCCACACTGAGGATACCAGGTTCCACCGGATCGATGCGGCGGGCCTTGATCCCGTAGAGCGCGGTGAGCACCGGGATGAGCATAAACACCGGATCGCTGCCCTCGTGGGGTGAAGCGCCGTGACCGCCGCTGCCGAGGAGCACGCCGGCGAAATCGTCGACGGCCGCCGAGGTCCAGCCGGAGCGGATGCAGACCTGGCCGAAGGGCAGCATGGAGTCGACGTGCAGCGCGATCACCGCATCCACCTCGGCCATCACCCCTTCCTCGACCATACGCAGCCCGCCGCTCTTGCCCTCGCGATCGCAGGCCTCTTCGGAGGGCTGGAACATAAAGCGAACCCGTCCGCGCAGGCCCTCGACGGCGAAACGCTCGCGCAGCAGGTGGGCGGCGCCGAGCAGCATGGCGGTATGGGCGTCGTGGCCACAGGCGTGCATGACACCGGGGTTGGCGGAGGCGAAACCGTGCGCGGTAGCCTCTATGATGGGCAGCGCGTCCATATCGGCCCGGATGGCGATGGTCGGCCCGTTCGCATCACCCAGGTCGCCGACGACACCGGTTCTCGCCACCCCCGTGCGGATGGTTATGCCACCGATCTCGCCGAGGGTGTCAGCCACGAGGGCGGCGGTGCGCGTCTCCTGAAAGCCAAGCTCCGGGTGGGCATGGATGTCACGCCGGAGACGCACGAGTTCGTTGGCGAGGGCGTGGGCGCGGTCGAGCATGGTGGAAGCTCCTTCGTCTGCTGGGGGTTGGTCTGGTCGAACGATCCGACCGCCGCGCCTGGCGGGTGAAGCGCAGCAGGCCCTGCGGTGGCAATTCAGCGCCAGCAGCAGGCGGTGCGCAGCGTCAGGATGTCATACCATTTCCGATTGCAGATTTTGGATTGCAGATTGCCGCACATGGCGTCACGATGAGCGATGACGGCAACGACAATGCGGAACTGCCAACTGGATTTGGTGTCACCAGAACGCTACGACCATTCGCAGTATACCATCCGTACCATACTCGTGGGGGCGAACTGGGGACGTGGTATCATGGCACCGTTTCGTGGCCCACAACTCGACGCCACCACCTGCTGGAGGCTGCCATGCACGACCCTGTGCTGACCATTGTTCGCGGCGCCTGCCCCCACGATTGCCCCGACACCTGCGCCACGCTCACCGAGGTCCAGGACGGGCGCGCGCTGCGCTTCTACGCCGACGGGGCGCACCCGGTCACCCGTGGCTGGCTCTGCGCCAAGGTGCGCCCGTACCTCGAGCGCGTCTACAGCGCCGACCGGCTGCTCACCCCGCTGCGCCGTGTGGGCCCGAAGGGCGCCGATCGCTGGGAGCGTATCAGCTGGGAGGAGGCGCTTGCCACGATCACCGCCCGCTGGCAGGCGATCATCGCCAGCCACGGCGCAGCAGCCATCCTGCCCTACTCGTACAGCGGCACCCTCGGCCTGCTGCAGATGAGCATCTGCAACGAGCGGCTCTGGAACCGCATGGGCGCCAGCGGGCTCGAGCGCACGATCTGCTCCGCCGCCGCCCACGCGGCGGTGTCTGCGACGCTGGGCGCGCGCCACAGCGCCGACTACGCCGATGTGCGCCATAGCCGGCTGGTATTGATCTGGGGCCACAATCCGGCCAGCACCGCGCCGCACTTTATGCCCTTCCTGCGTGAGGCGCAGAAGCAGGGCACCTCTGTGGTAGTGATCGACCCGCGCCGCACGCTCAGCGCCCGCTCCGCGGACGAGCACATCCAGCTCCGCCCGGCCAGCGATGCCGCCCTGGCGCTCGGTATGCTGCAGGTGATCTTCAGCGAGGATCTGCACGACGAGGCCTGGCTGGAGGCCCACAGTCTGGGCTGGCGCGAACTGCGCGAGCGGGCGCTGCAGTACCCCCCCGAACGGGCGAGCGCGATCACCGGCGTGCCCGCGGCGACGATCGTCGCGCTGGCCCGCCGCTACGCTACGACGAAGCCCGCCCTGCTCAAGACCGCCGACGGCGTGCAACGCCACCAGAATGGCGGCCAGACCTTCCGCGCGCTCTGCTGCCTGCCCGCCGTGGTGGGCCAGTATGGCGTGCGCGGTGGTGGCCTGGCCTACTCCACCGGCGGCTACGCTACCTGGGACGGGGCAGCGGTGGGTCACGCCGCGGACTGCCCGCCTACGCCACGCTGGGTCAACATGAACCGCCTCGGCGCAGCGCTCACCGGCGAGGTGCGTGATCCGCCGATCATGGCGCTCTATGTCTTCGGCGCCAACCCGGTGGCCTCCTCGCCCAACGCCGGCCTGATCGTCGCGGGCCTGCAGCGCGATGATCTTTTCACCGTGGTTCACGAACAGTTCATGACCGATACGGCCCGCTACGCCGACATTGTGCTGCCGGCGACGACCCAGCTGGAGCACGTGGACCTGCACCGGGCCTACGGCCACCGATTTCTGCAGTACAACCAGCCCGCGATCGCGCCACGCGGCGAGGCGAAGAGCAACTGGGACGTGATGCGCCTGCTGGCCGCCGGGATGGGCTACACGGAGCCCTGGCTCCAGGAGTCTGGCGAAGAGGCCATCCGCGGCGTGCTCGACGCGAGCCGCGCGCGGAACCCCTTCCTCGCCGGCATCACCCTGGAGCGGCTTCAGGCCGAGGGCACCGTGCCACTCCACCTCGACGGGGCCGAGGTGCCCTTTGCCGGCGGGGTCTTTGCCACCCCCTCAGGCAAGGTGGAGCTGTTCAGTCGCGCCATGGCCGCCCAGGGCCTCGACCCGCTGCCCGACTATGTGGAGCCGCCGGCCTTCCGTGCCGCCCATCCCAATGACGAGCGCCTGGTGGTGCTCTCGGGGGCCTCGCACCACTTCGTCTCGTCGAGCATGGCCAACCAGCCGAGCCTGCGCGCCCGGGAGGGGGCGCCATTCATCGAGCTCAACCCGGCCGACGCGGCATCACGCGGCATCGTTGCCGGCGACGAGGTGATCGTCGCGAATGAGCGCGGCTGGTGCCGCCTGCAGGCCGTTATCACCGACGATGTGCCCCCCGGCGTCGCCGTGGCCCCCAAGGGCCACTGGGCCAGCCTCTCGCCCGATGGCCGCAACATCAACTGGACCACCCCCGACGACCTGGCCGACCTGGCCGGGCAGAGCACCTTCCACACCAATCTCGTTACGGTGCGAAGCGCGCAGCGTGAGATGGTCGACGAGATTGAGCGCCACCGTGATCGCCGCGGCGAGGGCGAGGGTCAGCCCGAAGCCCCAGAGTAGCACGCGCGCGGCGTAGGGGTTGCGGCGCCGCAGCAGCGCCCAGCCGCCAAGTTGAGCGAGCAGCACCGTCAGGCCAGCCGCCAGTGGGACGCCGATCACCAGCCACGGGGGACCACCACCGGCCGCGGCGAGAATGCCCAGCAGGCCCACCAGGTTGACCATCAACAGCAGGCTCAGCACCGCCACGGCGCAGCCCAGCGGCCAGGCCGGCAGAAGCGGCATTCGCTGCTGCGGCGGCTCCGGCTGCTCCACCTCAGGTGCTCGCTGCGGGCAGATAGCGGAAGATCAGAATGAACTGATGGACCTGGTTGGCAACGAAGGCGAAGGGGTAGCCGAAGGGGTAGAGGTTGAGGCTCTGGTCGTGCCAGATGCGGTAGCCGCGAAACTCCAGGCCCGGCAGCGCGCGCAGCGTGGCCACGATGTCGGCGTGGAGCATATTGTGATGCTCCAGCGTGGGCTGCAGATCCTTGGTGAAGAGCACCAGGTGGCCGCGAGGCTTGAGGCGGGGCAGCGCGCCCTCCAGCACCAGGCGGAGCGCGTCCAGGAACGCCCAGTAGTCGAGGTTGCCCAGGTCGTCTGGTGAGGTGGTGAAGGGGGTGGCCGCGCTCGCACCACGCTTCTTGCGCTCGCCGGTCTTCTCACGGGCCTGCATCGCGGCATAGGGCGGATCGGTGAGGATCAGGTCGAAGGGCCGCTCACCAATGGCTGCGAGGTCGGGAAGGCGCCGCGCGTCGCCCACCAGATAGGGCTGAGGCTCCAGGCCCAGGCGCGCGCAGACGGCACGGTAGATCGCGGCGTATTCCGGCGAGAGATCCACCCCCACTGCGCTGCGTCCCTCAAGCGAACAGGCGATCAGGGTGCTGCCGGCCCCGGCAAAGGGGTCGAGCACGTGACCGCCGCGGCGGGTGAAGAAGCGCACCAGCTCGGCGAGCAACTGGGGTGGCTTGGGCGAGGGGTGGGCCCGGCGCAACTCGTGGGCGTAGCCCTCGGGGCCCCTGGTTGGATAGCGCGTGCTGATCACCGAGCGGAGCGCATAGGTCCACTCGCGACCGGTGAGGTCATTGAGGCGATTGCGAGGGTCGATGTCGGGAATATTGGTCGGATCGTCCATTACGTATCGAGCTGCCGAAGGGCGAATTCTGCCCGTCACCCCACTACCCCGCTGTCCCGCTGCCTCCACGCCGCCATAAGCGCCGTAAACTCGCGGAACAGGTAGGTAGCGTCGTGGGGGCCGGGGCCGGCCTCGGGGTGGTACTGCACGCTGAAGCAGCCAAGGCCGGCGTGGCGCAGCCCCTCCACCGTCTGATCATTCAGATTGATGTGGGTGATCTCGACCTCAGCCGGCAGCGTGTCCGGGTCGACCGCAAAGCCGTGGTTCTGCGAGGTGATCTCGACGCGGCCAGTGGCCAGGTAGCGCACGGGGTGGTTGGCGCCGTGGTGGCCGAAGGGCAGCTTGTAGGTCTTGCCGCCGAGGGCCAGGCCCATCAACTGGTGGCCCAGGCAGATGCCAAAGACCGGTGTGCGCCCGAGGAGCGCGCGTAGCGTCTCGAAGGCGTAGACCGTCGCCGCCGGGTCGCCGGGGCCGTTGGAGTAGAAGATGCCGTCGGGCTGGAGCGCCAGCGCCTCGCTCGCCGGCGTCGAACCGGGCACGACCGTGACGCGGCAGCCGTGATCCACCAGGCGGCGCAGAATGGTGCGCTTGAGACCGAAGTCGTAGGCGACGACGTGGTAGGTGAGCGGGGGGACGCCATCTGGATAGACCGGGCCAAAGGGCGCCGAGCCCTCGGCCCAGTGGTAGGGCTCCTCACAGCTAACCACGCGGGTCAGGTCAAGGCCCTCCATAGGCGGGGCCTGGCGTGCCCGGGCCAGCAGCGTCTCGACAGGCTCGCTGGTCGTGGCGATAATGCCGCGCATCGCGCCCGCGGTGCGGATATGGCGCGTCAGCGCCCGCGTATCCACGTCGCTGATCGCCACGATCTGGTGATCGCGCAGCAACTGGGCCAGGCTGCCCCGCGCTCGCCACGAGCTGTACGCCTCGCTGTAGCTGCGCACAATAAAGCCGGCCACCTGAGGGCGCAGCGACTCCGGATCAAAGTCATTCACCCCGGTATTGCCGATATGCGGCGCGGTCATCGTCACCAACTGGCCGCAGTACGACGGGTCGGTGAGGATCTCCTGGTAGCCGGTCATCCCGGTGTGGAAGACCACCTCACCGATACACTGGCCCGGCGCCCCGAAGGAGCGCCCCGGAAAGACCCGGCCATCTTCGAGCACGAGGACTGCGTCCATACAGCACTTTCGTTGGCTACTCAACTCAGGAACCGTGCCCACCAGGGCTTGTGCACGGAGACTACCGGCAACCTCCGTGTTTCCTGTGCCGGGTGCGTGGGCGTCCCGCCCGCCTACCCAGGTTTGCCAGCAGGATCGTGCAACGTCCGCCTCCGGTGATGACGGCTGTGCTGACCCAAAGACGTTGCACACGCCCTGAGGTGTCGACAAAACAGCTGTATTGTAACACGCTGCACGGCGTATAATGGCGCCTATGCGCGTCCTCCACCTGTACAAGGCGTACGACCCGGTGCTCGGCGGGATCGAGCACCACCTGCGGCTGCTGGCCGAGGGGCAGGCGGCCCACGGCCACACCGTCAGCGTGCTGGTCAGCGGCGCCGCTCACCGCACGAGCGTGGAGCAACGAAACGGGCTGCGCATCATCAGGGCCGGACGCCTGGCGACGCTGGCCTCCACGCCGCTCTGCCCGGCGCTGCCCCTCCTGCTGGCCCGCGCCCGGCCCGAGCTGGTACACCTGCACCACCCCTTCCCCCCCGGCGACCTGGCGGCCCTGCTCGCCGCGCGGCGCACGCCGCTCGTGGTGACCTACCACAGCGACATTGTGCGCCAGCGGCGGCTGGCGTGGGCGCTCGCGCCGCTCTTCCGCTGGACGCTCCGGCGGGCGGCGCGGATCATCGCCACCAGCCCGGCCTACATCCGCTCCTCGCCACTCCTGGCCCCGCTGGCCTCGCGCTGCCGGGTGGTGCCCCTGGGGGTGCCGCTGGAACGCTTCGCCACGGCCGACCCGGCCCGGGTGGCGGCGCTGCGCGCCCGCTTCCCGGGCCCGCTCGTGCTCTTCGTCGGCCGCCTGCGTTACTACAAGGGCGCCGACCGGCTGGTGCGCGCGATGGCCGACGTGCCCGCCCGCGCCGTCTTCGTCGGCGGCGATGCCACGGTGCGCCGCGCCGACCTGGAGCACCTCGCCGCCAGCCTGGGGCTCGCTGGCCGCGTCCACTTCGTGGGCGAGCAGCCGGAGGCCGAGCTGCGGGCCTTCTACCACGCCGCCGACGTCTTCGTGCTGCCCGCGGTGGAGCGGAGCGAGGCCTTCGGCATGGCCCAGGTGGAGGCCCAGGCCGCTGGCCTGCCGGTGGTCACCACCGAACTGGGCACCGGCACCAGCTACGTGACGCTGCACGGGCGCACCGGCTTCGTCGTGCCGCCCGACAATGTGCCGGCGCTAGCCCACGCCCTCCAGGTGCTGGTGGCCAACCCCGCGCTCGCCCGCGCCCTTGGCGCGGCCGGTCGCGCGCGGGCGGCCCGCGAGTTCGGCCTGGAGCGGATGCTCGAGCGGATCGAGGACGTCTACACCGAGGCGTTGACCGACCCGGCGCGCTAAGCTATGGTTCAAACTGAGCTGGGGAGCTGGGGAGCTGGGGAGCTGGGGAACTGGGGAGCTGGGGAGTAACGGTCACACTGGCATGGCCGATTCTGAAACATGCCTGAGGGAGTGGAAACGAGGGTGAGGGCCTTCAGCCAGAAACCCGAAAGAGTGCAAGGACATTACCATGACCAGCGCCATCGACCGACTGCGGGCCAATCTGCGGGCGGCGGCCATCCCGGCCACTGACGACGACCTGACGGGCATCCAGGCGAGGGGTTTTCTGAGCCGGCTGGCCGATTTCGCGCGCATCGTCGCCGGGCTGCCGGGCGAGACGCTACCCGACTACCTCGACGCCGGCAGCCTGCCGGCCCCCGCTGCGGCCACGCAGGTCACCACGGCCAGCGCAGCGCCCGCCCCCGCCGAAACGCTGCTCGGCGCCGCGGCCGCCATCCGCGCGGGCGCCACCACGCCCACCGCCCTGCTCGAAGCGGCGCTGGCCCGCGTCACGGCGCTCGACGGCCAGCTCAACGCCTTTCAGCTGGTGCTCGCTGAGCAAGCGCTCGCCGACGCCCGCCGCGCCGAGGCCGAGCTGGCTGCCGGCCAGGACCGCGGCCCGCTCCACGGCATTCCGCTGGCGGTGAAGGATCTGCTGGACATGGCCGGGCTGCCCACCACTGCCGGCTCGAAGATCTGCGCCGGGCTGGTTGCAGCCACTGACGCCACCGCGGTGGTCCGGTTGCGCACCGCCGGGGCCGTGATCATCGGCAAGACCCGCTTGTCCGAGTTTGCCTACTCACCCGGATCGAACAACGCCCACTACGGCTCCACCGCCAATCCCTTCGATCCCACCCGCGACACCGGCGGCTCCAGCAGCGGCTCGGCGGCGGCCGTGGCCACGGGCATGGCGCTCGCCGCGCTGGGCACCGACACCGGCTGCTCGATCCGCATCCCCGCCGCCTTCTGCGGCCTGGTTGGCCTCAAGCCCACCTGGGGACGCACCAGCCTGGCTGGCGCCGTCCCGCTCTCCTGGTCACTGGACCACCTCGGCCCACTGGCGCGCAGCGTCGCCGATGCCGCCGCACTGCTGGCGGTGCTGGCCGGCCCCGACCCGCGCGACGGGCGCACGCTGCACCAGGCTGCACCGTTTACCCCGGTTGGTCTGGAAGCGGGTGTACGCGGCTTGCGTGTGGGCCTGCTGCGTGATGACGGCTCGGGCCAGCCGCCCGCGGGCCCGGCGCAGCTGGCGGCGACCCGCCGGGGCGCCGAAGCGCTGACCGCCGCGGGTGCCGGCCTGGTCGAACTCGACGTGCCCGAACTCGATCGGCTGCGCGTGCTCGGTACGGCGCTCCTGGGTATGGAGGCAGCCGCCTTCCACCTGCCCTGGCTGCAGACCCGCCTCGACGACTATGGCGAATTTCCGCGCCAGCGCCTGCTCGCCAACTTCGCCTACGAGGCGGGGGCCTTCATCCAGGCACAGCAGGCCCGCGCCGTGCTGCGCCGGGCCGTGACGGAGCGCCTGTCCGGGCTAGACCTGCTGGTAACGCCGATCCACCCCGGGCCGGTACCGGCCCGCGGCGTGCCGGCCAACAACGGCCTCGCCATCCCCTTCAACTGCCTGGGCTGGCCCGCGCTCACCTTGCCCGCCGGACGCGACGCCGACGGGCTGCCGCTTGCGCTCCAGCTCGTCGCGCAGCCCTGGGCCGAGACCACCCTGCTGCGCGCCGCCACCGTTGTGGAGCAGGCCCTCGGGCGGACCGACTACTCGACCACCAGCCGGTAGAGCCCACCGCCGTCGCGATCGGTCAGGTAGAGCTCGCCGGCCTCGTCCTCGCCAAACGAACTGGCGTTGATCGCAAAGGTGCCGACCAGGCTACTGACCCACCCGGCGCCGTCGCTGCGCAGCCCCCACAGGTTGCCGCTGCAATAATCAGTGTAGAGGTACGTGCCCACAAGCTGGGGGAAGGCCGCCCCACGGTAGACGTAGCCGCCCGTGATCGAGCAGCCGCCCGCGGGCGAGCCGTGGGCGTAGACCGCCACGGGCAACGTGAGGCCCGTCTGGTCACAGCGCTGAGCGCGGAAGCAGGCGTCGCCCTCCATGACGTTCCAGCCGTAGTTTTCGCCGCCGGGGCTACCCGCGGGCTGGAAGTGGACCTCCTCCCACTCATTCTGGCCCACGTCGGCAATGAACAAATCACCGGTGGCCCGGTCGAAGGAGAAGCGCCAGGGGTTGCGCAGGCCGTAGGCCCAGATCTCGGGTCGCGCGTCGGCGCGGTTCAGCATGGGATTGTCGGCGGGAATGGCGTAGGGCGCGCCGCCGTCCACGTCGATGCGCAGCAACTTGCCGAGCAGCGTGTCGAGGCGCTGGCCGTTGCCCCAGGGGTCGCCGGCGGCGCCGCCGTCGCCGGTGCCGATGTAGAGATAGCCGTCGGGGCCGAACACGAGCAGGCCACCGTTGTGGTTGGCGGCGGGCTGATCGATGGTCAGCAGTATGCTGGCGCTGGCCGGATCGGCCTGGTCGGGGTTAGTGGCCGCGACCCGGTAGCGGGCCACGACGGTCGCGCCATCGCGGTTGGTGTAGTTAACAAAGAACGTCCCATGCTCGGCAAAACGGGGATGGAAGGCGATGCTCAGCAAGCCCTGTTCATTGCCGCGCGAGCCGACCAGCGGCTCAATAGCGAGGAAGGGCTCGGGCAGCAACTGCCCATCGCGCACAATGCGCACCCGCCCGGCCTGCTCGACCACGAAGAGCCGGCCGCTACCATCGCCCGCGCTGGTCACATGGGTTGGCTGGTTCAACCCCTGCACGACGGGCTCCAGGCGGAAGCTGAGCCTGGTGAGATCCGCCGCGGAGGGCGCGGCGACGGGCGACGTTGGCGCAGGGGCCATGGTAGCCGGCGGGCGCGCCACGGGCGGCGGCGCGAGCGTGGGAGCCGGCGTGGCGCCGGAGGTGGGCCCACAGCCGGCGAGCAGCAGCATCAGAAGTGACGCAATCCAGAGTCGTCCTGGCATGAGGTTGCGGTATCCTTTCCAGCTGATCGGACTCTGGAGTCAGGATACCACAGGCAGGAGTGTGGAGGTGTGGAGGTGTGGGGGTGTGGAGGTGTAGAGCTGTGGAGCTGAACCCCAGATTGTCAAGCAGGTTTGAACCATGTCTAAGGCCAATACCTTGCAAAGAAGCACTTCCCCCTCTCAGGTATAGGGTTTTTGGGCGTTGCGCCCCCAGGCCCCGCATACCCCACCCCCC
>JACAEO010000342.1 GCA_013388805.1 Chloroflexota bacterium
CCAGATTCTGGCCCCCTCCCGTGGCAGGGGAGGGGGTAGGGGGAGGGGGTATGCGGGGCCGGGGGGCGCAACTCCCAAAAACCCTATACCTGAGAGGGGAGCGGGGCGGGGCTGTCGTCATGCTCTCCTCAACCATCTGCAGGCAGGGGCCGCGCGGCCTGGCGCGCCTCGTCGCCTGTGGCGGCAATCAGCGCGAGGCCGGCCAGCCCGGCCCCGATGACCAGGGCCGGCAGGCCGAAGCCGGGGGCCAGGTCGAGCACCAGGCCGCCCATCGCCGGCCCGCTGGCGTCGCCGACCATGTAGGCGAACTGGGTCACCACCGAGGCGGCGATGAGCCGCTCGCCGCGCCACTGCGCCCCGTTGCGGATTGTCGCCAGGGTGTAGAGCCCGCCCCCGGCGCTGCCCCAGACAACGCCCAGCGGCAGCAGCAGCCAGGGTGCTGCCGGCACTGCCAGCAGCAGCAGGGTGCTAGCCACGATCACGGCGGTCGTGCCGAGCGCCACGCTGCGCCACGGGAAACGGTCAGCCAGGGCGCCATACGGGTACTGGAGCAGGCTACCCAGGCCCATGGCCGTCACAACCCCTACGGCCACACTCGAGCCGAGACCGGTCGCGAGGCCATAGAGCGGCAAGGCTACACTCAACCCCGACTCGAACAGGCCGCCGAGGAGCGCGGCCCCGAGCACCAGCGTGCCTACCTGGACCAGCGCGCCGCGCAGGCCGGCATCGGCAGGCGGCGAGTGCGTGGAGTTGGTTGGCGGCCGGGCAGGCGCGCTCAGCGGCCAGAGCAGCACCAGGCCGATCAGCGCCGTTGCGAGCACCACGCTGCGCGGCGCCGCCCCGTGCACGCCGGTGAGCAACAGGCTGCCCGCGCCGGCAAAGAGCGCCGCGCCAACGCTGGTCTGGAAGAGGGCCATGGCGCGCCCACGGGCCGCGGCTGGCGCCATCACAGGCACCCAGCTTTCGGCGAGGGTGAAGCGGAGCCCGGCGGTGAAGCCCGCCAGCGCAAAGAGCAGCACCAGCATGGCAGGCGTCGTGATCAGCGCCAGCCCGGCCACGGCCAGTGTGCCGAGCGCCAGCGCAGCGCGGAAGACCCGCTGCTCGCCGAAGCGACGGATCAGCGCTGGCGCGGCCGGCAGCGCCAGCATATAGGCCAGCGAGCCAGCCGAGATCAGGCCACCGATCAGCCAGGCCTCTACACCACGGGCGGCCAGGCCAAGCGTCAGCAACGGGGTGAGCACCGCGCCCGGGACCGTCTGGAAGAAGAAGCCGAGCAGGAAGCGCCACAATGGATGGTTGTATGTGCGTCGTAGCATAACAGGTACGGTAGCAATGCCCACATCCGCCCCCTGTCCTCTGGGTGCGGAGCGGCAGGGGCGCACACTGGTCCCTGGATACAGCATACGGCGCGCCCGTTGCGCGGCTGTGCCCGCTGGCGTTGCAGGCGCCGTTGCGGCTGGCGTTGCAGCCCTGGTTGCAGCACCCCCGCCGCAGGCTAGCGGGCGCGGTACAATGGGAGCTAGATCGCCCGGCGAGGAGCATGCACCACGATGGCTACGAACGAGCGAGGCCCCGGCTCCGTCGAACTGCGGCTACTGGGCACACCGGAGTTGCTGGCCGACGGCGTCCATGTCGCGATCGAGCGGCGCAAGGCATTGGCGCTGCTGGCCTACCTGGCCATAGAGCCGGGCGAGCATCCGCGTGATGCGCTGGCGGTGCTGCTCGCCCCCGATGACGAGCCTGCCGCCGCACGCGCCGGGCTCAGGCGGGCGCTGGCCGTGCTGGCGCCTACCCTGCGCCCCTGGTTGCACAGCACCGGCGACCGGCTGGCCCTGCTCCCCGACGAGCGCTTCAGGCTCGACGTGGCCCAGTTCCGCGCCCGGCTGGCAACAGGCAGCCTCGCCGACCTGCGCGCCGCCGTGGCGCTCTATCGCGGCGATTTTCTGGCTGGCTTCAGCCTGGCCGGCAGCGTGGCCTTCGAGGAGTGGCAGTTCTTCCAGGCCGAGCAGCTGCGCCAGGAACTGGCCGGCGCCCTGGAGCGGCTCAGCGCCATCGAGCTCGTCGCCGGCGACCCCGAGGCCACCATCGGCTATGCCCGCCGCTGGCTGGCCCTCGACCCGCTGCACGAGCCGGCCCATCGCCGGCTGATGCAGCTCTACGCCGCCACGGGCCAGCACAGCGCGGCCCTCCGCCAGTACCGCCTGCTCACCGAAAGCCTCGAGCGTGAACTTGGCGCCACGCCCGAACCAGACACGCAGGCCCTCTACGAGGCGCTGCGCCGCGGCGAGCGCGGCCCGCAGAGCAGCCGTTGGAGTAGCGCCCCGCCGCGCCTCCCCGCCGCGCCCAGTTCGCTGCCCAGCGCGATCGAGACGCCTGCGCTCCCCTTCCTGGGCCGCGAAGACGAGCTGGCGCGCATCGCCGTCGCGCTGGACGACCCGGCCTGTCGCATCCTCACGCTGATCGGCCCTGGCGGTATGGGCAAGACACGCCTGGCCGTCCAGGCGGCCCAGCAGAACGCCGAGCGCTTCCCCGATGGCGTCCACCAGGTCTCACTGGTCGGCGTGAGCAGCGGCGAGCGCCTGCTCACCACTATCGCGGCTGCGCTCGGCCTGAGCGGCCAGGGTAATACCCTCGATCGGCTGAGCGCGGCGCTTTACGACCGCCAGGCGCTCCTGGTGCTCGACAACCTCGATCAGGCCCGCGAGGGCGTACCGTTGCTCCACACGCTCGTCCAGCGCACCAGGCGCCTCAAGCTACTGGTCACCGCGCGCGAGCGGCTGCAGCTCCAGGAGGAGTGGGTGATCGATCTGGCCGGCCTGGCCGTACCCGAGGACGACGGGCCGGGCGACCCGACGAGCTACAGCGCCGTGCAGCTCTTCGCCTTACGTGCGCGCCAGGTACGGGCCGACTTTGCGCTCACGCCCGAGGATCTGCCGGCGGTGGTTGCGATCTGCCGGCTGGTAGAGGGGATGCCGCTGGCGATCGAACTGGCGGCAGCCTGGGTGCGCGTGCTCACCCCGGCCGAGATCGCCCGCGAATTGACCCAGAGCATGGCCCTGCTGACGACGACGCTGCTCGACGTGCCCGAACGTCATCGCAGCGTCGAGGGTGTCTTCACCCAGACCTGGGAGCGGCTCAGCGCCGCCGAGCAGCAGGCCCTGCGCCAGCTCGCGGTCTTCGAGCACGGCTTCACCCGCGTGGCCGCCACCGACGTGGCCGGCGCCTCGCCGCTGGTGCTGGCCGCGCTCACCGACAAGGCGCTCATCCGCCGCGATCGGGCGGGCCGCTACGCCATCCACCAGCTCCTGCGCCAGTTCGCGGCGCGCAAACTGGCGGCCGATCCAGCCGAGGAGCAGGCAACGATGCTGCGCCTCGTCCGCTTCTATGCCCGGCTGCTGGAGCAGCGCAACCAGGATCTGCAGGGCGCCCATCAGCGCCAGGCGCTCGCCGAGCTGGATAGCGAGTACGACAACCTCTGGAAGGCCTGGACCTGGGCTGTGGCCCGGCGCCGCCTCGCTGAGCTGGCCGCCGGGCTCGACGGCTTCTACCGGCTCCACGAGTTGCGCGGCTGGTATAGCGACGGCATCCAGGCGCTGGAGGTGCTGGCCGAGGAGCTGAAGCGGCAGCCCCCGGACGACGAGTCGCCGGCCATGCGGGAGGTACTGATCGCCCGCGCTCGTGCCCGGGCGGGCGCGCTCTTCTGCTGGGTTGGCGAATTTGCCAGGGCCGAGCAACGCCTCGCCGCGGCACTGCCGGTGCTGCAGGCCCATGGCCAGGCGCTCGACGTGGCCTTCACGCTCACCGGGCTGGGGATCGTGGCCGACGAGCGGGACGACGAGCCCCGCGCGCGCCAGTTGCTCGAAGCAGGGCTGGCCGCCTACCAGGCGCTCGGCCACCAGCCCGGCATCGCCTGGGCGCTTGATGCGCTGGGCGACCTGGCGGGCAGCCAGGGCGACTACGGGCGAGCCAAGGACCTGTTGAACGAGAGCAGCACCCTGTTCAGCGCCCTCGGCGACGAGCTGAGCGCCGCCTGGAGCCTGTGCAGCCTGGGGCGCGTGCTGGGCCTGATCGGTGACCACGCTGCCGCGCGCCAGCTGCTCGGCGAAAGCCTGGCCCTCTTTGAGGCCCTCGACGACCGTCACGGCGCGGCGGCTGCGCATAGCAACCTGGCCGAGGGCGCCTACGCGGCGCGCGACCTGGCGGGGGCGCGCCGCCACTGGCTTGCCGCCTTGCGTCTGGCCCGCGAGGTGGGCGCAGTGCCCTACGTGATGGACGCTCTGGTGGGCCTGGCGCTGGTGTTTGCCGAGACCGGCGTGCCGGAGCTGGCCCACGAGTTGGCCGCCCTGGCGATCAGCCACCCGGCCACCTGGCGCGAGACGCTCGTTGCGGCACAGGCCGTGCTGGCGACGACCGGCGGCCTGCTTGGCCCCGCCG
>JACAEO010000403.1 GCA_013388805.1 Chloroflexota bacterium
CCCCCCCCCCCCCCCCCCCCGGGGAGGGGGGTGAGGGCAAGCAGCGCATCAGGACGCCATCCGCCAGAAACCCTACCCCTGAGAGCGGGTCGTACGGCGGGTTGGTCGGGAGCATACCCGAAACCTACCCTGGGATAGGCGACAACGCTCTCGCCGCGGTGTATACCTCATGCAAGAGCCGCAACTTCTGCTCGCCGCGCTGCCTTCCGCGGACAGCGGCGAGCGTATGAGAAGGACACGCCGATGCTTCGCCCGTTCGGTCCCATACGCTTGCTCGTGATCCTGATGCTGGTCGCGCTGTTCGGCGCCCCGGCACCGCCGATCGCGGCATCGGTCCCCCACGCCGGGCTGACACCCACCGCAGCCCGTGCAGATCGCGGCCCCCGGGATCCCGCTGAGCTGACGCGGTTTCTCGATGACTTTTTCCGTGTCCAGCTTGCGCAAGAGCACATCGCCGGCGCCGCCGTCGTCGTGGTGCGGGATGGCGCGGTCCTGGCTGCGCGGGGCTACGGCTACGCCGACGTTGAGCGGCACATCCCGGTGGATCCCGAGCGCACCGTGTTCGCCACTGGCTCAACCGGCAAGCTGTTCACCTGGATTGCGGTCATGCAGCAGGTTGAGCGGGGCGCCTTTGACCTCGACACGGACGTGAACCGCTATCTGCAGGAGCTCGACCCGCGCGTCCCCGCGACCTACCCTGAGCCGGTGACACTACGGCACTTGCTGACCCACACCGCCGGCTTCGACAACCTGGCCGGCATCTACACCTACAATGAGCGCGAGCTCGTCTCGGCGGGGCTGTACCTGCGCGCCCACACACCGCCGCGGGTGCGGCCGCCAGGCGAACTGGCGGCCTACTCGAACTACGGCGCCGCCCTGGCCGCCTACCTGGTCGAGGCCACGCAGAATCAACCCTTTGTCCTGTACGCCGAGGAGCAGATCTTCACGCCCCTGCAGATGGACAGCACCACTCTGCGGCAGCCGCTCCCCGCCGCTCTGGCGGAGCGCGCCTCGCTCGGCTATCGCTACGCCGACGGCGTGCTGACCGTCATGCCTGAGGGCTATATCCGCCTTGAGGGGGCGGGCGAGAGCCACGCGACGGCCGCCGACATGGGCCACCTGCTGATCGCCCTGCTCCAGCACGGCCAGTACGGCGAGGCACGGCTGTTCGGCGAGGCGACCGGCCGGCAGATGCTGGCGCAGCTCTTTACCCACGACCCGCGGGTCAGCGGGATGGGCTACGGACTGGCCGAGGCGACCCTCAACGGGCAGCGCGTGCTCAAGCACAATGGGGTTGTGCCCAACAGCTTCAACAGCATCCTGGCTCTGCTGCCCACACAGGGGGTGGGCATCTACGCGAGCTACAACAGCAACGGAACCTTCGCCCCCGGCGAGCAGTTGCTCCAGGCCTTCCTCGACCACTACTACCCGTCGAGCTCCGTGGCGCCGATGGCACTCCCCGATGCGCGCACAGTGGCGGCGCAGATGGCGGGCACCTACCGGGCCAGCAACAGCTTCGCCACCAGCTATGCAAAACTGATGGCAGTGCTCCCCGGCAGCGGCTACGCCGACGTGACGCTGACCGCCGGGGCGGACGGCAGAGTCACGAGCACCGGTCTCGGACCGCAGCCGCTGCGCTGGGTCCCGGTTGCGCCGGACGTGCTGCGTCGCGCCGACGGCCGGCAGGACACGTACGGCGACCTGGTCTTCGGCGCCGATGACAAGGGGCGGCTGACCCGGCTCTACCTGCAGAACAACCCGTTCCGGGCCTACGAGCGGGTGCCCTGGTATGCCACCGGTGCGGTGGGTCTGAGCCTGCTGGCGGGCAGCAGTGTGATCATGCTGTCCGCGCTGCTCGGCTGGCCCCTCGCCGCCCTGCTGCGCCGGCGAGCCGGGCCGGCGCACCGCACCGTCCGGCAGGTTCGCCTCCTGCTTGGCATCGCCGCCGCGCTCTGTCTGCTGTTCCTGCCGGCGCTTGCCTTGAGCGTGCCGGAGGCGATCAGCGTCGGGCCGACCCTCGCCCTACGTGCGGCCCTCTGGCTGCCACTGCTCGCCGTGCCGCTGCTGCTCGCCGCCGGGTGGTTGACCGTCCGCGGCTGGGGGACGAAGGGCTGGGGTGTACTTGCCCGCGCGCATACGGTACTGGTGCTCCTCGCGGGGCTAAGCTATCTCTGGTTGCTGTGGAACTGGAACCTGCTGGGCTTTCACTTTGTGTAGGTCGAGCCAATTGCCCCCCTGGCTGACCCGAGAAAGGATTGGGAAACCATGAGCAACTCGACCGCTTCACCGGCATTGCCCCACGCCCGCCGGCCACCGTTCGCGCAGCGTCTGCTCGGCAAGCGCCGGGTCCGCCTGGCCCTGAGCATCGCCGTCCCGGCGCTCGCCGGGGTGCTCGTGGCCGTCACCATGCCACGGGGGCCAGCCACCTCGGCCCAGGCGCTGGCCGTGATGGCCCTCGGGCTCGCCGTAGGTCTCGTCTCGGGCTTCTTGCTGGGCTCACGCTGGGCGCTGCTGCTGGCCCCGGCCACCCACGTCGCCGCGATCGAGCTTGTGCGTTTGCCCATCGTCGGCCCCAGCGTCGACGCCATCCGCCTCGACTCGGCCTTTGGCGTGCTCGCGCTGCTGCTCGGCCGCGGCTTCCACGGCCTGGTGGGCCTGCTGCCCATGCTGCTCGGCGCCAGCCTCGGGGCGGCCCTGGCCAGGCGGCTGAGCGGCCAGACCCGGGAAAGTCACCGCCCGGGCACGGTCGTGCGGCGAGGCGCCGCGGCTCTGACCGCCATCGGCCTGCTCGCCCTCGCCGCCCTGATCGCCATGCCGGCACGTACCCCGCCCATCCTCGGCCCCGACGGGCAGCCCGTCCCCGGCAGCATCGCCGAGCTCACCAGCGTGCGCCTCGGCGGCAAGGACCAGGCGATCCTGATCCGCGCCCACAGCCCCGACCTGCCGGTGCTACTCTACCTCAGCGGCGGGCCGGGCCAGAGCGACCTGGGCTGGTCGCGGGTCTACTTCAGCGAATTGACCCGTGATTTCGTGGTGGTCGGCTGGGATCAGCGCGGGGCCGGCAAGTCCTACGCCGCCCTCGACCCGACACGCACCTGGACCCTGGAGCAGGCAGTGGCCGACACGGTCGAACTGACCAACTATCTGCGGGCGCGCTTCGGTGAGGAGAAGATCTACCTGATGGGCGAGTCCTGGGGCAGCGTGCTGGGCGTGCTGGCCGTGCAGCGCCACCCCGAGCTCTACCACGCCTGGATCGGCAGCGGCCAGATGGTCAGCCCCCACGAGACCGACCGCCGGATCTACCACGACCTGCTGGCCTACGCCGAGCGGTCGGGCGACGCGGATCTCCGCGCGCAGCTGAAAGCCTACGGCGAGCCGCCCTATGCCGACATCTACGGCTACACGCTGGCGATCAGCCACTACGACACGCTCTACCGGCCCTACACCCCGCCGCGGGCCTACCTCGAGCGCGGCGCGGCGGCGGGGATGGGGCCGCTGCGCAACATGGCCAGCGAGTACACCCTGGTCGAGAAGCTCAACGTCGTGCGCGGGCTGCTCGACATGGGCAGCGTCCTGTACCCCCAGCTCGCCGGGGTGGACTTCCGGCGCGACGTGCCGCGGCTCGCGGTACCGGTGTACGTGCTTGATGGCGAGGCCGAGATGGCCGCCCGCCGCGACCTGATGCTGGAGTGGTACGGGCAGCTTGACGCACCGCACAAGCGACGCTACGGCTTCGCCGACGCCGCCCACGCGGTGGCCTTCGAGGAGTTCGAGGCGCTGGGGCGCATCCTGAGCGAGGAGGTGCTGCCCGAGACCTACCCCGGCCGCTGAGTGCTACCACCCGTGGGAGGTATGGCGTTGGACGGCGCCATCACTGGTCCATGGGATGCGCGAAGGCATGGAGCGCAGGGCAGGTTCCTGGGAAACGGTTCAGGAGCGCCCGCCATTGCGCCCGCTCGTTGGCCGTGCTAGCATGCGCGTAGCCAACAGCGTGCTCCCTGATTGTGTGATTGTCGTCCGCGCTGCAACCGTGTTGAAGGAGGCGGCATGGCCGATCTGCGGATCCCAACCCGCTCTGGCGACCTGCCAGTCTACGTGGCGACCCCGGCCGGCGCTGGCCCCTGGCCCGGTGTTGTGGTGATCTCCGATGCCTCGGGAATGAACGCCGACTTGCGCTTTCAGACCGACTGGCTTGCCAGTGAGGGCTACCTGGCCGCCGCGCCCGATCTGCTGAACGGTGGGACGATCCTGAAGTGCCTGCGCGAGATCTTCGCCGATATGCTTGCCTGGCAGGGCAAGGTGTCCGCGCAGATCGTGAGCGTGCGCGACTGGCTAGCTCAACACGAGCGCTGCACAGGCAAGATCGGCGTGATCGGCTTCTGCATGGGCGGCTCGTTTGCCCTGATGCTCGCTCCCGGCCACGGCTTCGCCGCCTCGAGCGTCAACTACGGCGCCCTCACCAAAGAGATCGAAGCGCTGCTCACCGACGCCTGCCCGATTGTTGCAAGCTACGGTGCGCGCGATCGATCGCTGCGCGGGACGGCCGCCCGGCTTGAGCAGGTGCTGCGCACGGCCGGCGTGGCGCACGATGTCAAGGAGTATCCAGACGCCGGCCACGGCTTTCTCAACAACCACGGCCCCGGCGAGGTGCCCCTGATCTTGCGGGTTGCGGGCAGCTTTGTGCACACCGCCTACCACGAGCCGTCCGCCCAGGATGCCCGCCGGCGCATCGTGGCCTTCTTTGCGCAGCACCTGCGATAGGGTCGGGATGCGGCTCGCCACCAGGCTGCGCGCCCCGCCCTGGCGGCGCGACCGGGTGGTGCGTCCGCGGCTGCTCGAGACGGCGCGTAGCGCTAAGAACAGAAATTCCAGGATCGCCTGATGCTTGTCAGTGGGCGTCGGCAACACCTCGATGGTGCCGTCGGTGTACTCCAGCAGGCGGCTGGTCTGGTAGAGGTGTAGCAGCCAGCGAGGTTGCTGATCCCCGTCGCTCCGGGAAGGACGTGGCAGCCAGCAGGGTCGGCGTTGAGCAGCCAGCAGACTCGTCTCCTTGTATGCCACATCGGCGCGTGCGACGCTACGCGCAGCAGCATGCCGTCGAACATCCACAGATGACTTTAGCCCATTTGAACTGGTAATACTACCGTAACATCGAGTATAGATAATTTTTCTAGAGTGCAAAAAGCAACAAGGGCTCTCCAGGATTTCCCAGATTCGGCCCTACATCTCCTAAGCCGGAGCCACTTGCGGGCCGAGCCGCCGATAGCCCTCGAGTCGAGGGTGATGCGCTGGAACAGATATGGAGCGTGCCATCCGCTTCCTGCGCGGTCAAGATAGCGACGTCATTGCGGTGGCCCTTCTTGAGCGCAATGTCGTCGATCCCGATCACCATAAACGCTGGCAGCGTGTCCCACATCGACTATACTATTCCCTGATGGCCCCCTTGATTGTTTGGATGGAGTAGCTTACGTGCGAAGAGCCTTTCATCTTTACGCATTCCTGAGCATATTGGTGATATCCCTCTGGCTAGTGCTTCTCCTTATGGATGCCCACTTTGGGATTGATTTCTATCCCTTCTACTTTGCGGGTTATCGTATCCGTGCTGGCCTCTCGCCCTATGGGGCGGATGCCACCGCTCAACTCGTACGCGAATGGCCAGCCCCTTTTGCCACAGCAGGTGTCGCGTATCCACTACCGCTTCTCCTCCTCACAGTACCGTTTACCTTCTTTCCGTTTATCCTTGCCGCTGGCGTTTGGGTGTCCTTGGGGGCGCGAGCGTCTTAACCGCGTTACGGCTGTCCCCTTCCTGGCGTGTCCTTATCGTGCTCCCGTTCCTGTTCTTGCCATTCCACCGAAGTGTCACCCTCGGCCAAACCACACTCCTCTGGTTTGGTCTCGCGGCCCTCCTGGTGTCCGCAATATATGCGCGTCAACCCTGGGTGGTTGGGATCACCAGTGCACTCCTGCTGTTGAAACCACAAAATGGGCTATTCTTTGCGTTGGCTGGGCTCGTGTGGGGATTATTGGTGCAGCGACGAACCCTGTGGTGGTTTTCAGGGGTGAGCTTGGGTCTCTGGGGAGGTGCCTTTCTATTCCAACCTGACTGGTTCAGTGCATGGATCGCACAACTCCAACTCTATCAGAGGATTGTTCATCCACCGAGTCTCCTGCCGGGCGGACTGTTGCTGCTCATAACGTGCTGGCGCTTACCATGGTGGGCGCGCGTGGCTGCGGCCCAAGTGGTATTCTTTCCGCTATCTGATCTGTATTCTGCCTTACCATTACTTTTTTGTTGGATCAGTATTGGTGGACCATTGGCTATGGGAGGTGCTGGTCTGTCATGGCTATGGTCAATCTGGGGATTGCCAAACACGATCGATGTGTTCTGGTGGTTACTTCTCTGGCCACTGATACTCGGTAGTGCCTGGCGCACTTGGATACACCCGCGCATCATTGCTATAATGAATAGTGCACTTCCTCAAGTACATCTCCGACGCCTTCGAAGCCAGGCACGCCGAGCTCAAAGCGCAGAAGGCCGAGGGCGCCGACCTCGAGGACCCGGACGAGTACCGCGCCGCCAGCATCTTCTGGGTGCCGAGGGAGGCGCGCTGGTCGCACCTGAAGGCCAACACCCCGCAGCCCACGATCGGCACGCTCGTCGATGATGCGATGGCTGCCATCGAACGGGACAACCCTTCGCTCAAGCCCGGTGGCCGCCCCGACGTAGGGGCAGGCACAGGGGCCTGCCCCTACGCCGTGGTCACCGGGGCCAGGGCAGGCACCGGGGCCTGCCCCTACGTTGTCGCTACCCGATGTTGTTCACCGATTCAAAACGATGACCACGAAACGGTATGCCGATGGGGTGAAACAATTGGGATGGCCGCCCTTCCCTGGTCGTCTTTGGCAACGCAATTACTACGAGCACATCATCCGCGACGAAGAATCCCTGAACCGCATCCGCGAATACATCGCCAACAATCCGTTGCAATGGGATTTGGATAGGGAAAATCCAAACTTGCCCTGACAAAAAGGGCAACCACGTAGGGTTGCCCCTACAGGGGATGAACCATGGCGCGACTGACCGAGTCCGTCGTCGAATCCGCCACCCTCGCCTGGCTCGCAGCGCCGGGTTACGCGGTGCGGCACGGGCCTGAGATCGCCGCGGGCGAACCCGGCGCAGAGCGCAGCGACCTGTATTTGTCAAGCGAGTAGGCTCTTCCGCAGAGTGCGTGCAGGTACGGGCGTTCAGGATGATCGAGCGAGCACACGGCGACGGAGGTTGTGTAAGACGGCTCACAGTCCACCGGCCAGGCAGCGCCTACACTGGCTCTCAGTGTTCTGCACCTGGCCGCGAGCCCCTGGGAGCGCGTGGCAGCATTGGAACGAACAGGAGCGTCCGGCGTGAGCGACCGCTTTCACACGATCGTTATCGGGGCGGGGTCCGGCGGGCTGACCGTCGCCGTCGGGACGCCTGTCGCCTATCTGGCGCTGCTTCTGGCCAGCTTCTACCTCAATGGGGCGAGCTGAATGTACCTGGCCGCCCTGCTGGAGAAGCGCAACGCCGGCGCGGCCGCCCGCGGCGAGTTGACCACCGTGACCATGCCCGCCGGGCTGGTGGAGGGCGCCGAGACGGTGGTGCTCTACACGCTCTTTCTGCTCTTCCCGGGGGCGCTTGTGCCCCTCTTCGGGCTGATGGCCGTGCTGGTGCTGTTCACCGTCGGCCAGCGCGTCGCCTGGGCCGCCCGCCGAAGGCGCGCCTGTTTCGCGCGGCGAGCGGCCCGCCCGAGGTCCGCTTCACCCACGAGGCCCTCGCCGAGATGGTCGGCACCTACCGTGAGACGGCGACGAAGATCCTCAACGAGTTCCGTGCCCAGGGGCTGATCGAGCTGAAGTGCGGCTGTGTGGTGCTCGTCAACGAGCCGGGGCTACGGGCGCTCAGCGAGCAGGGCGAGGGAGTAGCTGAACCTCCCAGCTAAGCTCGCGTCAGGCTCTCCGGCTCTACCACGCGCTCCAGTTGCTCGTCGCTGCGGTAGCTGTGGCAGTGCAGGCGCACCACGTGCCGCTCAGCGATGCTTGCTGGAGCTGCACACGCCTCGGGGCGTCGAGGTCGAAGGGCCGCTCGACGGCATAGAAGCGCACAAGAGCGCTCAGCTCGTCAACGCGCCGGCACATCTCGGCAGACAGGATGGCAGCGCTCTTCGTCAGGGCGCGCTCGCCGTCCCTGGCTGTCAGCCGGACTCTGGCTGTCAACCTGGCGGTCAACGGCAACAAAGAAGCCTGGCGTCGCGATGACACCAGGCTTCGTGGAATGGTGAGCCGGGTGGGGATCGAACCCACGACCCTCTGATTAAAAGTCAGGTGCTCTGCCGCTGAGCTACCGGCCCACAGCCATTATAGCCCAGGCCCACGGCAGCGTCAAAGCTGGTGTGCTATACTGCCCGGCAGGAATCATCCGCGCAGAAAGGTGGCGCCCATGCCCTCCGTTCCCGTGCCCACGATTATTGAGCGCACCGCCCGCGGCGAGCGCGCCTGGGATATCTTCTCGCGCCTGCTCCAGGAGCGCGTGATTATGATCAGTACACCAATCGATGACGAGCTCGCCGCCCTTGTCGTGGCGCAGTTGCTCGTGCTCCAGCACCAGGACCCGGAGCGCGATGTCTGGCTCTATCTCAATAGCCCTGGCGGCAGCGTGCGCGCCGGGCTGGCGATCTACGATACGATGCAGCTCATCTCGCCGCCGGTCTGCACCGTCTGTGTCGGGCGCGCAGCCAGTATGGCTACGGTTCTGCTCTGCGGTGGCGCCAGCGGCAAGCGCTTCGCGCTGCCCCACGCCACGATCCATTCCCACCCCGCTATGGGTGGCGGTGAGGGCTCTGCGCCCGATGTCGAGATTGCCGTCCGTGAGATGCTGCGCCTCCAACGCCGCCTGCGCGAGATTATGGCCGCCCACTCCGGCCAGCCTGTCGAACGCGTTGAGGAGGATTTCAGCCGCGACCGCTTCTTCACCGCCAGTGAGGCCGTCGCGTATGGCCTGATCGACGCGATCCTCGAGTCCCACCGCGCCGCACGTCCATCGGCATAGCGTTGCCCCGGCGGCGCTGTCCGCGCTGTCTAGCCCCGCGATAACATGGTCTTTGAATAAATAATCCGCTCTAGCCCGCGCAGGCGGGCTTCGCATTCCATAGCCGAGGGCTTCAGCCCCACGGCTAGCCTGGCATAGCGGATTAATTTCTCAATAACCATACCTGCAGGGTCTCCCCTCACCCCCTGTACGACCGCCGCCCCGTGGCCAGGTCAGGCCGCAGGATGTACCGGTTGGCGCCCCTGGCTCGCAGGTGCCCCCGGGCACCTGCTTCGGCCCTCCGCGACGGGTGGCGCTCCCCTGCGTCCCGCGCTCACCCTGTTGCAGCGCGTCCGCGCCTCCCGTGAGCCACCGCTCCCCCACGACCGGTGGTAGCAGCGGAAGTGGACCTTCGTACTACGCGGGCCGCACCCCGCTGCGGCCAGCATGTGGTTTACTGGAGGTTGAAAAAAGGTTAATGAAGCTGTTGATGGAGGAGCCTGATGCCTCGTATCGTCCGCTTTGCGCTGATCGCCCTGCTGCTACTGGCAACGCTGGGCAGCGCCACCAGCGCAACCGTCGCCCAGCAACCTACCCGGGTCTTCCTGCCCCTCGTCAGCGACGTGCGCAAACAGAATGAGCTGCGCACCGGGCGCGCCACCTACTACAACGCTACCGGCGACGGCAACTGCACCTTCGGCCCTACCCCGAACGACCTGATGGTCGCGGCGATCAGTCACGAAGACTATGGCAATCCGGATCCGGAGGGCAACCCCGCTGGCGGGCCGGCCGCCGTCTACTGCGGGGCCTATCTGGAGGTCACCGGCGAACGGGGGTCGGTTGTCGTGCGCGTCGTCGATAAGTGCCCCGACGCGATCTGTACCCGTGGCCATCTTGACCTCAGCCCCCAGGCCTTCGCGCGCATCGCGCCGCTCGAAAAGGGCATCGTGCCGATCACCTGGCGCGTGATCAGCCCCGACCTGGGACGCAACCTGGCCTATCGGGTTATGGAGGGCAGCAACCAGTGGTGGACGGCGATCCAGGTGCGCTACCACCGCAATCCGATTGTCAAGCTGGAGTATCGCACCAGCGCGGGCCAGTGGGTCAACATGGTGCGCCAGGATTACAACCAGTTCATCGGGCGTAACATGGGCCTCGGCCCCTACACCCTGCGCGTGACCGATGCCTATGGCAATGTGATCACCGACAGCGGCATTGCGTTCGGTGTGGGCCTGGAGACGCCCGGTCGCAGTCAGTTCCCGCCCGGGCCGTAGCTCACCTCCAGCGCGCCGCCATTCGACCTCCGGCATTTATATCTCTCTAACAACGCTCAGACGGTGATCTAACACTGCTGCGCTACAGTAGCGCCAGAGCCGCGACACACTACGAGGCGCGGCGTGAGCAACGGTTAGAACACGTGAGGAGGTTGGCGATATGACGACACTGACGCGCTGGGACCCGTTCCAGGAGGCGATGACGCTGCGTGAGGCGGTGAATCGCCTGTTCGAGGAGAGCTTCGTTCCGGCCCTGCCTGCGCGCGACGGTGGCTTCGTGGCCGCCCTTGACCTGAGCGAGACCCCCGAGGCCTACATCGTCGAGATGGCGGTACCCGGGATGAAGGCCGAGGACCTGAACGTTACCATCGAGAACGGTGTGCTGACCATCAGCGGCGAGGTGAAGCAGTCTGAGGAGGCGAAGGAGCGCAACTATCATCGCATTGAGCGCCGCTACGGCCGCTTCAGCCGCAACATCACGCTGCCGGCCACGGTGCGCGGTGACGCGATCGAGGCTCACCTGGAGCACGGCGTGCTGACCCTGCGGGTGCCCAAGGCTGAGGAGGTCAAGCCGCGCAAGATCACGATCAACGTCGGCTGATCGCACGTCCGGAGCGCATGCTGGGCGGGAGGGATTGCAATCCCTCCCGCTCATTGTTATCATACCCCTGTGTCATCACCAACCACTGATACCCACGCCGGGCTCGACGGCGCCGGCCGCCTGCTGATCGCCCTCTACACCCTCTTCGCCATCGCGGCCGGCGCCCGCGCCCTCTTCCAGATCGCGACCAGATGGGAGCAGGCGCCACTCGCCTATACGCTCTCCGCCGTGGCCGCCCTGGTCTATCTGCTGGCCTGTGTGGGGCTCGCGCGTCGCACCCCGGCGGCCTGGCGCCTCGCCACCGGCGTGTGCGCCTTCGAGCTCGCCGGGGTGCTGCTCGTCGGTACGCTCACCCTCGCCCGGCCCGCGCTCTTCGCCGATGCAACCGTCTGGTCGGGCTTCGGCGCCGGCTACGGCTTCGTCCCCCTGGTCCTGCCCGTCCTCGGCCTTGTCTGGCTGCTGCGCCCTGCAACGCGCCATGCCTACGGGGTGGGATCGTGAGCGCGTTGACCGTCACGCCGATGGATCGTGACGCGGCCCTCGCGATCGCCAGGTGGCAGTACCCGCCCCCCTACAGCGTCTACGGCCTCGGCGATGACCCGCTGGCCACTGCGCTGTTTCTATGTGACATCGAGCACGGCTACTACCAGCTCCGCGATGCCGATGGAGCGCTGGTGGCCTTCTGCTGCTTTGGGGCCGATGCCCAGGTGCCCGGGGGCGACTATCGCGCGCTGGCGCTCGATCTCGGCATCGGGGTGCGCCCCGACCTGACCGGACACGGCCAGGGGATGCGCTACCTCGGCGCGGTGCTGGCCTTTGCCGACGAGCACTTCCACCCACCCGCGCTGCGCCTCACAGTGGCCGCCTTCAACCAGCGGGCCTACCGGCTCTACCACCGCGCCGGCTTCCGCGCGATCCAGCGCTTCCGCAGCACCTACAGCGAGCAGGAATTTATCGTGATGCTGCGCGCAGCATCGCGCTGATTTCCTCCCACCCCGGGTGGAAGAATTCCACCTCCGCCGCCAGCATCCTTCTCTAACCGCCAACCGGCACCGCTGCTAAGCTCAATACTGTTCAACCAGGCCCGTTCGCCCCCATCCGGCGGAGAAAAGTTGCGAGGGGGGCGCACAGTGCGCAGTGCCCTGGTCTGGTGTCATACCAAATCCAGTTGGCAGTTCCGCATTGTCGTTGCCGTCATCGCTCATCGTGACGCCATGTGCGGCAATCTGCAATCCAAAATCTGCAATCGGAAATGGTATCACTCGTGGCAATTATGATGGGAGGCATAATGATGGATAGCGTCCTGAGCGTGATCGCATACCTGATCGGCATCGGTATGCTCGGCGGTGCCCTGGCCGGCTGGATGACGATCATCGCCCTGCTCGCCAACAAGCTTATCGCCCCGCGCATAGGTGAGCTGCGCGCGCTCGGCCGCGAACGCCCCACGCCGTCGCGGGCCGCCCCGGGGCTGTAGCTGCAGCCGCAGAAATCTGCTGAGAGGGGTACGCCAGTCGGCGTACCCCTCATCGTTGTTGCAATGGCCCTGGGGTAAGCCCCACACCTCAGGTGTAGCGTTTCTGGCGGATAGCGTCCTGATGCGCTGCTTGCCCTCACCCCCCTCCTCCCTCTCCCAGCCTGGAAGAGGGGGGAGGGGGGTGGGGTATGCGGGGCCTGGGGGCGCAACTCCCAAAAACCCTATACCTGAGAGGTAAGCCCCACCCCCCACCGCGCGAGCCGGACGGTGCACGATCCTGCTAGCGAACGCCGTTGTTCCCACGCCGGCTGCGCGAGATCGTTGCCTGAGACATTGTTGAGGATCGGACGTTCTCGCTGACCGTTGCTCCACAGCTCCACACCTCCACACAACCAGTCTGGAGCGCTGTAGCGCTGTGGAGGTGTGGAGGTGTGGAGCTGTGGAGCTGAGCGGGACAATGCGGGATTGCCAATTCCACCTGGTATAATACCAAATCCAGTTGGCAGTTCCGCATTGTCGTTGCCGTCATCGCTCATCGTGACGCCATGTGCGGCAATCTGCAATCCAAAATCTGCAATCGTAAATGGTATAAGTCCTGCGCATCACGCATCACTCGTACCTGGTATAATGCCCGGGCGCGCACACAGAGAGCTGGTAGGAGAACCCATGGAACTCGGCTTGATTGGCCTGGGCCGGATGGGCGCCAATATGGCCACGCGCCTGCTACAGGGCGGGCACCGGGTGGTGGTCTACAACCGTACCTTTGCGAAGGCCCAGGAACTGGCCGACGCGCATGGCGCCGTTGCGGCCTCCAGCCTCGCGGAGCTGGTCCAGGCGCTCCAGCCGCCCCGCATCGTCTGGCTCATGCTCCCGGCCGGCCAGGCCACCGATGAGCATATCGCGCTGCTCACCCCGCTGCTGCAGCCCGGCGATATACTGATCGATGGCGCCAACAACAACTACCAGGCCAGCATTGCTCACGCCGCGCAACTGGCCACCCACGGCCTGCGCTTTCTGGACGCCGGCGTCAGCGGCGGCGTCTGGGGCCTGGAACTTGGCTACTGCACCATGGTCGGCGGCGACCCTGAGAGCTTCGCCTACATCGAGCCGCTGCTTAAGACGCTCGCGCCGCCCGATGGCTACCTGCTCTGCGGCCCCCACGGCGCCGGCCATTTTGTCAAGATGATCCACAATGGCATTGAGTACGGGATGATGCAGGCCTACGCCGAGGGCTTCGAGATCCTCAAGCAATCACGCTACCCCGTTGATCTGCAGAAGATCAGTCACCTCTGGAACCAGGGCAGCGTCGTGCGCTCGTGGCTGCTGGAGCTGGCCGAGCGAGCCTTCGCCGAAGACGCTGACCTGAGCGCCATCCGTGGCTATGTGGAGGATAGCGGCGAGGGCCGCTGGACGGTCCATGAGGCGATCGACCTCGCCGTGCCCGCGCCGATCATCACGCTCGCCCTGCAGATGCGCTTCCGCTCACGCCAGGACGATAGCTTCAGCGCCAGGGTGCTGGCGGCGCTACGCAAGCAGTTCGGCGGCCATGCGGTGAAGCCGGCCGAGGGTTGACGCATATGAGCAACGAGGCCCTCGGCCCGCCACCCACCACCGGCCCGCTCGACAACCCGCTCCGCACGGGCCTGCGCCTGGGGCGCACCCCTGAGCCCTGCACCATGGTCATCTTCGGCGCCAGCGGCGACCTGACGAGCCGCAAGCTGGTGCCTGCGCTCTACAATCTGGCTCGCGAGCGCCGGCTGCCCGCCGGCTTCTCGGTGCTCGGCTTCGCGCGCCGCGCGTGGGACGACAACGCCTTTCGCGAGGTGCTCCACGCCGCGGTCACGGCTAATTCGCGCAGTGGCCCCGCCGAGCCGGACCTGTGGGCCAGCTTCGCCGAGGGCATCTTCTACCACCGCGCGAGTTTCGATGAGCCGGCCGGCTACACCACGCTCGGCGCGCGGCTCGCCGCGATCGACAGCGAGCGCGACACCGGCGGCAACCGCGTCTTCTACCTCGCCACCCCGCCCGAGGCCTACGCCGAGATTGTCGCCCAACTCGGCGCCCACGGCCTCAATCGCTCGTCCAACGGCGGCTGGACGCGCATCATCATCGAGAAGCCCTTCGGCCACGACCTGGAGAGCGCCCGGGCGCTCAACCGCCAGGTCCTGGCCGTCTTCGACGAGCAGCAGGTCTATCGTATCGACCACTACCTCGGCAAAGAGACCGTCCAGAACCTGCTCGTTTTTCGCTTCGCTAACGGCATCTTCGAACCGGTCTGGAACCGGCGCTACGTGGATCACGTGCAGCTCACGGTGGCCGAGAGTATCGGCGTCGAGGATCGCGGCGGCTACTATGACCGCGCGGGCGCGCTGCGCGATATGATCCAGAACCACCTGACCCAGTTGCTCACCCTGACGGCCATGGAGCCGCCGGTGGCCTACGACCCCGACGCCGTGCGCGATGAGAAGGTCAAGGTGCTGCGCGCCATCAGACCGATCAGCCCCGCGGAGGCGCTCACGGCAACGGTGCGTGGCCAGTATGGCCCCGGCAGCATCAGCGGGCACCCGGTCGGCGGCTACCGCGCCGAGCGCGCGGTCGCTTCCACGTCGCAGACCGAGACCTACGTGGCGCTCCGGCTATTCATCGAGAACTGGCGCTGGGCCGGCGTGCCCTTCTACCTGCGTAGCGGCAAGGCTCTGCCGCGCCGCGTCAGCGAGATCGCGGTGCAGTTTCGTAGCGCCCCGACGATGCTCTTCGCCGATACGCCGGTGAACGCCATCGAGCCCAATGTGCTGGCGATCAAGATCCAGCCCGATGAAGGTATCTCGCTCACCTTCGGCTCCAAGGTGCCCGGTCAGGCCCAGATCCGCCCGGTAAGTATGGATTTTCGCTACGGCACCTCGTTCGGTGTGGCCTCACCTGAGGCGTACGAGCGGCTGCTGCTCGACTGCATGCTCGGCGATGGCACGCTCTTCACCCGCCGCGACGAAGTCGAGGCGAGCTGGGCACTGCTCACGCCCATCTTGCAGGGTTGGGCCGCTGCTGAGCCCCTGCCGTTCCCCAACTACGAGGCCGGCACCTGGGGCCCTGCCGCCGCCGATGCCTTTATGGCCCGCGATGGCCGCGCCTGGCGCCGGCTTTAAGCGAGACCGCCCATTCCTCCAGTCATATGCACGTCACACGCGTCGACATCAGCGCAATCGAGCGCGAGCTTCAGCAGCTCTGGCAGGAGCGGGCGAGCGAGGCCGCCCGCACCGGACAGGCGGTGACCCGTGCCCTGACCCTGAACCTGGTGGCCCGCGCCACGGAGCCGCAACTGGCCGAACGGATCAGCGCAATGGCCCACGAACTGATGGCCAGCCACCCCAACCGCGCTATTCTGGCCATCTGTCGCCCGGCCGCCGACGCGCCGCAGATCGATGCCTGGGTCCAGGCCAATTGCCTGCTGACCGCCCCCGGCGTGCCGCAGGTTTGCGGCGAGCAGATCACCATTGATGCGCACGGCGCCGCCACCGCTCAGGTGGCCTCGCTCATCCTGGCCTTGCTGGTGCCCGACCTGCCAGTGGTCCTCTGGCTGCCGGGCGCCACGCCCTTCAATGAGCCGCTGCTGCCCCGGCTCATCGGTGTGCTCGACCGGCTGATCGTCGACTCACGCGAACTGGACGAGCCGGCGCGCGGCCTGGTGCGCATGGCGGCCTTTGAGCGCGACCCGGGGCTGCCCGCGGGATCGGCCCGCCGGGTCGCGCTGAGCGACCTGGGCTGGGCTGCCCTGACCCCCTGGCGTGAACTGACGGCCCAGTTTTTCGACACACGCCCCCTGCTGCCGCACTTGCGCCGGATCGACCGGGTGGCGATCGATTATGTCCCCGCCCCCGGCCCGCCCAATCCGGCTGCCGGCCTGCTCGTGGCCGGCTGGCTGGCCAGTTGCCTGGGCTGGACCCCGCTGGAGGACGCGGTGCGCGTCGTGGGCGATACGCTGCAGCTACAGCTGCGCCGCCCCGCGCTGGGCGATGATCCGAACACCAGCCGGCCAGTGATGATCAGCATCACCCCCGTCACTGGAACGCCGGACGCGCCAGCGGGGCTCGCCGCCCTGCGGCTGCAGGCCCTCGACGGGGTGACCGCCGACTTTCGGGTCGCGCGGGCGGACACCGCCGGCCATGTGTTCACCACGGCCGTAATCGCGGGCCACCCGCCGCTGCACCGGCTGGCCCGCTGTGCCGAGCCCGCCCTGATCGACCTGCTCGCCGCCGAACTGCGGCTCCTGAGCCGCGACCACACCTTCAGCGCGGCCCTGCACATGGCAGCCCGCTTTGCGTCACAGCTGGTATAGCCCACAAACGCCGACACACCATTATGCTCGACACCAGTCTGCTCGCCGCCGGTACGTTTCCGTACGTCTTTCTGCTCGTATCGATCATCATTGACGGGCTGATGCTGTTTCAGATGAAGTGGACCAGACTGGCGGGCTGCTTCCGCGACTCGGCGCTGGTCAATCTGGCCTCAGCGCTGGTGATCGCCCTGGTCAGTCCGCTCATCCTGAGCATTCCCAGCATCTTCCTCGCCCTGCTGGCCGCCCTGGTCGTCGCCTGGATCGTCGAGGGCTTCGTGCTGGTGCTGCTACGCCGTCGCAGCTTCTCACAGAGCTACCTGGCCGCCCTGGCGGCGAACTTCACGGCCTTCGTCTTCGCCTATGTCTATGTGGTCACCTTCGCGCTGACGCCGCTGTGACCTCATCACATCCGGGCCGATCATCGTTGGGGCACGGCCTGCCGCTATTTGCGCTTGCCGCGGGGCACTGTTGACGGCGGGCGGCCACGCGGAGTTGCCTGGGGCTTGCTCGGCAGTGCTTTGCGGATCTGCTCGGCCTCGGCGGCGATCGCCGGGTTCTCCGGCTGCTGCTGGATGACCTGGACGGCAACCGGCGCGGCCTTCGGCGCCGACCCGCCGAGCAGGTGCATGATCTCCTGCTCACGGCCCATGTGGCACAGCTTGAACTTCTTGCCCGAGCCGCAGGGACAGGGATCGTTGCGGCCCGGCATGTTCACCGTCTTGCGCTGCGGCCGCGCGGCGACGTTGGCCAGTTCGCTGCTGCCGCCGGCCTCCTGGGCCATGGTCAGGCGCGCCTGCTGCTCCGCCTCGATCTGGCGCAGGTAGCGCTCGTAGGCGAAGGACTGCGGGATGATCTGGTAGACCACGTCACGGGTGATGTTCTCCTTGAGCTGGTCGAACATCTGGAACGACTGACGGCGGAACTCAACCAGCGGGTCGCGCTGGGCGAAGGCCTGGAGCATGATGCTCTGGCGCAGTTCGTCCATCGCGGTGAGATAGTCGATCCACTGGCGGTCGATCGCGGCGAGCATCATGCGCCGCTCGACGAAGCGCATCATCTCCACGCCGATCGCCCGCTCACGCTCCTCGTAGGCCTGCTCAAGATGCTCGACGAGCCAGATCTCGATCTCGTCACGGCTCTTGCCCGCGAATGAGCCGCTACTGACCGACGGCGAGAGCATCGGGTTGATCTGCCGGTAGTGGCGCAGGAGCTGGTTGAGGTCCCAGGCCTGGGGATCGTCAGCCGGGAGATGCTCATCGACGAGCGCGGCGATCTCCTCGCCAATCATCTGCAGCACCTGCTCGCGCACATCCTTGCCATCGAGGATCTCGCGCCGGTCCTGGTAGATGATCTGGCGCTGCTTGTTCATCACGTCGTCGAACTCGACGGTGTGTTTGCGGATGTCGAAGTTATAGCCCTCGACACGCGTCTGGGCGCTCTCGATCGTACGGTCGAGGATGCCGGCCTCAAGCGGCAGATCCTCGTCCATGAAGCGATTCATCAGGCCCTTGATCCGGTCAACCGGGCCGAAGCGGCGCATCAGCTCATCTTCGAGCGAGAGGAAGAAGCGCGAGGAGCCCGGGTCACCCTGACGACCGGCACGACCACGGAGCTGGTTATCGATGCGGCGCGCCTCGTGGCGCTCGGTGCCCACGATGTGCAGGCCGCCCAGTTCGCGCACCTCGGCACCTTCCGCGTCGGTCAGGCGCTTCGCCTCCTCCCAGGCGGCGCGTTTCTGCTCGGGGGTGGCTTCGTCGAACTTGATGCCCTGCGCCGCAAGGATGTCGTCGACCAGTCCATCCGGGTTGCCGCCCAGCAGGATGTCGGTGCCGCGCCCGGCCATATTGGTCGCCACGGTGACGGCGCCCTTGCGTCCGGCCTGGGCCACAATCGCGGCCTCCCGCTCGTGGAACTTGGCATTGAGCACGCTATGCTTGATGCCGGCGCGCTTGAGCAACGCGCTGACCCGCTCCGAGGTCTCCACCGAGGTGGTGCCGATCAGCACCGGGCGACCTGCGCGGTGCAACTCCTCGACCTCGCGCACCACCGCATTGAACTTGGCGCTTTCGCTGCGATAGATCTGATCGGGCAGATCCTCGCGAACGGAGGGCTTGTTGGTGGGGATGACCACCACATCGAGGTTGTAGATCTTGCCAAACTCCTCCCGCTCGGTGTAGGCCGTACCGGTCATACCGGCGAGCTTGTGGTACATGCGGAAGTAGTTCTGGAAGGTGATCGTCGCCAGCGTAACGTTCTCGTTCTTGACCAGCACGCCCTCTTTGGCCTCAACCGCCTGGTGCAGGCCGTCGGACCAGCGGCGGCCGGGCATGGCGCGGCCAGTGAACTCATCAACGATCACCACCTCGCCCTGGGCGGTGACCATATAGTCGCGGTCGCGTTGGAAGATGAACTGGGCCTTGAGCGCATTCTCGACGAAGTGGGTCTTCTCGTAGTGCTGGGGGTCGTAGAGGCTCTCGCCCTCGGGGATGCGGAGCAGGCGCTCGATCCGCTCGATACCCTGCTCGGTGAGGGTAATACTCCTGGTGCGCTCTTCGATGAAGAAATCGCCGTCGGGCTCGAGGCCCTCCTCTTTCATCTGCTTCTGGGTCACACTGGAGCGGCGCAGCCCACGGACGAGGCCGGCCATCTGGCGATAGAGGTCGCTCGACTTCTGAGCCGGGCCCGAGATGATCAGCGGGGTGCGCGCCTCGTCGATCAGGATATTGTCAACCTCGTCGACGATCGCATAGTGCAACTCGCGCTGCACCATCTGGGCCTTGTCATAGGCCATGTTGTCGCGCAGGTAATCGAAGCCGAACTCGTTATTGGTGCCGTAGGTAATATCGGCGAGGTAGGCCTCGCGGCGCGGCACCGGGCGCCAGTGCACGAGGCGCTGGTCCTCAGGGTTGGCGTTGGGGTCGGTATACTCCGGGTCGTAGAGCGCGCTCTGCTCGTGGGCGATGAAGCCGACGCTGAGCCCGAGGAAGTGATAGACGGGACCCATCCAGCCGGCGCCGACCCTGGCCAGGTAGTCGTTGACGGTGACCAGGTGCGCGCCCTTGCCCTCCAGGGCATTGAGATAGAGCGGCAGGGTGGCCACCAGGGTCTTGCCCTCGCCGGTCTTCATCTCGGCGATCTTGCCCTGATGCAGCACGATGCCGCCGATCAGCTGCACATCGTAGTGGCGCAGGCCGATCGTGCGCCGCGCCGCCTCGCGCACCGCGGCGAAGGCCTCGGGGAGCAGGTCGTCGAGCTCCTCGCCCTCAGCCAGCCGCGTGCGGAACTCGGCGGTCTTCGCACGCAACGCCTCATCGGCGAGCGCCTGGTATTCCGGCTCGAGTGCATTGATCGCTTCAACCAGGGGCTGGATCTGGCGTACGGCCTTGTCATTGCCGTCGCCGACGATCTTCTTCAGCCAATGTAACATTGAGGAACTCCATCGCCGTAACGGCGTCTTGCAACACAGGATGATACGCCAGGAGGCGCCGCAGGCGACACAGCGGCGCGCAGGCGACCTCCGGGCCAGTCCGTCGTTCATTATACCCGACGGCGCCACGGCGGCACAAGGCGAAGCGCCCGCACGCCAGGGCCACGTCACCATCGTCCGCCCGGCGACTGAAGCCGCGGGCTCGCCGCTGCGACGCCCGCGTTCGCGGGCTGCACAGGCCACGCAGGTGGCCTGCGCAGCGGTAGCCGGGGCGTTTACGCCCACGGCGCGGACGATCAACCGGACGTTGGCGTAGCCCTGGCCCGCACGCCAGGGTCTGTGCACCTCCGCATCCTGCGGCGAGGTGTGGGCGGCGTAGCCGCCCCAGGGATTGTCTGGCCGGTGGTGTGGCGGCGCAGCCGCCAAC
>JACAEO010000263.1 GCA_013388805.1 Chloroflexota bacterium
CAGCGAAGCTGGCAGAAACTGCCAACACAACGACATTTTCACCTGTCGCGTGGCAGCCGCCGCCCTGCCAGGGGCGTAACTTGATGCGTATGGGCGGCGCGCCCCGCCAGCCGCCCTGGGGCAGGCCCCCGGCCCGGGGCCGCGGGGCGGAGGCCTCGCCGACCAGCCACGAGCTCGATGTCGCGAACACCTTCGCGCTGAGCTATGACCAGCTGCGCGCGGACGACCCTACAGACGCGACGGCCCGTGCCCTGCTCGCGCGGGCGGCCTGCCTGGCGCCCGGCGAGCCAATCCCGCGTGACCTGCTGCTGGCGACGCTGGAGCTGCCCGCGGATGAGTTTGATGCGCAGCTTCGCGCAGAGGATGGGCTGCAGCGCCTGATCGAGTTGGGGCTACTCGAACAGAAGACTGACAATGCGCTGCGCCTGCATCGGCTGATCGCGGCCTATGCGCTGAGCGTGAGCGATGCTACGGAGGCGCGCGAAGCGGTAGCGCGGGCGGTTATCGCGCTGGTGCGCCAAACGACCCAGGAGAATACCGCGCTGTATCTCAGCCTTCGTCCGCTCGATGCGCACCTGCGCTATGTGGCACAGCAGGCTGTGGACCACAACGCTGCGCAGACGGCAGCGATCTGCTGGCACGTTGGTGAGTATCTTCGCTGGACCTATGCTCATCAAGAGGCCATCCGCTTCCTCGAACGAGCGCTGACGCTCTACCGCCAGGTGGGTGACCGCCTGGGCGAGGCCAACAGCCGGAAGGCGATCGGCGATGTCCAGCAGTTCCGCGATGACCGCGACGCCGCCCTCCAGTCCTACGAGGCCGCGCTCGCCCTTTACCGCCAGGTGGGTGCGAAACTGGGCGAGGCCAACATCTACGCTGCCCAGGGCCGGCTCGCGCTGATCAGCGGCGACCAGGCAGCGGCCGACCGGCTCCTCGCCCAGGCCATCGCCATCTATGAGGCCATCGGCGACCGCTACAGCGTTGCCGCGACGATCGGTAACTACGGCTGGGCGCTGCGTCGCGCCGGCCGCGACGATGAGGCCCGCCCCTATCTGGCGCGCGCCGCCGAGCTCTTCGCGGCGCTGGGCCTCGACGACTACGCCGATCACGCTCGCCGGGCCGCCGAGGGGCCGCCACCCGAGACTCGTGAGCAGCAGATCGCGCGCCTCACCGCGGAGGCCGAGGCGGCCACCAGCGCTGCCCTCGCCACCGCCGATGCCGACCGCGGCGCCCTCGCCGATCAGCTTGAGGCGCAGGCGCGCTGGGCAGCCGAGGGGGAGCCGGAGGGCTCCCCCTACCTCGCCCTCGCCGCGCGCCTCCACGAGCTCGCCGCCCATTTGCGCGCCGCCGCTGGCGGGCGTCCATGAGCGCAGGTGATGCCACGCTCCAGGGGTTCACCCTCCTCATCCCGTATCACGCATCACTCGTCACTCGTCACTCGTCACTCGTCACTCGTCACTGACACAATCCCCGTAACCTCCTGCGCCGATCAACGGTACACCCTGTGCGTCGTACCCTCATCAGCACCCTGGAGGTTCCCCCATGGCAACCACGCCCACCCGCCCGCCCCGTCACCCCTGGCTCTGGTTCGCCCTCGCCGGCGTGCTCAGCGGCCTCACGCTGCTGCTCATCGCCTGCCTCGCCCTCGTCAGCCTCGGCTCCGCGGCCCGGCGCGCGCCGCAGCCGATCGTCCTGGCGCCACCCGACCCCGATGCGGATGAGGTTCATTGGCACTGGGTCAGCGCGATGCTCGACGGTGATGAGCGCAGCGCGCTGGAACTGCTCGCCGAGCCCGATGCCGCCCGGCGCCAGGAGCGCGTCCAGCTCTATCGGTCAAAGACGCAGGCCGCGACCCGGCTCGCGGCCGCGAGTGGCCTGATCGGCCCCTACCTCAACCGCCACGCGCTGCTCGGCAGCATCGCCGGCGACGAGGCGCAGCAGCGCATCGGGCTGAGCGAGCTCTCCTTCGCCCGTGGGAGCCTGTGCTACGCCACGCGGATGCAGGTCGTCGAGGGGGCCTGGCGCGTGGTGGAGTGGGAGCCCGCCGGGAAGACCTGCGCGCGCTTCGTTGATCAGCGCTTGCCTGGCGAGCCGCCGTCGCCGGCGGCTGCCGCCGAGGCCGCGGCGGTCCACGCGGCGTGGGCCGCCGCGATGTTCAGCGGCGATGTGGCCGGCGCCACGCCGCTCTCCGCCGAGGAGCCGCCGCAGGAGGGCCAGAGCCTTGCGCAGATCTACGGAGAGCTCACCCAATACGTGCTCGTGAGCGGGGTGCAGAAGTTCGGCCCGTATCAGGGCTATGAGATCCTGGAACCCTTCGCCGAAAGCCAGCGCCACCAGGTGGGGTATGCGCGCGTCGGCTACGAGCGGGGCCAGTTCTGCTTCCGCAGCGATCTGCACTACCGCGATGGGCAGTGGCTGGTCGACAAGTGGGACCTGGTCATCCCTGAGGCATGTAGGGCCTAGTGCGATTGCAGATTGCAGATTTGCGATGGTAGATTGGGCGCGGCGCAGCTGGACACGGTCGAGGTCGCGCTGCTGCCCGAACAGGTCGCCTGGAACTGCACTCGTGCGATTGCAGATTGCAGATTTGCGATGGTAGATTGGGCGCGGCGCATCTCGACACGGTCGCGGTCGCGCTGCTGCCCGACCAGGTCGCCTGGAACTGCACTCGTGCGCCCGGGACGCCCGCCCCGTGGCCGCAGCGACGTGTGCGCCGGGCGGATGCGCCCGGGGGCCGCCGGGCGGCCCCCGGCCCGGGGGTGTTTAGGGGCGGACAGAATACATGAGCGTCGAGGGGCTTTGTGGCGTTGGGATGCGCTGGTTGGCCTTCACCCCCTACCCCTCTCCCGCGCGCGGGAGAGCCTGCGCTGAGCCTGGCGAAGCGGGGCGACCAGCGCCGTGCGCTGGGGCGTCCCAATGCGGGAGAAGCCGCGTTGGCTCGGATGTTCTGTCCGCCCCTAAAGCCACGGGCCAGGGGCCTGCCCCGTGGCGGCTTGCGGGGCGCGCCGCCCCCGCGCCCCCGGGCCGGGGGCCTGCCCGGCCCCCGGCACCCACGGGACGCTGTCCCGGCCCCATCACAGCCAGCGGGGCGCGCCGCCCCCGCGCCCCCGGGCCGGGGGCCTGCCCGGCCC
>JACAEO010000279.1 GCA_013388805.1 Chloroflexota bacterium
CCCCACGTCGGCGCGTGGCCTCGCATCAGCGCGTGGCCCCCCATCGGCACCCGGCCCCACGTCGGCGCGTGGCCTCGCATCGGCGCGTGGCCCCGCGTCCGGCGTCCGCCCCCGCGTCGCGCATCCCCCCCGGTAGCGAGCTTGCCACCCACGGTGCCCGCTTGTTCTCGCGCAGGCGGTGCCGCCGGTCGTATCATACAGACGCGCAGATGCAATGCGTCGATTTGGCCTGTCGTTCGCTGTCGATTCGACTTCAAGGAGGAAGGCGATGACAAGCACACTGTCCGATCGCGGCGAGCCGGCCATGCTCACCGTTCCCCCCGCTCCGGCCTTCTCGCTCGATGAGCTTACCTCTGAAGCGCGCGCGGCCCTCGATGCGGCGCTCAACGAGTTGCACGCCTACGCTGAGCGCTGGGTCCGGCTCGATGATGCGAAGCGCGGCGCTCTGCTCGAGGATGTTGTCGCCGGGCTGCTCCGCATCGGTCCGCGCCTCGTGGCCACCTCACTGGAGGCCAGAGGGCTGCCAGCCGGGGGTCACGCCGAGGGTGAGGAGTGGCTCGGGGTGGCGATGAACATCCGGTACGCGCGCCTGCTCCGCCGCTCGCTGGCCGAGCTTGAGCGCTTTGGTCATCCCCATCTCCCGCACCCGCCCCGCCTCGGCCCCGGCGACCAGACGATTGTTCGCGTCTACCCCGATGACATCTATGAGGAGCTGACCCAGCCCGGCATGCACGCCGAGGTCTGGATGCGTCCGGGCGTCTCGCTGGAGGAGACGATCGCGACCCAGGCCTGGGCCTACCGCACGCCGCACGCTGGCCAGGTGGTGGCCGTGCTCGGCGCCGGGAACGCTGCACTGGTCATCCCTACGGACATGCTCTACCAACTCTTTGTTGAAGGCCGCGTGGTGGCCTTCAAGTTCAGCCCGATCACCAGCTACCTTGAGCCACTCTTCGCCGAGGCCTTCGCGCCGCTGATCGCTGAGGGTTGCCTGCGTCTGCTTACCGGCGGCGCCACGGTCGGCTTCTACCTGGCCCACCACCCCATGGTCGATTGCGTCCACCTGACCGGCTCGCGCGCGACCTACGAGCAACTCCTGGCTGGCCCGCCGCCCCTGGCCCGGCCGCTGACGGCGGAGTTAGGCAACGTGACGCCGGCGATCATCGTCCCCGGTCCGTGGAAGCCTGCCGAACTGGAGGCCCAGGCCGTTGCCCTGGCCACCTGGGCGGTCTTCAATGGCGGCTACCTCTGCAGTGCCCCGCGGATGATCATCCAGCATCGGCAGTGGGCGCTGCGCCACGAGTTCCTGGGCCGCTTCGAGCAGATCCTGGCTGCCACACCCACTCGCCGCGCCTACTACCCCGGCGTCCAGGAAACCTACGCGGCGCTGCTGGCGCAGCATCGCGATGTGCGGCGCCTCGGTACGCCCGGCCCCGACGACCTGCCCTGGACGCTGGTGCCTGACCTGGATCCCGAGGCCTACGATGAGCCGCTCTTTACCCACGAGCAGTTCGGCCCCTTCCTCGGCGAGACAGCGCTCGACGCGCCCGATGTGGCCGGCTTCATCGACCGGGCCGTGGTCTTCGCCAATGAGCGGCTGTGGGGCCGGCTCGCCGCCACGATCGTGGTGCATCCGGAGACGCTGCGCGATCCACGGGTGCGCGCCGCCTACGAACGGGCGCTGTTCGACCTGCGCTATGGCACGATCACGGTGAACACGCACCCCGGATCGAGCTACTACACCGGTATGACCAGCTGGGGCGCCTTCCCCAGCGCGCTGGCCCACGACCGTGGCACGGGCGAGGGCACGGTCTGCAACGCGGCGATGCTCCGTTCGCCCGAGAAGTCGGTGCTCACCGCCCGCTTCCATCCGCTGGGCGCCCCGTTGATGCTCGGCTCGCACGCCATGCCGCTGGTTGCCCGGCGCCTGGCCGAGGCCCAGGCCCATCCCTCGCCCCTGACTGCGGCCCGGCTTACTATTGCCACCCTCGGCGGGGGAGCATAAGACCAGGTGGAAGTTGAGCACAACCGTGCGGGAAGCCCGGCGCCGGCAGCGGGTGACCCGTCCCGCTGAGGAGGGTGGGAGGGCTGCGTCAACCTCCTGGGTCAAGGTGCTGCGCTGGCGCGCGGAGCGCGGTACAATGGACGTATGCATCCGCAGAAAGCCCGCGCCGTCTGGGTCGTCGCGCCGCGCCAGGTTGAGCTCCGTGGCGAAGCGGTGCCGCCACCCGGCCCCGGCCAGGTGCGGGTGGCGGCCAGCGCCTCGGCGATCAGCCACGGCACCGAGATGCTCGTCTACCGGGGGCAGATCGACCCGGAGCTGCCGCTCGACCTGCCGACCCTTGCCGGCGGCTTCGCCTTCCCGATCAAGTATGGCTACGCCTGCGTCGGTCAGGTGCTGGATGTCGGCCCGGGGGTGAACGAGTTCGCCCCCGGCGACCAGGTCTTTGCTCTGCACCCCCACCAGAGCCACTTCCTCGCGCCCGCCGGGCTCGTCACGCGGCTGCCTCCCGAGCTCGATCCTGCCCTGGGTGTGTTCTTCGCCAACAGCGAGACGGCGCTCAACGTGGCCCACGACGCGGCGCCACGCCTCGGCGAGACGGCGCTGGTCTTCGGACAGGGCGTGGTGGGCCTGCTGGTCACCCAGACGCTGCGGCTCGCGGGCGCCGCGCGGGTGATTGCCGTGGAGCCTGATGCCAGCCGGCGCGCCCTGGCCCGCGCGGTGGGCGCTGACGCGGCACTGGCCCCCGGTCCGGACCTGGCCGAGGCGATTCGCGCCCACAACCAGGGACGTCTGGCCGATCTGGCCGTCGAGGTGAGTGGCGCGCCAGCTGCGCTGCAGGCTGCGCTAGACAGCGTGCTGGACGAGGGCACGGTGGTCGTGGCCTCGTGGTACGGGCGCAAGCCGGTGACGCTCGACCTGGGTGGGCGTTTTCATCGGGGGCGCATCCGGCTTCGCTCCTCGCAGGTGGGGCGCCTGGCGCCCGAAACGGCGCCGCGCTGGGATCACGCCCGGCGCGCCGCCACCGTGGCGGCGCTGCTACCTCGTCTGCAGCTGGCCCCGCTGCAGGGGCCGCGTCTACCGCTCGAGCGCGCCGACGAGGCCTACCGTCTGGTTGATGCGGGTGCGGCGGTGCAGGTGGTGTTGACGTACGCGGGGGTACGGGAGGACGGGGCGCCGTAGGGCCGCAGCATTCGCGCCGGGCCCGCTGCGGGCTCGTGCGATTGCAGATTGCAGATTTGCGATGGTAGATTGGGCGCGGCGCATCTGGACACGGTCGAGGTCGCGCTGATGCCCGAACAGGTCGCCTGGAACTGCACTAGCGCGTTACCGTGCGGCGCGTGCTTCGGCCTGACCCATTACCACGACCCGAGGAGACCAGCCATGTACGAGGTCGGCGTTTCCGCGCAGTTCGAGGCAGCGCACCGCCTGGTCGGCGATTTCGGGCCGGCCACGCGGATGCATGGCCATACCTATCGACTGGAGGTTGCCGTTGCCGGGGCTGAGCTCCGCCCCGATGGGACGCTCTTCGATATTACGACCCTTCAGGATGCGGTACAGGCTCTGGTGACTACGCTGCACTACCGCGACCTGGGCGAGGTTTCGGGGCTGGCGGAGGTGAACACCACCGCCGAGAACGTGGCCCGCTTCTGCTGGCAACGGCTGGCCGGCGCGCTGCGCGGCCTGGGGCTGGTGCGCCTCACCGTGCGCGTCTGGGAGAATCCCGGCGCCTATGCCGCCTACGAGGCCGCCTTGTGATACCGATTCTGCTTGCTGGCATCGCATTGGCTCAGCTCCACATCGCCACAGCGCTCCAGCTCGACAAAGCCCTGTGTGGAGCTGGAGCGCTGTGGCGATGAGCGGGACCATGCGGGATTGCCAATGCCACCTGGTATGATATGCCGCTGCTCATGCATATCGCCTTTCTGACGGTGGGTGACCCGGCGCGGCTGACCGGGGGCTACCTCTACCATCGTGAGCTGTTTGCCCGCCTGCGCGCCCGGGGCGTACGCGTGACCGAGGTCGTCGCCTCCGGTGCGGACCTGGCCGCGCAGCTGGCGGCCGCGCCGGAGTTGGGGGCGCGCTTCGACCCGGCGCCCTTCGATGTGGTGGTCGTCGACGCGCTGGCCAGCGCCGTCTGCGCGCCCTGGCTGGACGGGTGGCGGGCGCAGCGGCCGCTGGTGGCCATGGTCCACGAGTTGCCGAGTGTGGCCGCTGGCGCGGGTTCGGGTTACGGCGCCTGGCCTGTACCGCCCCACTGCCCCACCGCGCCACACCCCTCCTGGGAGGCTTCGCTGCTACGCGCCGACCGGCTGGTCGTCGTGAGCGAGGACGGCGCGCGTATCCTGGTCGAGCGGGGCGTGGCGCGGGAGCGGATCGTTGTCGCCTCGGGGGGCTGCGATCGGCTACTCGTCCATCCCCGGGAACCGCCTGCCGGCCCTCCGTGGTCGGCGCTCTGCGTGGCGCAGTGGATCCCGCGCAAAGGTGTGCTGGAGCTGGTGTGCGCCTGGCGCCGCGTCGCGCGCCCGGGCTGGCGGCTGGAGCTGGTCGGTGAGCCGGATGCCGACGCGGCCTATGCGGTGGCGGTGCGCACCGCGCTGGCCGCCGCAGCGCCGGGCAGCATCGTGGCGCACGGTGCGCTGAGCGATGTGGCCCTCGCCGATGCCTATGCACGTGCCGCCTTCTTCGCCCTGCCCTCGCGCTACGAAGGCTATGGTCTGGTCTTCGCCGAGGCGCTGGCCGCCGGCCTGCCGGTGGTCGCCTGCGCGGTGGGGCCGCTGCCGGCACTGATCGGCGCCGATGCGGGCTGCCTGGTGCCCGCGAATGACGACGCGGCCCTCGCTGCGGCGCTGGCGCGCCTGATGGACGACGCGGCCCTGCGCACGTGCATGGCCGTCGCGGCGCGCGCGCGGGCCACTGCCCTGCCCACCTGGGAGCACTGCGCTGCCACCTTCCTCGGCGCCCTGGAGGCCGTCATCGCGGCGCGGCCGGGGGCGTGAGCGCGGTCCAGATCATCAATCCACGTGCTCAGGGCACACCCCAAACCCCGGTTCGTGTTGGCGGCGCGGCCGCCAGAGCGAACGACCCAATAGCTCGTGGGCCGGCTGCGCCGCCCCGTGGGTAGAGTTTCTGGCGGATGGCGTCCTGATGCGCTGCTTGCCCTCACCCCCATCCCCCCCTCTCCCAGCCTGGGAGAGATTCTCTCATTCGTGTCAAGTGGCCAGTGCCGCTTTCGGTGATGCTTTGACCGGATCAAAGG
>JACAEO010000224.1 GCA_013388805.1 Chloroflexota bacterium
CCTCCGGCCCGCATGCGGGCCAGAGGCCCGCGCACCCGGCGAGGGCAAAGCGGTAGCCGATCGTCGTTGGCCCAGGTGCCTGTGGTATACTGCCAGCGTTCTTCTGCCGGCCCGATTGCGAGCTTATGCGTACGATGCTCGTGTTCAATCCAACCGCAGGTCAGGCCGAGGCCCTTGAGCGCGAGCTCGCCGCCGCAGCCGACGTCTGGCGGGCGGCCGGGTGGCAGGTCGAGCTCCAACCCACCCGCAGCCCGGGCGATGGCTGTCGCCTTGCGCGCCTCGCCGCAGAGCAGGGCTATGACCTGGTGGTCGCTGCTGGCGGCGATGGGACGATCAACGAGGTGATCAACGGCCTTGCGGGGTCGTCGACGGCCCTGGCGCCGCTGCCGCTCGGCACGATGAATGTCTGGGCCCGCGAGTTACGGCTGCCCTTGCAGCCACGGGCGGCCGCCGAGGCGCTGCTGGGCTGGCAGGTGCGCCCGATCGACCTGGGGCGGGCCGGGGAGCGTTACTTTCTGCTGATGGCCGGCATCGGGTTCGATGCCGCGATCACCGCCGGGGTGCGTCCGGCGGAGAAACGCCGTTTTGGCGCCCTGGCCTACGTGCTGCGCGGCATCGAACAGGCATTGCGGGTGCGCGGCGCTCGCGTGCGCCTGGTCCTCGACGGCCGGCCGATGCGCGGCCGCATCCTGATGATCGTGGTGGGCAATACGCAACTCTATGGCGGGCTGGTGAAGATCACCCATCGCGCCAGCATCGATGATGGGCTGCTCGATGTCTGCGTGATCAAGGGCGATAATGGCCTGAGTGCAGTGAGCCGCCTGTTTGCCATTCTCGGTCGGCGCCAGGGCCAGGATCCGGAGTTGCAGTACTACCGCGCGCGCACCATCACCATCGATGCCCGGCCCCCGCTGCCGGTGCAGGTTGACGGCGACCTGATCGGCGTGACGCCGATGACCTTTGCCGTCGTCCCGGGCGCGCTCCGCGCCCTCCTTCCGCCTGATCTGCCCGAGGATCTGGTTCAGCACCAGCCCTGGAGCGAACCACGGCCCCGCCGCAGCCTCTCGCGGCTCTTCAGCTGGCTCTCTCGCCGCCCATGACCCTGGCCAATGCGATGCTGAGATATTGTTCACCTCGTCGCCTCGTGCTCCCCCTCCTGCTGTTGCTCACCCTGCTCATCGCCGGCTGTGGCGGCGAGGCGGCAGCGCCACCTACCCCGCTGGCCGATGGTGTTGCCCCGGTGCGCGGCGAGGCCCTGCCGGGGCGACTGCTCTTTGTGCGCCAGGGTGTGATCTGGCAGTGGCGCGACCGCGAGGCCCGCCCGCTCTTCGGCGACGGGACCGCCTTCCAGCCGGCCTGGGCGCCAGACGGGACGCGGATCGCCTATGTCGCCCGTGCCAATAGCTTCAGCGAGGTGCTCCTGGCCGACGCCAGCGGCCGCCCCCTGGCGCAACTCACCGACAACGGCTCGCCGGCGCCGCCAAATAGCATCGACCGGGTCTACACCAGCCGCTGGGCCTTCTACCCGGCCTGGTCCCCAGATGGCATCCGCGTTGCCGTGGCGGCGCAGGTGCGCCCTCCCACCGGTGACCCGCCGGTGGATGAAAGCCTGGAACTGGTCCTGCTGCCCATCACCACCGGTGCGCCGCTCCCCGTGTATGCCGACCCTGCCGCCCAGGTGGGCCGCAGCGTCTTTCTGCCCGATGGCACCGGTCTGATCTTCACGCGCGCCGGGAGCGGCCCGGCGGGCCAGCAGGCGCTCTATCGGCTGGATTTAAGCTCCGGCGCCAGCGAGGCCGTGAGCGGCGCGCCCGCCGGCAGCTATGACCCGGCGCGCTCGCCTGATGGGCGCTGGCTGGCCTTCGCCACGCGCCAGGGTGGCCGCACCGACATCGCGGCCCTCCCGCTGGCCGGCGGCACTCCTGTGCGCCTGACCAGCCAGGGCGCGGCCCGGGCTCCCGCCTTCGCCCCCGATGGCCGGCTGCTCGCCTTTCTCGCTGTCGCTCCCGGTGAGCCCGGTTTCGACCTCTGGGTGACCGAGTTGCAGCTCGGCGCCGACGGCACGCTCAGCGCCGGCGCGCCCCGCCGGCTCACCAGCGGGCTGGCGCTCGATGCCGACTCGGGCCTCAGCTGGGCGCCTTAAACCAGGCCCCGAAGGTGACGCCCGGCCTGGCAGGCGGATGTTCACGCTGCCCGCGGCCCGCTCAGGCTGCCGAGACGTGGCGCGCCCGGTCGCGCACCTCTTCGGCCACGGCGATCCACCCCTCGACGCTGGTTGGTCGTGGCAGCAACTGGCCCAGGTAGCGTTGCACGGCCTGCCAGGTGGTCCCACCAATTACCTCGCCATAGCGGGCGAAGAAGCGTACCTCGGCCTCGGCGGCGTCGCGCGGGGGGCCGCCGGGGACTGGCGTCTCGGTTGTTACCGGGCCGTCCGGGTGGACCGCTTCGTCCGCCGGCGTGTCTGCCTCGGCGCCAGTTGCCGCCCGCGCTCGCCGTTCTCGTCGCTCGCCGCCCCGCTCCGCCAGGTCAGGGTAGAGGGTGGACAGCACGGCCGGGTAGTGCCGATCGAGCCGCAGATGGGCAGGGCGTGGTGGCTTCACGATCGGCGTGATCGTCCGCTCCTCGCCCTCGCGCTCGACCAGGAGCACCGCGTCGGCCTCGTAGGCGATCATCTCGTCGGCCAGCACCCGCAGGCCCTCGTCCTGCAGCCCACCCTCACTGACCCGGTACTTGCGCGCCAGGTGGGCGATCACGATCACGTGGAAGCCCGCCTGCTTCAGCTCGGTCAGTCCGGTGTAGACCGTCTGCATATTCCGGTTCACCGAGACGTGCTCGTCGTAGCCAATATTGGTCTTGCGGTCCGTCTCGCTGCCGGCCCGTTGCTGGGCGTAGGCGCGCATGGCCTGGAAGATCTTCGAGATCGAGTCGAGCACCACCGTATCGCCCGGCTTGCCCTGGTGCTGGACCTCGCTCATGGCCTGCATCAAGGCCCGCAGCGAGAGCGTCTGCACCACCTGGATGCGCCGGTGAATGCCCGGCTTGCCCTGCAGGTTCTGGGCCGCACCCTCGGTATCCAGCACCCAGAGCGTGCCGCTGCGCCGCGCGCTCACCGCCAGGTGCGACTTGCCGGCACCAGCCTGGCCGGTCAAAATGTAGAGGCTCCCGGTCTGCAGTTCGTCCAATCGCTGAAACATCTGCCCACCCCTCCTGGCGGCTCCGGCTGCCAGGTGCCGGGCGTCCGCCTGTTATGTCATGCGATGGGGTGAGTATAGCACGTATGTGCTGATTTGTAAAGCTCCTGCAGCCGCCGGGCGGGAGGCGCTGGCCTTCGGCAGCTTGCGGGGCGGCGCCAGCGCCACCGCGCCCCCGGGCGGCGGGCGCTGACCTTCGGCAGCTTGCGGGGCGCGCCGCCCC
>JACAEO010000292.1 GCA_013388805.1 Chloroflexota bacterium
CCGCGCCCCGGGGGCGCGGGGGCAACACGCCCTCTGCCGCCCGCGTACTTGCCGTTCATCGGGCGCCTTGTTATACTATGTAGCGCAAGCTGCCATCAAGATATGCGAGGCGCCCCATGACCGTGCACGAGCAAAAGGCCGACGCCGCCGTGGCGGCGCCCGTTGAGCCCTCGTATCTGAACCGCGAGTTGAGTTGGATCGAGTTCAACCGGCGGGTCTTCGACGAGGCGCGCGATCCGCGTAACCCGCTCCTGGAGCGGGTTAAGTTTCTTGCGATCTTTGCCTCGAACCTCGATGAGTTCTTTATGATCCGCGTCAGCGGTATCAAGCAGCAGATCAGCGCGGGGGTGCGCAAGCGTTCGCCCGATGGGCTGACGCCCACCGAACAACTGGCCGCCGTGCGCAGGACGCTGCTCCCGCTGCTCGAGGAAGAGCGGCGCCTGTTGATCGACGATCTGTTGCCCGACCTGCGCGCGCACGGCATCCATCTCTACAACTACCGGGAGTTGAACCGCCAGCAGCGCGAGTGGCTCGATGATTACTTCAAGCGCCACATCTTCCCGGTACTCACGCCACTGGCCTTCGACAGTAGCCGGCCCTTCCCCTTTATCTCGAATCTGAGCTTGAACCTCGCCGTGGTCATCCAGGACCGCGAGAAGGGCGAACTGTTCGCCCGGGTCAAGGTGCCTGAGGTGCTGCCGCGCCTGGTGCCGCTGCCCCCCGAACTCTGCGATGCGCCCGGCGACCTGCCGCTCCGGCGCCAGGCCTGCTTCGTCTGGCTGGAGCAGGTGATCGCGGCCCATCTCAACACGCTCTTCCCCGGAGTGGCGGTGATGGAGAGCTATCCCTTCCGCGTGATCCGAAACGCCGATATGGAGATCGAGGAAGACGAGGCCGACGATTTGCTGCAGACGATCGAGCAGGGGGTGCGACGACGGCGCTTCGGCGAGGTGGTGCGCCTCTCGGTCGATATCTCGATGCCGGAACGGATCGCCCAGTTGCTGCTCACCAACCTCAAGATCAGCACGACCGACCTGTACACTGTGCGCGGCCCGCTCGGCCTGGCCGATCTGATGAGCCTGCTGCGGCTCGATCGCCCCGATCTCAAGGATCCGCCCCACGTGCCGGTGCTGCCCGCGGCGCTGCGCGATGGTGCCGATCTGTTCGAGGTCATCCGCCAGGGTGATGTGCTGCTCCACCATCCCTACCACTCGTTCTCGCCGGTGATCGATTTCATCCAGGCCGCCGCCGATGATCCCGCGGTGCTTGCGATCAAGCAGACGCTCTACCGCGCCGGCAGCAATTCGCCGATCGTCAAGGCCTTGATGCACGCCCGTGAGCAGGGTAAGCAGGTGACGGCCGTGGTCGAGCTCAAGGCGCGCTTCGATGAGGAGAACAATATCATCTGGGCGCGCCAGATGGAGCGCGCCGGCGTGCACGTGGTCTATGGCCTGCTCGGGGTGAAGGTGCATGCCAAACTCGCCCTGGTGGTGCGCCAGGAGCAGGATGGCATTCGCTGCTACGCCCACCTCGGCACCGGGAACTACAACGCTGCCACGGCGCGGATCTATACCGACCTGGGGCTGCTCACCTGTCGCCCCGATATTACCGCCGATGTGGTCGACCTGTTCAACTACCTCACGGCCTACAGCCGCCAGGATACCTACCGCAAGCTCCTGGTCGCGCCCGTCACGCTGCGCCCCGGTCTGCTGCAGTTGATCGAGCGCGAGATCGAACGGCAGCGTATCGCCGGCGACGGCCAGCTGATCTTCAAGATGAACGCACTGGTGGACACGGCGATGATCAAGGCCCTCTACCGGGCCTCGCAAGCTGGCGTGCGCGTTGAGCTGATCATCCGTGGTATGTGCAGCCTCCGCCCGGGCGTCCCCGGCCTGAGCGAGCATATCCGGGTGCGCAGCATCGTGGGGCCGTTCCTCGAGCACCATCGCATCTACTACTTCCACAACGGCGGCGCGCCGGAACTCTACCTCGGGAGCGCCGACCTGATGGAGCGTAACCTCGACCGCCGCGTCGAAGAGGTTTTCCCACTGGAAGAGCCGAGCCTGGCGCGCTATGTCTACGAGACACTACTGCAGAGCTACCTGGCCGACAATGTCCGTGCCCGCGTGCTCAACCCCGATGGTAGCTACAGCCGGCTGACGCCCGACGGCGACCTGGTCGATAGCCAGGATCCGGCCCGCATGCTCGGCGATCGGTGAGCGATGCGCCTCTTTGTCGCCCTTGCCCTGCCCGCTGCGGTACGCGAGGCCCTGGCCGCGACCCAGGCCCGCCTGCAGCGCGATGCGCACCCGGTGCGCTGGAGCGACACCTCGAAGCTGCACCTGACCCTGCAGTTCCTCGGCGAGGCCGACGCGGCCGTGGTGGCGCCCCTGCTGGCCGGGCTTGCCCGCCTGGAGGTCGCTCCACTCCGGCTAACCCTGAGTGGCCTGGGCGCTTTCCCCGGTCTCCAGCAGCCCCGCGTGATCTGGGTCGGCGTGGCGGGCGATATCGACGCGCTCGGGCGGCTGCAGGCCGCCGTGGTGGAGCTGACGAAGCCCCTGGGCTTTGCGGTCGAGTCGCGCGCCTTCGCGCCCCACCTCACCCTCGGGCGCGTGCGCCCCGAGGCGCGCCCCGCGCAGCTGCGCGCCCTGGCCGCAACCCTGCGCGCCACGGAGCCGCCCCCGCCCCTTAGCTGGCAGGCCGGGCGGCCCATCCTCTACCAGAGCACCCTGACGCCGCATGGCCCCAGCTACACTGCCCTCGGGCCGGTAACAAGCGATGGGTGATAGGTGATCGCTCCCTGGCCATGCACACGCGTGATCTGGTACACTGCTACCGCCCCACACCGCTACACAACCGCTCGCGAGCGCCGGCGCGCTGTGGAGGTGAAGGCCAGATTGTCAGACTGGTTTGACCTCATGCATCGGATGCCGCGCTCGCGGAGCGTGGCGGCAAGGAACCGCCCATGGCCAGAGTGTTTCGCATCGTCACACCCATCCTGGCATTGCTGCTGCTGCTGCTGCTCGCAGCCCCCGGCCGGGCCGAGGCGCAGCCGGCCACGAACTGGCGCGAGCGCGCCACCACCTACTTCACCATCCTCTACGCCCCCGACAGCGCCAGCGAGGCCGAGCGCTACGCTGGCTGGGTTGACGCGATCTACGAGGAGCTTGCCGTCGCCTTTAGCTATCGCACGGCCACCCCGCTTACGCTCCGCCTCTATCCCACCAGCGAGGACTACTACCAGGTCAATCCGCTGGCGCGGAACGTCCCCGGAGTGATCGCCCACGCCGATTTCCGGCGACGCGAGCTGGTGGTGATCGTCGAGCGCACCGCGCAGCAGAGCGACGAGGAGGTGCGCAACAATGTCCGTCACGAGTTGACCCACATCGTGGCGGCTGACCTGAGCGGCAATCACCTCAACACGGGCTTCCACGAGGGCGTGGCCCAGTACATGGAGCGGCCGGCCGGCGAACTCGAGCGGCGCATCGCCGCGCTGCGCATCGCCCGCGACCAGGGCCGGCTGCTGCCCTGGAGCGCCTTCGACGACCGCGACCGGGTCTACGCGACGCCCGAGGTGGCCTACCCGCAGAGCCTCTCGGTGGTGGCGTTTCTGGTCGATCGCGGCGGCTTCGCCCGGCTGCGCGAGTTCCTCAGCGTCAGCGCCCGCAGCAGTGGCTACCGCTCTGCCCTGGAGCGGGCCTACGGCGTCTCGCCTGCAATCCTCGAAACGGAATGGCTCGACTGGCTGCCGGGCTACCTGGACGGCGGCTACCGGCGCAGTGCGCTGCAAGCCTATGACCTTGGCGTTGCCCGCGACCTGGTGGCGCAGGGGAACTACGCAGCCGGCGCGGAGGAGTTGCGCCAGGCCCTGGAGTGGCTGCGCAGACAGGCTGACACGCAGCCGCCGGAGGTGCTGGCCGAAGCCGAGGCCCTGCTGGCCCGCAGTGAGGCCGGGATGCGCGCCGAGCAACTGGCTGAGAGCGCGCGCCAGGCCCTGGAGCGCGCCGACTACGAACGGGCCGTGGGGCTGCTTGCTGCCGCCCGCAGCGCGTATGCCAGCCTGGAGGATGCGCGGCAGGCTGAGGTGCTGGCGATCTACGAGCAGCGGGCGACCCGTGGGCTGCAGGCCAGTGCGCAGCTGGCAGCGGCCGCCACCCTCGCCCGCGAGCTGCGCTACCCGGAGGCCCGCGTCGCAGCCGATGACGCCGCGCTGGAGTTCGCAGCGCTCGGCGACACGGCCCGCCGCGACAATGCCCTGAGCCTCCGTGCCACCCTCGACCAGCGCCAGCGGCTCATCGGCCTGCTCCTGCTGGTCGTGGGTGGCGTCGGGGTGGCGCTCAGCCTGGTGGGGCGCCGGCTGGCGCCCCCGCCCGAGATCTGGTAGGTGCCCCGCTCCCGCCATCCTCTCAGGTGTAGAGTTTCTGGCGGATGGCGTCCTGATGCGCTGCTTGCCCTCACC
>JACAEO010000153.1 GCA_013388805.1 Chloroflexota bacterium
CTGATGTGAAAATAGCCGATAGACGATAGTACTACAGTTGTAAGTTGTCTTGACTGGTAGGCTGGAGCTGGTTGTCACCCCGAGCGTAGCGAGGGGTCTTCCAGCTACGAGGAGGGAAGATTCCTCGCTGCGCTCAGAATGACAAGGGCTCTGGCATACGAACTACAACTTCGCCCCGCGCCGGGCGACATCCTCCACCAGGCCCTCGGAATGACAAGGGCTCTGGCATACGAACTACAACTGTAGGAATAAGCTGCCACTGTTTTCATCCCGTCGCTGTGCGGCGCGAGCCACATGGACGGCTGAGGTGAACATAGGCCGCAGGGGCGCAGCGCGCTGCGCCCCTGCGGGTTCGCCCGATTGTTCATCGCGGCGGTGTGCGCCCCGCGAATGAGCGTCTCATACCAATTCCAGTTGACGGCTCTGCAGAGCGGCCTGGCACAACCCCACAGCTCTCCAGCGCTCCAGAGGGCTGTGTGGAGGTGTGGAGATGATCGAACCCCTCTGCGGGGTTGCCACTTCGACCTGGTATTACAGGGGCAGCGAGCCGGGCCATGAGACAACGAGGCCCCCTCGCGAACAGGGCGAGGGGGCAGGCAAGGACGGGAGGCGCGACGGAGCCGCGTCTCTACTTCTTGGAAAGATCTACGGTGTTGGCCATCGAGCCAGCGGTCTTCATCATCATCTGGCTGAATTGCGTCTGGGCCTCGACCGCCTTCTGGGCAGCCTCCTGCCAGGTCGCCATCACCTTCTGGGCCTGGGTCATGTCCCAGGTCTGGGCCATCATCATCGGCTCAGCCTTCTTGAGAATGTCGAACCAGTTCTCGGAGAAGCGCATCTGCGTCTCAGCCCAGGCGCGGGTCATCTCCAGCATCTGGCGGGTCCACTCGACGGGCGTGGTCGGCACCCCCGGGAGCGACGGCATCGCCGCCATCCCCGGCATCGACGGCATATTCACCGAAGCAGCGGCCACGCTCTCGGCCCACAGGCGCGTCAACTCCACCTGCTGCTCGAGCGCATAGCGCACGGTGCCACGCCAGGTTTCCACTGTCTTCTGCCAGGCCTCGGGGCTCTGCGGGGTGGCCATGGCCTGCATCGAGCTCATCCAGCTCTCCCAGACCTTCTGCTGCGTGCCGGTCCAGGTCTTGATCATATCGTTCGCCTGCTTCGCCCAGTCCATACCAATCCTCCTCAGTATCGGCTTGCCATCCGATGTAGACCTACACCGGTTCGCGGGGTTCCTTCCTGGCTACAGTTTCGAGCGTATCAGGGAAGGTTACATATGAGTTACGTCGTAGTATCGTGCCATAAGAATTTCTACGCCGTAAGCAACCCGGTTGCCCGTTTGGCCGGGCTGTGGTACGGTACAGATGGAGTGTTTTCTGGCAGCTCAAGCGGTGGTGCCGCCGATGCGTGACCGTAGTCCCCTCAAATCTGCCTATGATGTAGTCGTGATCGGCGCCGGTATCGGCGGCCTGACCACGGCTGCCCTGCTGGCCGCCCGGGGCAAGGATGTGCTCGTCCTTGAGCAGCACTACCTGCCGGGTGGCTCGGCCCAGACCTTCCCCAGCGGCAAGTACCGCTTCGACGTTGGCCCCAAGCTCTTCTTTGGCATGGACGCCTCGCGTGGCAACATGCGCCATCACGCCCAGGTCTTCGCTGAGCTCGACGAGTGGCCCGATCTGCTCCACTACGAGAGTTACTACAGCTTCATCCATCCGCGCGGCTGTCTGCGCGTTGCCGGCTCGGTCGATGAGTACCTTGCGCAGCTGGTCGCGGCCTTTCCCAGCGAGGAGGCGGGCATCCGTGCCTTCTACTGTCACCTGGAGGCCCTGCACCAGCTCTTCGTCGGGATACCCAACCTGCCGCTCGATGACCTCTGGTCGCTTGCCAGCCTGATGTGGCGCGTGCCGCTGGATCGCCTGCTCGAGCTCTCCTACTGGAGCCGGGTCACCCTCGGCGAGCTGTTTGATCGCTACATCGCCTCGCCTGAGCTCCGGGCGATCATCAATGCCGAGTTTGTGGCCTTCTGCTACTCCGATATCGACAACGCCCCTGCCGTGCTCGGTGCCCTGGTGCTGATCGAGCGCCACAAGGGCGGCGGCACGTTTACCCGTGGCGGCAGCGGCGAGCTGGCCCGCCTGCTCATCCGCGGCCTGGAGAAGCACGGCGGCCGGATCAGCTACCGTAGCCCCGCCCGTCGCGTGCTTGTCGAGGACGGGCGGGTGCGCGGGGTCGAGCTTGGTGACGGGACGCGCATCGAGGCCCGCTGGGTCGTGAGCAACGCCGGCGTGGTCAATACCTTTGGTCGCAGCGGTACCACGGTGGAGCCGCTCGTCGAGCGGCACTGGCTGCGTCCCGATACTGTGCGCCGGGTCGACCAGTTGAAGCTGACCGACTCGTTCATCACGCTCTTCGCCGGCGTGGACGCCAGCGTCTTCCCACCAGGCACCGATCCGCACACGCTCTACATCGACCGCTACTACCCGAGTGTGCGCGAGCTACGCATGATCTGTTTCTGTAACTCGTCGTTCAAGGATCCGTCGCTGGCCCCTGCGGGCAAGCACGCGTTGCAGATCGTCTATTTTGACCCCGAGTTCTGCACCTTCGCGAGCTGGCAACGGGATGACCACTACGCGGCACGGAAGGAGGCCGCTTGCCAGCGCGCCCTGGCCATGGCCGAGCAGGTCTTCCCCGGGATTGTGGCCGGCCTGGACCGCCTGGAGGTCGGCACGCCGTTGACCTATGAATACTACCTGGCGCGCTGGGGCGGCGGCTGGGGCGCGCAGATGACCGTGGACCAGTTCGCCTTCCAGCGTTTTCAGCACAAAACCGACGTGGAGGGCCTGCTGCTGGTCGGCGCCGACACACACCCCGGCATCGGGGTGGTGAGTGTGACGATGAGCGGCCTGAACTGTGCCCACCACATTGCCCCTGCGAGGTTCTGATGCACGAACTACTGGCCCTGCGTGAGGCGGCCCTGGGTCTGGTGAGCGGTACGCGCGCCGGCGAGGTGCTGAACGCGCCGCCAGCCCCCGGGCTTGCCGCGCCAGGCCCCGAACTGGCCGGCCAGCTTGGCGCAGCCGTCCGCGCCCTCAAGGTCGCTGCAGCCAGCGAGAACGGCGCCAGCTTCGACTACACCGCGCTGCGGGCCAGTGCGGCCTACGCCACCTACGTCGAGCAACTGACGCCCATGCTCCACCGCTTCGACCCGGGCTGTCTGGCCACCCGCGGCGAACGCACGGCCTTCTGGATCAACCTCTACAACGGGATGATCCTTGACGGCGTCGTAGCCTATGGGGTGCGGCGTAGCGTTCGTGAGGGACTGGCCGGGCTGGGCTTCTTCCACCGCATCGCTTACCGGGTGGCGGGGCTGCGGCTCTCGGCTGACGACATCGAGCACGGCGTGCTGCGCGCCAACGCGGGCAACCCCTTCCTGCCCGGGCGCCAGTTCGCCGATGACGACCCGCGTATGGCCTGGGTGCTCAGCCCGCTCGACCCGCGCATCCATTTTGCGATCAACTGCGCCAGTCGCTCCTGCCCGCCCATCGCCGCCTATGATGGCGCACAGATCGAAGCGCAGCTCGACCTTGCCGCACGGGCCTTCGTCGATGCCGATGTCGAACTGGATGCCGAGGCCGAGACGTTGCGGATCTCCTCGATCTTCAACTGGTTCCGCGGCGACTTCGGCGGGCTGGCCGGCGTGCTGCGCTTCATCCAGTCCTACCTGCCCCCCGACGATCCACGCCGGCGCTGGCTCGCAACCCGGGAAGAGGTTGAGGTCGCCTTCAAGCGCTACGACTGGTCGCTCAATACGCGCTAGCACGCCCTCCACCCCCCAGCTGAGGCAACATCCGCCTTGTAGGACGGCTGCGCCGCCCCACGCGGGTGGGTGACGGGGTTGTGCACCTCCATATCGCGTGCCGGGTGCGCGGGCGTCCCGTCCATACGCATCAAGTTAAGGGCTGCGGCCGTGCCGCTCACCCACACGGAAGGATGAAAGC
>JACAEO010000321.1 GCA_013388805.1 Chloroflexota bacterium
GCGCGCCCCGCCAGCCGCCACGGAGCAGCACCACGCCCCGGGGGCGCGGGAGCGAAGCGCCCCGTAAGCCGCCCCGGGGTAGCACCACGCCCCGGGGGCGCGGGGCGACCGGGGCGCCACGGGGATCGGGTCATTCAGCGCGTCTCGGGGAGGAGCGTATAGTCAGGAAAATTGCCATAGAGCCGCTCGCCCGGAGGCCCCTGGGTCACCGACTGCACCAGGTATTTGCCACCGACGAAGCAGCCTTTCCACGAGGCGCCCATACCACCGAAGACCTCCTCGCGGTCGCCCCGGGAGCGCACGGCGTTGATGCCTACCTTGAAGGCCCGTAGCTCGCCTGCCACCGTCCGGGCAATGTGCGGGTCGTCGCTGGCAATCGAGGAAACCAGGTTTCCGTTCGAGATGTTCATCTCGCTGATTAGCTCCTCGAGCCGGTCCACGACGACAATCGTGTCAACCGGGCCGAAGGGCTCATTGTGGTGCAGGCGGGCGTTGCGTGGCACGTTCAGCAGCGCGATCGGCGCCAGGTAGGCGGAGATGTCCTGGCCGGGTAGGAAACGGCTCTCGTCGAGCTCACCCTCGTAGAGGCTGATCGCGCCGAGCCCCACCGCCTCGGAGTACATCACCCGCAGTTCCTCGACCTTGCGGCTGTTGATCAAGGGGCCATAATCGAGATCAGGCAGCCTGTCGTGCGGCGCATCGACCAGCAGCGGGTTACCGACCTGGATGGACTTTACCGTGGGCAGGTAGGCGTCGAGGAACTTCGGGAAGAGGCTGCGCTGCACGACGAAGCGGATGTAGGCCGTGCAGCGCTGCTTGCCGTAGGCGAAGCCCTTCTTGATCTGCGCAGCCAGAGTACCCCAGTCGGAAAAGTCCCAGATGCCATAGCAGTTCACGCCTTCCATCTCGAGCATGTAGCGCTTCTCGCGGTCGTAGAGACTGGCGGCAATGTCGCGCCCGTTGGTCTTGCCCCCCACGAAGGCCAGGCAGGCCACGTCGGGGTTGCGCACCAGGGCATCGGAGAGCGCGCCGCCTGAACCGGAGACAAGCGCGACGGGCAGGCCGGCCCGTCGTGCCAGGGCAAACCCCAGCGTGAGCGCATAGAGCCCACCATCGGTGGGAGTCTTGGCGATGATCGCGTTGCCGGCGAGCGCCTGCACCAGCACGGCATGCACCAGCACCGAGTAGGGGTAGTTCCAGGAGGCGATGTTGGAGATCAGGCCGAGCGGTTTGCGCCCAACCAGCATGGCATCGATCTGTTCGAGGTACCAGGCCACACCGGCGATACAGCGGTCCACGTCGTCCTGGGCCAGCTTGAGCGGCTTGCCGATCTCCCAGATCAGCAACTGGGCGATCAGGTCGCGGTGCGCGCGCAGCTGTTCCAGGCAGTCAGCCACCCGGGCCTTGCGTGTATCGAGCGAGACCTGCGACCATTGTTCGTGCTCCTGGGCAGCGAAGCGCACGGCCTTCTTGGCCATATCAAGGTCGATCATCGGCATGCGCCCGAGCTCACTGCCATCGATGGCCGTGTAATAGTGTTTACCATGACCAGCGTGGCCCCAGGTGCCGCCGATCAGGTTCAGGACATCGCCATTGGCCGCAAACGCCTCCGGGACGGCGCCCCTGAGCTGACCAAGCAGCTGCGGCCACTCCAGGCCTGGCGCGATCATCTTCGCCATCGCTGTCGCTTTCGGTTAAATCGCTGTTGTTGTGCGCCGTCAGTATAGCATATGCACCGCGCCGGACCGGTCTCCAGCCATCAATCCTGCCACCCCATCACTATCGATTGACAGAGCGGGTGGGCTCGCGTATGCTTCAATGGTTGAGGTCTGTGCGGCACAGCAGGCCGGGGCGCGCTGCCCCCCGGCTCTTTTGTGCTGTCAGCGGGAGGATGATGATGCGCGTCGGGCTCGACTTCGGCACTACCAATTCGAGCGCGGGGATCTACGATGGCGAGCGGCTGACCCTGTTGCCGCTCGATCCGGTCAATTCCAGCCCCACGATCCTGCGCTCAACCCTGTTTATGACCCGCGAGGGGGCGGCCTATATCGGTCGTGAGGCGATCAACCGGTTCACCGAGGGCAACGTTGGCCGCGAGATCGAGTACGAGTGGCGCTACATCGGCGATGCCGAGGTCACCTTCGCCGAGTTCGGCACCGTCCAGCAGGCGCTGTACGTCAAGGTCGATGCCAACGCCCCCGGACGCCTGTTCCAGTCGCTCAAGACGGGCCTGCGCGACCGGAGCTTCACCCGCACCAATGTCTTTGGCACCTCCTACACCCTTGAAGAGCTGATCGCCATCGTCCTGCGCCTCATCCTGGAGCGCATCGAGGCCGTGACGGGCCGCAGGGTGACAAGCATGGTGGTGGGCCGCCCGGTGCACTACAGCCTGGACCCGGCGGTCGATGCCCTGGCCTTTGAACGGATGCGCCGCGCCTGTGCGCTTGCCGGCTTGCCGGAGGTGCAATTCCTGGAGGAGCCGACCGCCGCCGCGCTCTCCTATGCGCGCACCGCGCGCGGCGAGCAGCACGTGCTGGTCTTCGACTTTGGCGGCGGTACACTCGACGTGACGGTGATGCGCCTCGATGGCCAGGGCGGACGCAGCTTCCTCGCCACCGACGGCGTGCCCGTCGGTGGCGACC
>JACAEO010000002.1 GCA_013388805.1 Chloroflexota bacterium
CCCCCCCCCCCCCCCCCCCCCCCCCCCCCCCCGGGGGCGCGGGGGCGGCGCGCCCCGCAAGCAGCGCAGGGGTTGGGACAGCGCCCCGGAGGCGGCGGGGCCGGGCAGGCCCCCGGCCCGGGGGCGCGGGGGCGGCGCGCCCCGCGAGCGCTGGCAGGGCCGGGACAACGTCCCGGGGATGCCAGGGGCGCGGGGGCGAGCGGACCAGGATGTCCGGCAGGCTGTACGCGCGCGTTCGCGCCGCTAGAATCGGCAGTTCCCCCGGTAGACAGAAGCCAGGAGGCGGGGTATGCTTGAGCAGAAGTAACCCGTGCGTTCGAGGAGCTAGCAGGAGCCCCCTATGACCAGCACCGTCGCCACCCCATCCGCCGCCGATGCGGCGCGCCAGGCCGCCGTCGTCGCTGCGCTGACCGCCACGCTTACGACCAATGTTCTGGCCAATAGTCTGCCACTCAACGGGCAGACCACCGGCGACGTGTCGAACCGCTTCCCGCTGCTGATCATCCCGGCGGGCTACGCGTTCGCCATCTGGGGCGTGATCTATTCGGGCCTGATCAGCTACGCTGTCTACCAGGCGCTGCCGCGTCAGCGCGACAACGAGCGGCTGCGGCGCATCGCCTGGCCCTTCGTGGTGAGCTGCGCGGCCAACGTGGCCTGGCTGCTGCTCTGGCACTACAACCGCTTCGGGCTGACCCTGGGGGCGATGCTGGGCCTGTTGCTGGCGCTGATCACTATCGACCTGCGGCTGGGGCGTGTGCGCGGCGGCCCACTGGTCGAGCGTCTGCTCGTGCGGCTGCCCTTCAGCATCTACCTGGGCTGGGTGAGTGTGGCGACCATCCTCAATGTGGCGGTGAGCCTCTATGCAGCCGGCTGGGAGGGCACCCCGGCCAGCCGTGAGGCCTGGACCGCCGGGCTGCTGAGCGTGGGCGCGGCGCTGGCCGCAGGCATGGGCGTCGGTCGGGGCGACGCCGCTTTTCCCGCCGTGATCGCCTGGGCCTTCTCGGCGGTTGCCGTCAAACAGGCCGGTACGGCGCTGGTCGGGCCAATGGCCTGGGCCGCGGCGGCAGTGGCGGCACTGGCCTCGCTCGCCGGGCTCTGGCGCAGTATCGGCGGCGCGAGGCGGTGAAGTGATGGGATGAGGGGGTGACGCTTTCTCACCCTCTCACACCGATTCTACTTGATGGCAGCGCACTGGCTCAGCTCCACATCTCCACACCTCCACACCTCCCCACTTCCTCACCCCGTCACCAGTTCGCCGTCGCGGCGCGGCAAGTTCAGGGCGCGCGGGTGGTTCACCGCCGGCAGCAGCGCCGTGGCCAGCACCTCGTCGAGGGTATCGACCGGCACGAAGGTGAGCTCATCGAAGATCGCCCGTGGCAGGTCATCGAGGTCGATCATGTTGCGCCGGGGCAGAATGATCGTCGTGATCCCGGCGCGGTGGGCGCCCAGGGCCTTCTCCTTGATCCCGCCGATCGGCAGGACGCGGCCGCGCAGCGAGATCTCGCCGGTCATGGCGATGTCATCGCGCACCAGGCGGCCAGTTGCTGCCGAGGCGAGGGCGGTGGCGATGGTGATGCCAGCCGAGGGGCCATCCTTCGGCACTGCGCCTGCCGGGACGTGGATGTGCACGGCGTGGCGGTCGAAAAAGGCGGGGTCGATCCCGAGCTGGTGGGCACGGGAGCGCACATAGGTTAGCGCCGCCTCGGCGCTCTCACGCATCACGTCGCCGAGTTGCCCGGTGATCTTCAGCTCGCGGTTGCCCTCCACCGCTGTGGCCTCGACAAAGATGATATCGCCACCGACCGGCGTCCAGACCAGGCCCGTGGCCACGCCAGGCTGATCGATGCGCTCCTGGGCCTCGTTGGCGAAGCGCGGGCGACCGAGTGCCTCGCGTACAAAGCCGGCGTCAACCACAAAGGGCGCCTGGTCAGCCGCGGGCGCGTCTGGCTGGGAGCCGGGGGCGGCAGCGAGCTGCTCGGCCAGGTGGCGCACCACCTTGCGCAGGACCGCGCCGAGGTTACGCTCGAGGTTGCGCACGCCAGCCTCGCGGGTATAGTCGTTGATGATCGCGCGGATCGCCGGCTCCTCGACGCTCACCTCTTCGGCGCGCAGGCCATTGGCGCGGATCTGCCGTTCGACCAGGTGGCTCTGGGCGATGCGCACCTTCTCATCCTCGATGTAGCCCGAGAGTTCGATCACCTCCATGCGATCGCGCAGCGCCGGGGGTACCATATCCCAGGTGTTGGCGGTAGCGATGAACAGCACCTTGCTCAGATCGAAGGGCAGATTGAGGTAGTGGTCGGTAAAGGTATGGTTCTGCTCCGGGTCGAGCACCTCGAGCAAGGCCGCTGCCGGATCGCCGCGATAGTCGCTGCCCAGTTTGTCGATCTCATCGAGCAGAATTACCGGGTCAGCGGTGCCAGCGCGGCGGAGCTCCTGGATGATCCGCCCGGGCTGCGAGCCGATGTAGGTGCGGCGGAAGCCGCGCAGTTCGGCCTCATCGCGCACGCCGCCGAGGCTCATGCGCACAAAGCTGCGCCCCAGCGCCCGGGCGATGCTCTGGCCCAGGCTAGTCTTGCCCACGCCGGGCGGCCCGACGAAGGCCAGGATGGGCTCGCGCCCCGCACGCCCAGCGTCCTCACCCAGCGCGGCACGGCGCTGTTTGACCGCAAGATATTCAAGGATGCGCTCCTTGATCTTCTCCAGGCCATAGTGGTCCTCATCGAGCACCTGGCGCGCGTAGGCCACATCGATGGCGTGGCCGCTCTGCTTGCCCCAGGGGAGCTCGGCAACCCACTCGAGGTAGGTGCGCACCATCTGGTACTCAGGCGAGCCAGCGTTGATCCGCGCGAGGCGGGCCAGTTCACGGTCGGCCTCTTTGCGGGCGAGCTCGGGCAGGTTGGCCGCGGCCAGCTTCTCACGCAGATCGTCCAGCTCGGCCGCCTCAGCATCGTCCTCACCAAGCTCCTTCTGGATGGCCCGCAGCTGCTGGCGCAGGTAAAACTCGCGCTGATGGCGCGCCGAGCTCTCCTGGACCTCCTGGCGCAGACGGGCCTGCACCTCGAGCAGCGCCAGTTGCTTGCGGTAGAACTCGCGCACTTTGCCGAGACGCTCGACCACGTCGAAGGTGGCGAGCAGTTCGAGGCGCTCGCTGAAGGTGTAGTCGGGCGAGTAGCCCGTGTTATCGGCGAGGTGACCCGGGTCCTCGATCGCGCGCACGTAGTTGCGGATCTCCTGGGTCACGCCGGGGCGCAGGTCGAGCACGGCGTCGATCGTCGCGTGCACCTCCACCATCAACTGATCGAGGGCAGGCGTGCGCTCGAAGCTATCGGGGCGGCGGGTGAAGCGAAAGCGCGGGTAGGGCTCCTGCTGGATCTGCTCGCCCACCTCGACGCGCACCAGGCCGCGCACCACGATACCGCTGGCGCCGCCGGGGAGCACGCCGGACTGCTCGATGCGCGCCTCGACGCCTACCGGGAAGAGCTGCTCGTGCAGGGCGGTCGCAGCGTCGGCATCGGGGCGGCGCGGCACCAGCAGCACGCGCCGGCCGCTCTGCAGCGCAGCCTCGGCTGCAGCCGCGTTCTGCTCATCGAGGGTCAGGCTGATCACGGTATAGGGCAACACCACCGCGCCTTCGAGCGCAATCAGCGGCAGGCTCGCGGGGGCTTCGACTGTCGTTACGGGTTCGTGGGCTTCAGTCATGGTCCATCTCCTCACAAAGCGGAATGTATGTTCCGCACTGCAGGTATTATGGAACCGCCCCCAGGCCGTGTCAATGGCTATCAGGTCCTTTCCCCGCGGTTCTAGTGCAACGTTTACAATTTCGCTGGTCAGACGCTGAGCAGCGCGGCGACGCTCCTTTGTTCGCGTCGCCGCGGCGTCGCGTGGGCTACGTCAGCGCTCTGCTCGCTAGTGCAGTTCCAGGCGACCTGTTCGGGCATCAGCGCGACCTCGACCGTGTCCAGCTGCGCCGCGCCCAATCTACCATCGCACATCTGCAATCTGCAATCGCACGAGGGCATCGTGCCCTCGGAGAGGCAACGAGGGCGGGACGTCCTCGCTCCCAGGCGCGTTTGTTATACCATTTCCGATTGCAGATTTTGGATTGCAGATTGCCGCACATGGCGTCACGATGAGCGATGACGGCAACGACAATGCGGAACTGCCAACTGGATTTGGTACTATACCGATTCTGCTTGCTGGCATCACATTGGCTCAGTTCCACACCTCCACAGCTCTACAGCTCCACATAGGGCTTTGTAGAGCTGTAAAGATGAGCGGGACCATGCGGGATTGCCAATTCCACCTGGTATGAGCCCGCCTGTGAACACGTACGGGTGGTGTGGGCAGCGCACTGCTCCGGGAACGGGGTCGCAACCAGGCGGATCGTCATGCAGCAGACCCGGCTCTCCTTGTAGCCCACCGGGGCGTGCTAAGATATGCGCAGCAGCACGCAGTCGCGCGTACGACCAACTGTGCGCGAGCTTACGACTCCCAACCAGGTGCGATACAAGGTTGAGAATGCTGTCCAACCAACGCTTGCAGCCGACGCCGCTTCGCGGTGCGCCTGAAGCACGTCGTCAGGCCGCACCAGGTCGCGTACCGGCACCCGAGGAAGCAGCCCGTGAAACACATGCGCATCATCGTTCCTCACTACGGCGGGCCCGAAGCCCTTCGGGTCCTCGAAGAAGATTGCCCCGAGCCGAAGCGCGGTGAAGTGCGCGTGAGGGTGCTGGCCGCAGGTGTTTCCCTGGCCGACCTGATGATGCGCGAGGGCATTCATCCCGAAACGCCCCGCGTGCCTTTCACGCCGGGGTGGGATCTGGTGGGCCTGGTAGATCGGCTCGGCGACGGTGTCGCTGGAATTGAACCAGGCCAACTCGTTGCCGCGCTGCCGATTAGCGGCGCCTACGCGGAGTTCGTCTGCCTGCCGCAACGCGAACTGGTTCCCGTGCCATCCGGGGTGGACGCCGCCGAGGCGGTCAGCCTTGTGCTGAACTACGTCACGGCATACCAGATGCTTCATCGTGCAGCTAAGGTCAGACAAGGCCAGCGCGTGCTGATCCACAGCGCGGCGGGCGGGGTCGGCTCGGCACTCTTGCAGCTTGGGCGTCTTGCCGGGTTGGAGATGTACGGGACGTGTTCATCGGCACATACGTCCGCGGTATCCGACCTGGGCGCTATCCCAATCGATTATCGGCATCAAGACTTCGTGACAGAGATTCAGCGGCACACGGGTGAGGGCGTGGACGCGGTCTTTGAGAGCATCGGTGGCACACATATCTGGCGTTCCCGTCGGGCGCTCATGCGTGGCGGGACGGTGGTGGCCTATGGTCTAACTGGCTCGCTCCGTGGAGGGCGAGTGGCTTCGGGACGTTCCGGTGGTCGCCATCGCTTTCGAGCGATCCTTATCTTTGGGCTGTATATTGTTGCTGGCCTGGCTCTCCCGGGCCGGAGGCGGGTGGTTCTTTACAGCATCCAGACGCTGAAACGCCTGCGACCAGCATTGTTTCGACAAGATTTGACCGCCCTGCTTGATCTTCTTCAACAGAAACGGATCAAACCCCTCATCGCAGAGCGATTTCCTCTTGCCGAGGCAAGAACTGCGCACGAACTGCTGGGGAGGGGCGGCCTGCAGGGCAAGATCGTGCTCGTGCCGCAAGCAGTTGTCGCTTGAATTGAGTACCTCGTCAGCACCCATTACTCGTCACTGATCCGAGACCCACGATCGTGGTGGCCCCAGACGGGTACTCACACCATATTCAGTGCTGTTTCCAGATCGATAATCAAATCCTCAATCGCCTCAATACCGACCGAGAGACGCACCAGGTTCTCGGCGATGCCGCGTTCAGCGCGACGGGCGGGGCCAAGGTCACGGTGCGAGGCCAGGGCCGGCACACTCACCAGGCTGTAGATGTCGCCCAGGGTGGTTGCCGGCAAGAAGAGGCGCAGCCCGTTTACGAAGCGCTGGAGGGCGGCCGCGTCACCCCGTAACTCGAAGCTGACCAGGCCGCCGAAGCGCCCGGCGAAGGCTGCCGCGGCCAGCGTGTGCTGCGCATGGCTCGTCAGGCCCGGATAGTAGACATTGGCCACCGCGGGGTGGGTGGTGAGGAAGGCCGCAACGCGGGCCGCGCTCGCGCACTGGCGCTCGACGCGCAGCGCCAGGGTCTTCATGCCACGCAGTACCTGCTGGGCCTCGAACGGCCCCAGCGCCGCGCCGAGTAGCCGCCCCTGGCGCGCCAGGGTGGCGTGCAGCAGGCTGCTGCGCGCCGCGACCACGCCGCCCACAGTGTCGCCGTGGCCCGCCAGGTACTTCGTCGCACTGTGCACGACCAGGTCGGCGCCGAGGCGCAGCGGCTGCTGGAGCACCGGCGTGGCGAGGGTGCTATCGACCAGCAGGCGCGCGCCGGCGGCCCGGCAGCGGGCGGCCAGCCCGGCCACATCGGCCACCCGCAGCAGCGGGTTGGAGATCTGCTCGATCAGCACGAGCTCCGGCCGCAGGTCGGCCAGCGCCGCCTCGGCTGCGTCGAGATCGCAGAGGTCGGCGTAGGCGACGGTGGCGCCGCGGGCAACGAAGAGCTCCTCGAGCAGCACGGTGGTCGCGCCGTAGAGATCACGGGCGGCGAGGATCGTGCGGGGCTGCGGCGCCGTCTCGCCGCGGGGGGTGGCAGCAGCCAGAATGGCGGCATGGAGCGCGGCCATGCCCGAGGCGTAGGCCACCGCGCCCCGGGCGCCCTCGGCCGCAGCTACCGCGGCCTCCAGGGCGGCCACGGTGGGGTTGCCGTAGCGGGCGTAGAGGTAACCCTCGCCAGTGGCAAAGGCCTGGTCGAGCTCGGCCAGCGTGGGGTAGAGGTAGGTGCTGGTGGTATAGATCGGCGTCGTGGTGGGGATGGCCCGCGGCGCGGCGACACGCTCCCCGGCGTGCACCAAGCTGGTCTCCAGACGCCAGACAGGCTCATCGCGCTCTTCGCTCACCGCTTGCTCCTTCTCCTGATGCGATTGGTCGCAGCAATGGTACGGGTAGGCTCCCCGCCTGTCAATCGCAGCCCAGCTGTCCGCGTAGGAAACGTCGTTGACCGACCACTGAACGGTCCCGGTCAAACCGATCTGCTACAATGAGCGGGGCCAGCGCCGCCGCGCGCATCGCGAAGGACCCAACGAAGGCTGCTCAGTTATGTGGAGCTGTGGATCAACGGTCAGACCGGCAAGGCCGATTCCGAAACCCATCGTGCTGCTGCTGCTCTGGCTGCTGGCCCTGGCCATAGTCAGCCCGGTTGCGGCCCAGCAGGGCACGCTGGATCTGGCCGGCTACGAGCGCCTGCTGCGCGAGGCCCGCGCGGCCGCCACGCGCGGCGACCGGATCAGCCTGGAGGCGGTGGCGCCACAGCTCAGCAGCGCCAGCGTGACGCTACCAGACGGCAGCAGCCTGACGGTGGACAACCGCTGGCTCGCCGCGGAACTGGCCCGTCGCGACCCGCGCCTGCCCTGGATCGCCGCGCGCCTCGGCGCGTTGATCGATGCGCTGGCCTTCAGCGGGCCCGCGCCGCCGGACGATGCACGCGAACGGCTGGAGCGCATCCTCGCCGGCCCGCCCTTTGCCCAGCCGGAGCCGGCGCCGCGCCTGCCGGGCTTCATCGAGCGGCTGCTGACCTGGCTGACCGAGTTGATCGAACGGGTCGCCACGCCGTTGGGCCGGGTAGCCGGCGGCGCACCCGGCACCCTGGCCGGGTGGGCGCTGATCGCCGCGGGCGCGGCCCTGGTGGTCGCCGTCCTGGTGCTCTGGCTGCGCGGGCTGCAGCGGGCCCTGCGCCCGGCGCCGGCCCTGCCCCCACCCGTTGCCGAGAGCCACAGCGCCAGCAGCGCCCGCGAGCAGGCCGAGGCCCTGGCCCGTGCCGGCCACTATCGTGAGGCGGTCCGGCTGCTGGCCCTTGCCGCACTGCTCTGGCTCGATGAGCGGGGCCGCCTGCGCTACCAGCCCCATCAGACCAATCGTGAGCACCTGGCGCGCCTGGGCGACCAGCCGGGTCTGCGCGCGCGCCTGGCGCCGGTGGTCGAGACGGCCGACCGCGTCTGGTACGGCGGCGCAGCGCTGGACGCCGCGGCCTTTGCTGCGTACGCTCGCCAGGTGGGCGAACTCCGCGAGGAGGCTGGCGATGCGTCGTGACCTGCTGATCCTGAGCGGGCTCTTCGTGGCCCTGGCGCTGGTGATCGCCCTCGGGCCGGGCCGGGCCAGCAATGTGCCCGGCTGGAGTACGAGCAGCCATGCCAGCGGCCCGGCGGGCGCACTGGCGCTCTACCGCTGGCTCGCAGCGCTCGACTACGACGTGGGCCGGCTACAGTACACGGAACGCTTCGCGCCGGACCCCCAGGCAGCGCTGGTGATCGTGCTCGGCCCCAGCGAGCGCTACAGCCGCGACGAGGCCGCAGCGGTGGCTGCCTGGGTGGCGGAGGGCGGCACCCTGCTGCTGGCTGACGACCGCCCCGGGCAGGCGGTAGCCAGCGCGCCCCTGTTTGCGGCCTTCGAGCTGGAGCTGGTCGCCCCCGCGGCGGAGCAATCCACCACACTGGCGCCAGTGCTCCAGCCCGGGTTCAGCAGCCCGCCGGCGCGCACGATCGTCACCGGCAGCCGGGCCTGGCTGCGGAGCCAGCGCGACGATGTGGCATCGCTGGCCGGCGCCGACGATGCGCCCGTGCTGCTGGGGCTGCGCCACGGCGAGGGCTACGTCTTCGCCAGTGCGGCGCTCTTCCCCTTCACCAACCGCGGGCTCGCCCAGGACGACAATGCGGCCCTGGTGCTGAACCTGCTGCGGCGCGTGCCAGCTGGCGCGCGGGTGGTCTTCGACGAGTACCACCACGGCTTTGTGCGCGCGCCGTCGCTGGGCAGCTTGCTGCTCGGCACAGCCTGGGGCTGGGCGATCCTCTACACCGCCCTGGTGCTCGCCGCCTACCTGGCCTTCACCGGGCGGCGCTTCGGGCGACCGATCCCGCTCCAGGCGGAGACCGCCCGGCGGAGCAGCGCCGAGTACCTGGAGAGCATGGCCGGGCTGCTGCGCCGGGCCGGCAGGCGCGAGGCGCTGCAGGCCCACTACCGGGCGAGCTTCAAGCGACGCCTGGCGCGGGCCAGCGGGCTGAGTCCTCAGCTCGACGATGAGGCGTTGCTGGCGGCGCTGGCCGAGGTAGCGCCGGGCGAGGCGCCCCGGGCGAGGGCGTTACTGAATGAACTGGCGGGCCCGGTAGCCGACGAGGCCAGACTGCTGCGCCTGGTGGCCGAGGCCGATAGCCTGGTGCACGCACGGTGAGCCTCCGACGCACCATCCCGCCGCTGCGCGCGGCGCTCGAGCCGACGCTCGAACTGCTCGACACGGGGGTGCGGCTCTACCGGCGCAACTTCCCGCGCCTGCTGCTCCTGGCCACCCTGGCTGCACTGCCACTCGGCGCCGCCGTGGCCCTGGGCCTTGCTACGAACTGGCTGGCTCCCGGGTTGGGATTCCTGCTGTTGCTACCGGTTAGCCTGCTGGTGCTGCCATTCAGCCTCTATGTGATGGGCGCGCTGAGCCGTGCCGCCGCAATGGCTGCCCAGGGCGTGCCACTGAGCCTGCGGCAGGCCCTGGCAATCGGGCCGCTGCGGGTGCTCGGCATGGGCTGCTACGGCACGCTGTTCATGCTGGTCGCCGGCGCTGCCGTATCCATGCTCAGCAGCGGCTGCTTCTGTGTCTTCTACCTCTTCGGCATCGCCGGCTTCGCGGCAGCCGCTTCCGTCGGTTCAGTGGCCGGAGCGGCCAGCGAGGTCGCCGTGGGGGTACTCGCCATCGTGGCCGTTCTTACACTGCTCGTAATCTACGTGGCGGGCCTGATCCTGAACGGCGCCGTCTACGGCGCCGCTATCTACGCACTGCAGCCCTTCGTCCACGAGCCGTTACCGTTCCGCGCGGCGGTGCGGCGCAGCCTGGACATGACAGGCTACCGTTTTGGCCAGAACCTGCTGGCCTTCCTGTGCGCCAGCCTGGTCTTCGGCGCGGCTGCGCTGGCGACAACCGTCGCGCTGGGGGTGCTCATCCCGCTGCCGGCGCTCTTCCTGCTCGGCACGGAGTCGCCGCTGGCCCAGGGGATCACCGTGGCCGCCCTGGCGGCGGGGGTAAGCGCCGCGGTGCCGCTGCTGCCGATCTGGATGGCCCTGCTCTACCAGCAGCGCCTGGCCGCCTGGCGGGGCGATGACCTGGCAGCGCAGATCGCGGCGCTCGCGCCGGTGGGCAGCGAGGCAGCGTGAGGAAAGCGTGGTCAGGCTACACGGGAACGTGGAAGCTTCTGCGCATCCCGGCGTCAGGGCATGCCCAGCGCAGCCGCCGCCCTGAGCAAAGCTCAGGGC
>JACAEO010000264.1 GCA_013388805.1 Chloroflexota bacterium
GCCGGGACGCTGTCGTGGGGGTGCCGGGGGCCGGGCAGGCCCCCAGTTCGGGGGCGGCGGGGCGGCCACGCGGCGCGGGATGCGGCCACGGGGCGGCGCGTGCAAGCATAGGCGTCACACCCTCCGCCGCCCGCAGGCGAATCGGCGCCGATACCACGTTCATACCCACACAGGTGCAGCACAGCTGGGCCCGGTACCACAACAAGCATGGACCACGAAAACGCAACCATACTCATCGTCGAGGACGATCCAGACATCGCCCGGCTGCTCGAGCTCTACCTGCGCGGCAAGGGTTTGACGGTACAGGTGGCGACGCGGGGCCGGCAGGCGCTCGAACTCTGCCACGAGGCCCCGCCCGACCTGGTGGTGCTCGACGTGCGCCTGCCCGATATCAGCGGCTACGATGTGGGCATCGCGCTGCGCTCAGCCCCCGCGACGCAGAACATCCCGATTGTGGTGCTCACCGCCTTCAGCGAGCGCGAGCACCGGCTCACCGCCCACAACGTCGTCCGCGCCGACTACTTCCTGGGCAAGCCCTTCGACATTGAGGAACTCTACTCCGTCATCCGCAACCAGCTCCGCGAGGAACGGCGGCGCGGCCACTACCACCCGGTCACCAATCTGCCCACCGGCGAACTGGTCAACACGCGCCTCCGTCAGTTGCTCGCCAGCGAGGGCTGGACGCTGGCGCTCATCCGTATTGTCGGCTTCGAGCACTTTACCCAGCTCTACGGCGTGGTGGTAGGTGAGGACGTGTTGAAGTTCACCGCCCTGCTGCTCTGCGACGTGGTGCGGCAGCACGGCGCCCCGGACGATTTTGTCGGCCAGATGGTGGTCGGCCCCTACTTCGTGCTGATCTCGTTGCCCGAGCGGATCGAGGCGGTGACGGCTGAACTCACCCGGCGTTTCGACGCCGACATCAGGCTGCACTACGGCTACCGCGACCTCCGCGCGGGCCGCGCCCCGCAAATGGCGCTGGCGGTGGCCACCATCGATGCGCAGAGCGGCCCCTTTGGCGACATCCGCGAGCTCACCGAGGCTGCCGAGAACCTGTTGCCGCAGGCCGTCAGCCGTGGTGCGTCCGGCGCGCGCCAGAGCCAGGTCACGGCTACGCATCCAGCGCCCAGCCCTGCAGCTCCTCCAGCCAGCGATGACTGGTCAGATCCATATGGGCCGGGGTAAGGCTGACATAGCCCTCGGCCACTGCGGCGACGTCGGTGCCCTCCTCGGCATAATCTTCGGGCTCGGAGCCACCGATCCAGTAGTAGGGTCGCCCACGCGGGTCGTGGCGCACCACCAGTTCATCGCGGTAGGCGCGGCGTCCGAGGCGGGCGATGCGGATGCCGCGCACCTCTTCAGGTGCGCGGGCCGGCACGTTGACGTTGAGCAAAATGCCCGCCGGCAGCCCCATGATTTCGATCTTGCGCACCAGCCGGACGATCGCCGCCTGGGCGGCCCGAAAATCCCACGGGCGGTCTCTGACCCGTAGCTGTGAGACGGCGACCCCCGGAACGCCGAAGACGATGCCCTCCATCGCCGCCGCGACGGTGCCGGAGTAGAGCAGGTCGGTCCCCAGGTTGGCCCCCAGGTTGATCCCCGAAACCACCAGGTCGGGCTTGCGCGGCAGCAGCCCCATCACCGCGAGGGCGACACAATCGGCGGGCGTGCCGTCGCAGATCAGGGCCGGGCTGCCGTCGGCCAGCGTACCCTCCCAGGCCCGCAGCGGGTCGAACAGCTTGCGATAGTGGCCGGCCGCGCTCCAGTTACGATCCGGGGCCACCACCACCACCTCGCCAACACTGCTCAGCGCGCTGCGCAGGGCCACCAGCCCCTCACTCTCGTACCCGTCATCGTTGGTAATCAGGATATACATACGCCTCGTTGGCGTCGACCGACCACGCACCCTGGTCGATCGACGGTGATCACTCTTTCGGCAGGTCCATATCACTGAGCCGCACCGTCTTACGCCCCTGGAACTTGATCGTCTTCTGTCCCTCGCTGGAGAGCTGGCCACCCTGCTCGAGGTTCGCGATCTCCTGCTGCATCGTCTGCGCCAGGTCGAGCTCGCCCTGGTTGAGCAGACGAGTCACGGCGCTCTTGAGTTTCTGGGTCGCGCCGGCGACATCGCCCTGGGCGAGATCCTGCAAGGCGCGGGTCTGCAACTTGAAGGCGCTGACCTTCTCGACGATATTCATCACCCCCGCGTTGACCTGCTGCAACTGGCTCTGGTCGGCGGTGAAGGTGAGCAGCACATCAACGCGATTCTTCTCGCCGGTCAGCCCGAGGGCAGGCACATCGTAGCTCACCTCCACCTGGCCAACACGATAGGTGCCCACGGGGCGCGGGTCGACCAGCAACTCAACCAGCATGGTCCGACCCTGGCCGGTTTCCAGCTCACCGAGGGGCACCGTCACATCGCGGTCGGAGACCGGCGTGTAGCCCAGGTTGTCGATCAGCGGAATGACCTGCCAGACGGCACGCGGGGTCACACCCTGGACGAGGCGCAGGTTGAGGGTCGCGTTGTGTACGGCGGTGCTCTGGGCCTTCTGCACCGTATTGCGGAAGTACTCGGTAATCTCATCGGGCCGGGCGATATAGTCGGCGGTACCGCCGGAGCGGTTGGCCATCTCGATCAGCAGGTCCTCGTTCCAGTCGCGACCGACGCCGAGGGCGGTGATCGGCACACCGAGGCGCGCGGCATCGTCGGCGCGGAGCAGGCACTCTTTCTCATTCTCGGTCTGGCCATCGGTGAGCAGGACGAGGCGGCGGATGGCGCCCGAGCGGTCGCGCCCGATCTCGCGCAGCGCCCGCTCGACGGCGGGCGCGATCCTGGTGCCCCCGGCATCGCGGATACGGGCCACGCGATCCTTGATCGCGCGCCGGTCGGTCACCGGGGCGGCCGGCACTAGCACTTCGCTGCGATGGTCGAAGATCACCACCGAGGCAATATCCTGGGCATCGAGCAGGTCGATGGCCATACTCGTGGCCTGGCGCACGCGCTCGATCTTCTCACCCTTCATCGACCCCGAGCGGTCGAGCACAAAGCTGACATTGACCGGCATGCGCACCTGGGCCACCACCTGGCTCGGTTGCACTTCGATCAGCACATAGGCGACCTGTGGTGTGGTCGTCGCGGCAAGAAAGGGGCGGGCGAGGGTCGCCCGTAGGGTTACTTCACCGGCCATACGCGCTCCTTACGTTCATACCCCTGGATCCAGGCTTACCAGCAACGCGATGCGCGCGGGCGCAGCACGGTACGGACGCCCGCCTCCTGCGCATCAGGCATCGTCGGGGGGGCTGGTCTCGGAGATCAGCACCTTATCGACCCGCAGGCCGTCCATATCAATCACTTCAAAGCGCCACTTATCCCAATGGACGACATCACCGGTACTGGGCATGCGCCCGATCAGACTGATCACGAAGCCGGCGAGCGTATCGTAGCGATAGGTCTCTTCATCGGGCAGTTCTTCTTCGTCGAGCAGCTGCTTCACCTCATCGATCGAGAGTGTACCCTCGACCAGGAGGGAGCCATCCTCACGGCGCACGACGGGCGGCGTGGCGGCGATATCGAACTCATCCTCGATCTCGCCGACGATCTCTTCGAGCACGTCCTCCAGGGTGACGACGCCCTCGATGCCGCCGAGCTCACCCACCACGATGGCCATATGGCGGCGGCTCTTGCGAAAGGTAGCGAGCAGGGCCAGCGCCCGGCTATTCTCGGGCACGTACAGCGGCGGCGAGATCGCATCACGCACGCGGGCGCTCTCGCCCTCGCGCCGGTAGAGCAGCAGCAGGTCGCGTACGTGGGCCACGCCCACGATCTGGTCGGGCGTCTCCTCATAGACCGGGAAGCGCGAGTAGCCGCTCTCCAACAGATCGTCGAGCACCTCACCGAGGGTCGCATCAGCCTCGACCATCTCCACATCGCGCCGCGGGGTCATGATATGGCGCACGGCGCGGTCGGTGAACTTAAAGATGCTCTCGATGAACTCCCGCTCCTGAGGCTCCACGGTGCCGCCCTCGGCGCCTTCGCGCACCAGGGCGCGGATATCCTCCTCAGTGACCTGGGTCTCCGGGACATTGCCGAGGCCGATCAGGCGCAGGACGAGTTGGGTCGAGAGTGAGAGCAGCGCCACGATCGGGCTGCTGAGGCGGGCGATCAGAGTCATCGGTGGGGCGATCAGGGTCGCGTAGGCCTCAGCTTTGAGCAGGGCAACCCGCTTCGGCACCAGTTCGCCAAAGACCAGAGTGAGGTAGGTGATCAGCAGCACCACGCCGAAGAAGGCGACCTGATCGGCATAGGGGCCGACATACGGCAGTTCGCGCAGGGTCGGTGCAAGCCGGGCTGCAATGCTCGCGCTCCCGAAAGCGCCAGTCAGAATACCGATCAGGGTGATACCAACCTGAACGGCCGAAAGAAACCGATTGGGATCATCCTGCAGCTTGAGCGCGGCCTGCGCGCCACGACTGCCATCCTCTGCCTTCTGCTCGAGCCGGCCGCGCCTGGCGCCCAGGATAGCCAGTTCGGTGCCGGCGAAAACGCCATTGGCGAGGATCAGCACCAGAATGATCACGATCTCGGATGACATGGTGTTCCCGGCGCACCCGGACGAACCCGCTGCGCCAGGCTTACTCCTTCCTAATAGTACAACGAGGCGAGCCATGCCGTTCGCAGCGCGGAATCCCGGCACAGATGCACTGCCAGGCCCCTTCGCTCCGCCTACGGCTCCGCTCAAGGTGACAGGACCTGGCTTCCGTGTGCGACAACGGCTGAGGTCTCGTTGTAACACTAACCATGAAACGAAGGGCACAGTGAGCCAGGCGGCTGGGTACCGCTGGTCACTGTGCCGTCAGCCAGAGGGATAGACACGTACATCGAATAGAGGGAACGAATAGAGCGAATAGGGTGGGTGGGGTGGCTATTGGTAATGGACGATCCGCAGGAAGCTATCGGCCTTGAGCGATGCACCGCCCACCAGTGCGCCATCGATATCGGGCTGGGCCATCAGTTCGTCGATATTGTCGGGCTTCACGCTGCCGCCATACTGGATGCGCACACTCTGGGCCACGGCATCGCCATACATATCGCCGAGCGTATGGCGAATGGCCAGATGCATAGCCTGGGCATCGGCGGGGGTCGCGGTATCGCCGGTGCCGATCGCCCAGATCGGCTCGTAGGCAATGACCACCTCGGCCATCTGCGCGGCGGAAATATCGACCAGGCCGGCGCCCACCTGCCCGGTGACGATCGCCTCGGCCTCGCCGGCATCGCGCTGCGGCTTGCTCTCGCCCACGCACATGATCGGGCGCAGCCCGGCGGCGAGCGCCGCCTTCAGCTTCCGGTTCACGCCCGCATCCGTCTCGGTGAAGTACTGGCGGCGCTCGCTATGGCCGATGATCACATAGCGACAGCCGACATCGACCAGCATCCCGGGGGCGATTTCGCCGGTGAAGGCGCCCTCACGCTCATGGTAGAGGTTCTGGGCGCCAAGCGCGATCCCCGTGCCTACCAGCAGCGGGCGCACCGCGTACAGGGCCGTAAACGGCGGGCAGACCACAACCTCGCGCCCGTGCCCGCTCCCGAGCCCGGCGAGCAAGGCCTTGACCAGATCCACGGCCTCACCGACGGTCTTGTACATCTTCCAGTTCCCGGCGATGATCGGCGTCCGCATGTCGCCACCCTCCTTGGACGGTACGCAACCCGGGTGACGGCCGGCGCGGCCGTGCGCTCGCGGGCCGTACCCTGCTAGATCCGGATCCCGAAGGTCAGAAGTAACCCGACTGCCACGGTAACTGCGAACACGCGCCAGTCCCAGGCGAGAACCTTGGCGCCATCGAAGGGCCCGGCGGGGATCATGTTGAAGAGGCCGAGCCAGGCATTGATGCTGTAGCCAATCGCGAAGACCCTGCTGATCGGCAGGCCCAGTACACTCACCGTCGCCGGCACCACAAAGGCCGCAATGAGGAAGAGCACGGCGAGCCCGAGGTTGCTGGCCGGCCCGGCGAGGGCGATCAGGCCGCTCTGGCGGGCGGTGAGGTAGCCACGGTGCCACACCGCGCCTGGTGCCGCGATGAAGATCCGCAGAAAGGCCAGGGCAATCGAGATCAACAGCCAGGGGTTGTTGGCCACGAAGTGGGCCTCGGCGCCGAAGCGCCGCGCCACCATGCGATGGGCCAGTTCGTGTAGCAGAAAGCCGATGCCACAGGTCAGCGCTGCCGCGGTCAGCGCGTAGAGAAAGGCGCGGTTGAGCACCTGCCCGCCCACCAGGTAGATCGCGAAGGCCAGGGAGGTACCCGCCCAGGCCTTCAGTAGTTCGATCGTATCGTCCTTGCCGCGCAACCCGGCCTCGTCGGTGGGTTGCGTAAACATATCGCGCACCGCTCGCTCCTGTCATCCAGGTCCGTGGGCGGCGCAGCCTGGTGCGGCAGCGCCACTGTCGTGCATTGTAGCATATCGCGCCCGGACTGGCGCGGTCACCGCAGCATTACCGACTGATCACCCCGTCCTCCCCGGCGGCAGCCTATACTCGCCGTACGTTTTGTTCTCTGTACGACGGAGGAGGCTGCCATGACCGCGACACCCCAGCAACACGACCTTGTCCGCCGCGCCCAGGCCGCCGATCCAGAGGCGCTCAGCGCGATCTATGAGCGCTACAGCCCTGCGATCTATCGGTACATCTATTTTCGCGTCGGTGACGCCGAACTGGCGCGCGACATCCACAGCGACGTGTTCGTCCGTGTGCTTGAAGGCATTGGGCGCTACGAAGATCGGGGCTGGTCGATCAGCGCCTGGCTCTATCGGATCGCCCACGCCCGCACGATTGATGCGCTGCGGCGCAAGGACCGCCAGGTCAAGGTGGGGCTAGAGCCCTGGGACATGCTGGCCGACGGCCCCGACGAGGCGGTTGTCGGCCACGTCGACCGCGCGGCCGTCCGGCGTGCCTTCCAGCGGCTTGGCGAGCGCCAGCGGCGCGTGCTCAGCCTGCGCTTCGTCTATGGCCTGAACCTGGAGGAGACCGCCCGCCAGATGGGCCGGACCGTTGGCTCGGTCAAGGCGCTGCAGCACCGGGCAACCGAGCGGCTGCGCCAGCTGGTCCTGGAGGAACTGGGCGAGGCGTAGGCGGTCGATCGCCCTGGAAAAGGCCGCGGCGCTGGCGCAGCCAGCGC
>JACAEO010000265.1 GCA_013388805.1 Chloroflexota bacterium
GCGCGGGGCCACAGAGCAAGCCCTCGGCCCGGGCGTCGCCGCGGGGGGCTGCGGCGGGCACACCGTCGATCAGGCTGAGGGCGTCGGCGCCTGAGGCCACGGCTACCGCAGCGAGCACCGCCAGGTCAGTGTGATGGGCAGGCAGCTTGACGATCAGCGGCAGCGGCGTGGCGGCACGGGCCGCCGCCACCAGCCGGGCCGCGAGCTCGGGCGTCGCGGCGTCGTGGGCGGCGAGCGGCAGTTCGATACCGCGCACGCCCTCCAGCATATCGAGATCAGCCAGGATCGCGGCGAGTTCGGCCGCGTCGTGGCCGGCCACACTCACGATCACCGGCAGCTCCCAGCCGGCCCAGATCGGCGCGAAGCGCTCGCGCACGGTGCGCATGCCCGGGTTCTGTTCGCTGCCGGTGTAGAGCAGCCCGGCCGGGGTCTCGATCAGGGTGGGCCCGGGGCGAGCGCGGCGCCCCCGGGCGGTGGTGGTGCGGGTGATCAGCGCGCCGAGGCCGTGGCCTGCCGCGCGCTGCCCCAGGCGCAGTTGCCGCGCCACCTCGACGCCGTAGCCCAGGCTTCCTGCCGCCGCCACCAGCGGCGTGGCGAGCTCCAGGGTGTAGGGGTTGTTCGGCGCCAGGTCGATCATCGGCTGCGCTCCTCCTGGATCTCGGCGGCGGCGCGCAGCCCGCTCTCGATCGCGCCGTGGACGGTGGCGATGTGGCCGTTGGTCACCGTCGCCTCGCCGGCGAAGAAGAGCGTGCCGGCGAGCGGCGCCGCCAGGGTCGCGCGGGCTGCACCGATGCCGGGCGGGCTATAGCTATAGGCGCCGAGGCTCCACGGCTCGCGCGACCAGTCGGCCAGGCGCCCGCCCAGGCAGGCCGCGCGCACCTCGGCCCCGAAGAGCGTCGCCAGTTCCTCCAGGCCCAGCGCAATCGCGCCGGCCTCGCCGCGGGCCGCGAGCGCGAGCGCGGCGGGGCCGCCAACGTAGCCCATCAGGGTGGGGGTGGCGGCGCTCTCCACTGGCCACCAGGTGACCACCTGGCCATCGGTGCTGAGCACGCTGAAGTCCGGCCAGGTTTGCCGGCTGAACCAGAGGATGAGCTTGCTGACGTGGCCGACGGCGATCGCGTCGAGAGCGGCCAGTTTATCCGGGGGCAATGCGGGGCGAAACGCGGGGCGAGCGGCGCGGAGCAGGGCCAGCGGCGCCGTCACGACGGCGCGGCGCGCAGTCAGGCGCTCACCGCCCGCCAGGTGGGCGACAACCTGGCCAGGCGCCCAGTCGAGCAGGATGACGGGACTGGCGAGGCGGATGGGCAGCCCGGCGGCCATCTGCGCCACCAGGCGGTCGTAGCCATCGAGGATGTGAAAATTGCCCTCGCCATTCTGGCTCTCGGCGCGCTCGCGGGTGATGGCAGCGGCGCTGAGCTGCGCGGGATCGGCGGCCTCGAGGTTGGCGAGCCAGCGCAGGGCAAAGCCGAGGGCAGGGTCATCGGCGGCGGCGTGGCGGGCGAGGAGCGCGGCCACACTGAGTTCAGGGCCCTGGTAGCTCGTGGCGGCCGCGTAGAGCGCGAAGGTGCGAGCGATGGCCGGGTCGTCGGGGGGGAGCACCTGGCCCCCGCGGGCGAAGCGGCGCACCGTACCCCAGGGCACCGTCTGCAGGCCAGCGGCACGCACATACGCCCAGGTGCTGGCGCGGTCACCGTGGATGAACTCGGCCCCCAGTTCGACCGGGCCATAGGTGCGGTCAGTGGCGATCCGTCCGCCTACGCGGTCGCGGGCCTCGAGCAGCAGCACACGCTCGCCCGCAGCCTGCAGGGCCTGGGCGGCGGCAAGGCCGGCGGCACCCGCTCCGATGATGATCGTATCAACCATAGGCAGAAACGCTTATACCATTTCCGATTGCCGATTTTGGATTGCAGATTGCCGCACATGGCGTCACGATGAGCGATAACGGCAACGACAATGCGGAACTGCCAACTGGATTTGGTATTATACCAATTGGAATTGAGCAACCCGCATAGGTGTTACCGTCAGAGCTCATTGGAACGCCATGCGCGGCAATCCACAATCCAAAATCGGCAAGCCAAAATGGTATTACATAGGCAGAAACGCTTAGCGTTCGCTGGTTGGCGCGCGGCGCGCGGGGGGGGCGGCGTGGGGGCCACCCTCCTCGGCGGGCGGGCGCAGGACGGCGCGCACGAGGAGGGCGCGCGCCTGGGGCCCGCTCAGGAAGTCGTACAACGACTGGGCGGCGCCGGGGCTGCCTCGCTCGCGAGAGCGCACCAGGAACCAGTCGATCTGGATGGAGGTGGCAACGAGCTCGACGTGGCCCACGCCCTCGCCGCGGGCCGGCGCGCAGCTGCGGGGCAGGAAGGCCAGGCCAAGCCCGGCGCGCACCGCCTGCAGCAGCACGGTGATGCTATCGGACTCGAGCGCCGGCTGCAGGTCGCTGACGGTCAGGCCACGGCGCCGCAGGGCCTCCTCGACTGCCCGGCGCAGGGGTGAGCCGCCACGGGGGAGGACGAGGGGCTGATCACGCAGGACGCTCGGCGCCAGCGGCGGCTGTTTCAGCAGCGGATGGCCGATCGGCGCAACGAGCACCACCGGCTCCGTGCCCAGCAGCACCGCCTCGAGGCCGCGCCGGCGCTGGGGCTCCTCGACCAGCACGATGGTGATCGTGCGCTCGCCGAGGGCATCGAGCAGGGCGTCCGCAGGCGCGACGACGAGCTCAAGGCCGACGACGGGGAAGCGCTCGTGGAACGCGGCGAGCAGGCGCGGCAGCAGGCGTTCACCGCCGCTTGGCGTGCAGCCGACGACGACCCGCCCGGCGACCTGGCCCTTGAGCGCCAGCAGCGACTGCTCGGCCCGCTCCGCGAGACGTACGAGCTCGCGCGCACTGCCGAGCAACTCCTCGCCTGCGTGGGTCAGCACCATGCGCTGGCCGACGCGCCGGAACAGGCGAATATCGCCCAGTTGTTCCTCAAGCGCGCGGATCTGCTGGCTGACCGCAGGCTGGGTCATGTGCAGGGCAGCGGCGGCCGTCGAGTAGTTGCCCGCATCAACAACAGCTAGAAATGTACGCAGATGGAAGGTGTTGAGCATACAGCTCGCGGGTAGATAGCACCTACAGGCCGGCGCGCCGCAACCTGGCTACCAGTTCGCTGAGCAGCAGCGCGGTGGCGCCCCAGACCTTGTAGCCCTCCAGGGCGAAGTAGGGGACGCGCATCCGTACCTCGCGCCGCTCCCAGATCTCCTCGCGGACGCAGCTCGGGTCGAGCAGGGTTTGCAGGGGCACGCTGAAGGCGGCCTCGACCTCGTTGGGGTCGGGGCGCAGATCGGGCTCGCCGACGCTCAGCCCGACCACCGGGGTGAGCCGGTTGTTGCTGGGCGGGATGTAGAAGGCGGTGAGGGTGCCCAGCACCTCAACATTGGCAGGCCGGATGCCGAGCTCTTCCCAGGCCTCACGCAGCGCGGTGGCGACCGGGCTGGCGTCGTCGGGGTCGGCGCCGCCCCCGGGCAGCGACACCTCGCCCCGGTGGGTCGTGAGGCGCGCCGAGCGGACCGTCAGGGGCAGCCAGAGTTCGCCCGCGCTCGGGTAGAGCAGCAGGAGCGCTGCCGCCTCGCGCGGCGTGACGCCGGGCGGGGGCTGCATGGGCCGGATCGGCTCGCCCGTGAGGTCACGCAGCACGAGCAGATCCTCGAGGCTGGCGAGCTCCGGGTTGGCCATTGCCAGGCGCAGCGCGGCGATCTGGCGCGTCAGCAGGGTTGGCGGCTGGTCCACTGGTGGTTTCATCGACCGCTAGCTCACTGCCAGATCGCGCGTCGCTGGCGGCGGAGTGGCAGCGGTACCGTTCCGGCGCGGAAAGCAGTGCTCAGCGACCGGCACGAAGTTATCCATCTCTGCCTGGTAGAGCAGCGGGGTGATCTGGATGCGCTCCTGGTCGATCGTGATCAGATTGCAGGAGTTCTGCCCGTGCTCACGGCCATAGCCGCGCTTCGAGGTAGAGGTGCCGCTCTGGCAGATGATCGTCCCGTGCTGCAGGTCAGCGGCCACATCGCGCGTATTGCCGATATAGGAGACATGGACGTGGCCACAGAGCAACACGTCGGCGGCCAGTTCGTCGAGGAGCCGGATCGCCGCGGTGGTGCCGGCCATCACGCGGTTGCGCTGCAGGCCAGGCGGATTGACCACCGGGTGATGCCAGACGACGACCCGGCAGACCTCGGGCGGATAGCCGTTGAGGATGCGCCGCAGGGCCGCGACCTGGCGCCGGTTGAGGCGCCCGCCATCGACGGTCAGGCCGTGGGCGGTGCTGGCTCCGACCACGACCAACCCGGGCCGTTCGAAGACCGGGTTGAGCTCGCGGCTGATATAGCGGCGATAGCGCCCGAGCGGGTTGAGCAGGCGCAGGTGCAGATGGTAGAGCGGCACGTCGTGATTGCCCGGCACGACCAGCTGCGGGCCAGGCAGGGCCGCGCGCAATTCGCGGGCGGTGCGCCACTGGCTGGTGAAATCGGCGCGCTGCACAAAATCGCCGGAGATCACGACCAGGTCCGGCTGGAGCGCGTGGGCCTGGCGAACCAGGCGTTCAGCGATGTGCTGGCGAAACGGCGGGCCGGCGTGCAAATCCGAGATGTGCAGGATCCGATGGGCCACGGGCTATTCCTCGGCAGGGGCGGGCCTGGTTGCGAGCGCCTTCTCGCGCATGAGGCCGAGGAACGCCCGGCCAACAAACACAGCCTCGATGGCCAGGACGACGAGGAAGCCATAGCGAACGATCAGCGCGAAGGTCTCCATCACGGGCTCCCAACCAGGCGCCAGACAGGCGCATACACAGGCACACGCAACGCAACACCGCGTTGTGGCCTATTGTAGCACGCCGGGCCGCGGGGCGCTAGCACCATACGCATCAAGATACGCCCCTGGCAGGGCGGCGGCTGCCACGCGACAGGCCAACACAACAAAGCTTTCATCCTTCCGTGTGGGTGAGCGGCACGGCCGCAGCCCGTAACTTGATGCGTATGGGCGCTAGCACCCGCAAGGCTTGCGCAGGGCTACGTCAACGTCCGCTTCCGGCGGCCGGGTGTGTGACAGCGGAGCCATCTTATAC
>JACAEO010000384.1 GCA_013388805.1 Chloroflexota bacterium
TGGCGCCGGGCGCAACCCATGTCACCCCGAGCCCTTCGGCTGCGCTCAGGGCAGGCTCCGCGAGGGGTCTTGCGGCGCATGGGCACCGCCAGATTCCTCACTCCGCCTGCGGCTCCGTTCGGAATGACATGAACCATCTGGTTCTGAGGAGGAGCGTGTGGCCCGGCGGCGGACCAGTGGCACCGGAAGCAACCCATGGCACCCCGAGCCCTTCGGCTGCGCTCAGGGCAGGCTCCGCGAGGGGTCTTGAGAAGCATGGGCACCGCCAGATTCCTCACTCCGCCTGCGGCTCCGTTCGGAATGACATGAATCATACTATCGGCGTTTCATGTCAACTGCCGGGCAGCTTGAACTCGGCACTGAAGTACTTGCGTGCCAGCTCATCGAGCTTACCGCTGGCGCGCATCTCGGCCAGCGCCAGGTTCACCGGTTCAACCAGGTCGCTACCCTTGGGGAAGATAAAGCCGAGTTGATCGCTGGTCAGCGGCTCGCCGACCAGCTGGACCTGCTCAGCATTGGTGCCGACGTAGCCCTGACCCGCGGTCTCGTCGATGATCACCGCATCAACGTCGCCGTTGATCAGCGCCGCCACGGCGAAGGGGAACTGCTCGAAGGCCTGGATGCGGCTCTCGGGCAGCAGGCGCGCAGCCGTCTCGTAATTGGTGGTGCCGGTCTGCGTGCCGAGGCGCAGCGCCTCATTGGCGACAAACTCGTCCATACTGGCGAAGCGGTCCTCGCCAACGCGGGCCAGCAGGCGCTGGGCAACCTGGATGTAGCCATCAGAGAAGTCGACCTGCTGGGCGCGCTCCGCCGTGATGGTAATGCCGTCGGCGGCGGCATCGAACTGGCCATTGGCCACGGCCTGGATCATTCCCTCCCAGGAGGCCTCCTGGTAGACCGGGGTGCAGTTCAGCAGGCGGCAGATCTCGTTCCAGGCGTCGTAATCCCAGCCCTCGGCCTGATTGGTGGTAGGGTTGATGTAGTTGAACGGTGGGTACGCATTCTCGACGGCGATCGTCACCTGGCGCCCGCCAAGGTCGGGCAGGGTGCTCGTGACGGCGGTGGGCCCGGCTGCTGTGCCGCCGGCCGGGGAGTCTGTTGGCGCAAGCGGAGCGGCGGGCGTGCCGCCGCAGGCCACCAGGATGACGAGCAGCAGGCTCGCCAGCACCAGGGTCAGGAGTCGTCGCATCCTAATTCTCTCCTTGTGGATCAGGCACCGGGACGGGATCAGTCCTGAGCGGTGCCGACTCAGCTGCGGCATGCCTGAACCGGCCGTGGGCCGATGACCGACGACGGTTACCAACCGGCGCGCACACCCGGTGTGCCAACGACCGGAGACCACCCATACAGCGCCAGAGCCGGGAGGCCTGGTTGAGGATTGCCGGAGCATGGACTGATATGCATAGGATAGCACAGATCGCGCTGGCGTGATGTATTGGTTGTATGCCAGGCAGGGCTTGTGCAACGATCCTGCTGGCGAACGCCGTTGCTCCCACGCCGAGTGCGCGGGCGGGACACCCGCGCCCCCCATTGGTAAGCGCAGCTTGCGCCGCTATGGCGGCGATGCTATGCTACCGGTCGGGGTGTCGCGGCGGGGGCAATGCGTGACGCCTGGTGACGCGACCGTCTGCTGGGGAGGTAGGTATGGCCAGGGCCAGTATTGTCTACGTGGGTACGCGCGAGGGGCTGGCGATCTACAGCGACCCCGGGGGCAGCGGGCGCTGGCGGCGCATCGGGCGGGTGCTTGAGGGACGGGCCGTGCGCGCTATCATCGCGGCCAGCGCGTTGAGCCTGATGGTCGCGCTTGACGATGGCCCGCCGTTGCGTAGCGACGACGGCGGGCAGAGCTGGGCAGACGCACCCGCGGCAGACGCCGCGGACCTGCTGGCGCTGCTCAATGCCCCCGGGCCACTGCTCTCCACCGCCCAGGGCCCTGCGCGCTGGTACAGTGCCTACCCGCCCGCCCCGGGGGCCGACACGCTGGCCCTGCTCGCCGGGAAACAGGAGACGCTGATCGCCGCGATCGCCGACGGCACCACGCTGGTGCGCAGCGAGGACGGTGGGGCCAGCTGGGAACAGGTGACGATCGCGCCTGGCCTCGATGGGCGCGTGCTGGCCCTGGCCCCGGCCAGCTACCATATGGACTACATCTGGGCCGGGACCAGCAGCGGCCAGGTGCTGCGCTCTGAGGATCGGGGCCGCAGCTGGCAAGAAGTGGCCCGCGAGCCTGCCGCGATCGCCTGCCTCGCCGTGCTGCGGCTTGCCTAGTGCAGTTCCAGGCGACCTGTTCGGGCATCAGCGCGACCTCGACCGTGTCCAGCTGCGCCGCGCCCAATCTACCATCGCACATCTGCAATCTGCAATCGCACTAGTGCGCGTCCAGGCGACCTGTTCGTACCAATGCGCTAGGACACGGTATAGAAATCGGTGAAGCCGTCCTGGTCGAGGCGCTCGAGCATCTGGCGGAGCTTGGCGGCGCTCTCAGGATAGGATGCACCGGCGAGCTGGTCGGGCGTCACCCGGGCGGCACGGCCCCAGGCTTCCGGCGCGAGACCCAGCGTGAGGCTGAGCAGGTCGTTGAGGGCGCGGCGGAGGCGTGGCCCGTCCTCGCCGCGGAGGCGGGGCAGCACCTTCTGCTTGATCTGCAGGTCGAGGGCCTGGGCTGGCGTGAGCGTGTCGCGGGCCTGCTCGATGAAGCGCAGCATCTCGCCGAGCGTGCGATAGCCAAAGGGGTGGCCGGCCGCCGTCGCCAACCCCTGGACCGTCACCAGCGTCTGCCAGAGCTGCTCGTCCAGCGGTGCGCCATAGCTGGCGCGAAAGCTCGCCAGGTCGACCTCGGTCAACTCGATCAGGTTGGCGCGGTCAAGCAGCTTGTCGCTCAGGGCGAAGGTGCTCTCATCGACATTGACCGTCCCGGCGATGCGCAGGTTGAGCGGCAGGCGTAGCGGGTTGCGTACCACGCCGCCACCGGCGAGCGGCACCTCGGCCAGCGGGGCGCCGAGGTCGATGGTCGCCTCGGCGGTCTCCATGGCGGAGAGGATCGGCGCCAGGTAGTATTCGGGGCGGGCCAGGTTCAGCTCATCGAGGCAGAGATAGTAGGGCTGCTGTGGGTCGGCGGCGGCCTGCAGCAGAAAGCGCAGGAACGCGGTGGGGTGGTAGCTGGCCGTGAGGGTGTTGTAGTAGCCCAGCAGGTCGCGGGCGTTGTGCCAGTCGGGCTGCACCGCCACCACGAGGTAGTAGGGGTTGTCGCGTCCGGGGGGGATGGCATAGACGGCATCGGCGTAGAGGCGGGTGAGGCGCGTCTTGCCGGTGCCGCTGATGCCGGCGAGGATGACCAGAGGCCGGGTCTGCAGGGCGAGATGGTAGGCACGCAGCGGCAGGTCGCCAATCGTAAAGCCGCGGGCGCGGATGCGCTCGGCGATCAGTTCGATGGGGGGCATGCCAGCGGCGGGGTAGGCTGCCGGCTGCTCGCGGAGGCGGGCGAGGCCCACGGGCGCGCCCGCCTCGGCCTGCTCCATCAGCGCCTCGTTGAGCGCCAGCAGGTCAAGCACATCGGCGATGATACGCTGCTCGAGGTCGGCGGGCATGGCCGCCCACGGGTAGACGAAGCCAGCCCAGAGGTAACTGGCGCCGCGGGCGCCAAGGTAGCGGTCGATCCAGAGCGGCGAGGTGGCCTCCTCGGTAGCGGCGAAGCGCGCCTGGCCCTGCTCGGCGATCCGGGTGACGAGCGGCTGCCAGACCGGGCGGGCGCCGGCCCAGAGGCGCGCCAGGTCGTCTTTACGGGCGCGCCAGAGCTGCAGGCCGACGAGCACCGCCTGCTCGGCGGCGCTGACCGCCACCAGCACACCCGCGCCGCGGGGCGGCCGGTCGAAGGCGACCCAGTAGTCGGCGATCGGATCGCGCTGACCACGGCCACGGTGCAGATAGCGCTGGCTCTTGAAGCTCACCTCGTAGAGCGGCCACTCGCGCGGGAAGCGGCGCGCGGCGGCTGCGCGCACATGCTCAGCCAGCGCGGCCAGCGCCGGGTGGAGCCGGGCCTGCACCGCGGCCCAGCGCTCGGCAACGCCTGGCGTGACCAGAGCGGCGAGGGCCTCGGGGGGAAAGAGGGCACGCATGCCGGAGCGGGCTTCCTAAGCCGTCGGGGGCTTGAGATACCTGCGGTCGGTGGGGCGCCGATCGGCGCCGCCCGGCTCCTCATCGGCGGGGGCGCCATACTGCGCGTTGAGCAATTCGAGCATGGCATGGAGCTCGGCACAGAGCTCCTCGAAGGTCAGAGCGAGCAGGTCGGCATCGTAGAGCGCTTCATCAATGCTCCAGAGGCGCACGGCGGAGACCGACTGCACACGCGCCGCGCCGCCGGGCCCGAAGGAGAGCATGCTCTCGACGCGCATCACATCCTCGTCGTCGACCAGCGAGTTGTGGAGCAGCTGCACAGCGTGAGCGATGGCGGGCAGATCGCGCGCATCGTGCTGCAGCTCGCCATCGACGGGCAGATGGTAGGTGACCTCCACGTCGAGCGAGGGCCCGCTCCGGGCCTGGGCGAAGAGCCGCTCATCGACAAAGCGCTCGATGCCATCAAGCGAGTCGGCACCTCGCAGCGAGAACACCGTGAACTCCGGTGACCAGCGGAAGGCGATGACCGCGCGCAGGGCCGGCTCCTGGGGGCCGCTGTCATCGACCACCCCATCGGGGAGACAGGTGATGCTCAGGCTGCGCCCGAGGGCGTGGGTATCGAGCAACTCCTGGGTATAGGCAACGTTCAGCCCCATGCGCTCGATCACGCCAAGTAGCACCGAGACAAAATTCTCATAGGTGAGCATGGTGATCCTTTGACTTTTCTCCGTTGCATTATACACGGTCGTGAATGTGCGGCGCATTGCCCACGTTTCGAGGTTCAGGTATACTGGCGCCCGTTTCTGAACCTGATCCAACCAGGGAAGGCATCACCTGGCCCTGTCAGGTACCTGTGGGGAGATGTGCGATGCCCAGCCGCAACAGGGCCCGGGTGCGGCGCGTCCTGCGGACGCTGGCCGCCTATACCATGATCACCATCGGCGCGCTGCTGGTCGCGGTGGCGGTGCGGATCTTCCTGGTGCCGAACAACGTCATTGCCGGCGGGCTGACCGGCGCGGCACAGCTGCTGAACAGCCTGATCGGCACCCCGGTGGGCGCGGTGGTGCTGGCCTTGAACGTGCCGCTGCTGATCGTGGGCTGGCGCCGGCTGGGCGGCTTCGTCTTCGGCGTGCGCACGCTCTATGCGCTGGTGATTATGGCGCTGGCCATCGACGGCCTGGCGCCCTATGCGCGGCCGGTGACGGCCGACCCGTTGCTCTACAGCCTGTACGGCGGCGTGCTGGATGGGTTGGGGCTCGGGCTGATTCTGCGGTCACGGGGGACAGCCGGCGGCACCGACATCATCGCCCGGCTTGCGGAGGCCCACACGGGGGTGCAGCCGGGGCGGGTGTTGCTGATCTGCGACGTCGTGATCTTCGGGGCCGGGCTGTTCGTCTACGGCCCCGAGAAGGTGCTCTACGCGCTGCTGGTGGCCTTTGTGAGCAGCAGAACGGTAGATTTCACGCTTGCGGCCGAGCGTGGCGCCCGCCAGGCGCTGATCATCACTACCCGCCCGGAAGCCATCACCAGGGGGTTGCTGCACGACCTGGGGCGCGGGGTGACGGTGCTCGAGGGAGTGGGCGGCTACACGGGGACGACGCGGGCAGTGCTGTTGTGCGTCATCAGCCGCGCAGAGGTCGGCGCGCTGAAGGCGGTGGTGGCGGCCGCCGACCCGGGCGCCTTCATGGTGATCGGCGAAGCCGGGGAGGTGATCGGCGAGGGCTTCCGCCCGCTGCGGCCCGGGCAGCAGCCACCGGGGCCATCCGCCGACGGGCCGGCCGGGGAGGTGACGGGCTGACACGGTGACGTCGCAGTGGAGGTGTGGCGCAACGGTCACACTGGCATGGCCGCTTCTGGACCATACTCACGGCTGGCGGAAACCATCGCGATGCGAACAAATGTACCGAATAGCGCAGCGGAAACGGGCCGGGTATGGTATAATAGCAAGGTTGTGAGGAGGCCATCTTGAGCATTGCGAAGCCCCGAAAGGCGAGTCTGGTCGACACGATCGGCGCGGGCTATCGCGCGCTGCACCGGCGGCTCTGGGTGGTCAGTATTCCTGCGGCAATGAGTGCCTATCTCTGGCTTGGTGCGCCGCTGGTGCTCGCGCCGCTGGCCGCGGCCGTGCAGGGGCGGCTGCAGCAAGCAGCTGCCATGCTGGGCAGCGACGCGGGCACGCAGGCCCGGCTGGTGCGCAACGTGCTCGACGCCGACCTGCGGGTGGCGCTGGCCTGGCTGAACTTCGTGCCGGTGCTGGCGCCGGCCTCAGCCGTGGCGCCACGCGCGGCGCCGATCAGTCTGGCGGGGCCGCTTGCGTTGCTGGCCGCCGCGGGGCTGATCAACGTGGCGGCGCTGCTGATCAGCAGCGTCTTCCTCACCCTGCTGGCCGAAGCGGTGCACCAGGAAGCGCCTGCACTGCGCCACAGCCTGCAGCGGGCACTGCGTGTGGCGGGCGACATCGCGCTCTACCTGCTGAGCCTGGTGGGCGCAGGCGTGCTCCTGGCCCTGCCGCTGCTAGCGATCTCGGCGCTGGTCGTCGCGCTGGTCCCTATGGCCACGCTGGGGGTGCTGCTGGTCTGGTATATCGCGCTCTTCTGGGCCTACGTCTACACCGGCTTCGCGCCCGAGGCGATCGTGATCAGCCGGGCCGGGCCGCTCCGCGCGATCGCCAGCAGCGTGCGCATCGTCCGCCGCGACGTGGCGGGCACGCTCGGGCTGCTCCTCGTAAGCTTCGTGATCAGCAGCGGCCTCGCGGTGATCTGGCGCCAGCTGGCCCAGAACCCGCTGGGCCTCGCGGTGGCCATGCTTGGCAGCGCCTATGTCGGCAGCGGCCTCAGCGCCGCGCGCCTGGAGTTCTACCGTGAGCGCATCCTCCGCTGGGGCGGGTAGGGCCAGTACCTTGCAGATACGGCGCTGCGTGCGGCACGGCCCCCCGCCTGACCTCCTCTCAGGGGTAGGGTTTTTGGGAGTTGCGCCCCCAGGCCCCGCATACCCCACCCCCCTTCCCCCTCTCCCAGCCTGGGAGAGGGGGAAGGGGGGTGAGGGCACGCAGCGCATCAGGACGCCATCCGCCAGAAACTCTACCCCTGAAAGGCCTGACCTCTCCCCGTTGGGTGGGGCGAAGAGCGTCTTTTAGCGGACCCGAGGAAGAACAGACCATGAACGACGAAACTCCAGCTACCGCCCAACCCCAGAGCTACGACGCGAGCCAGATCACCGTGCTCGAGGGCCTTGATGCCGTACGCAAGCGCCCCGGTATGTACATCGGGCCGACGGATATCAACGGCCTGCACCACATGATCAAAGAGGTGGTCGATAACTCGGTCGATGAGGCGCTCGCCGGCCATGCCAGCCGGATCGAGATCACCATCCACGAGGACGGCTCGGTCAAGGTCACCGACAACGGGCGCGGCATCCCGGTCGACATCCATCCCAAGCACAAGGTCTCGGCGCTGCAACTGGCGGCCACCGAGCTGCATGCCGGCGGCAAGTTCGGCGACGGGGGCTACAAGGTCTCCTCGGGGCTGCACGGCGTGGGCCTCTCGGTGGTCAATGCGCTCTCGGAGTGGATGCGCGCCGAGGTTCGGCGCCACGGCCAGCTCTGGGTGCAGGAGTATCGCGCCGGCAAGCCGCAGAGCGAGGTGCGGGCGGTGGGCCCGGCTGAGGGCACCGGGACGTCGATTCACTTCATGCCCGATGTGCTGATCTTCAAGGACGGCATCGACTACAACTTCAAGGCGCTGGCCCAGCGCTTCCGCGAGATGGCTTACCTCACCAAGGGCCTGCATTTCAAATTCGTGGACCTGCGCGATGGCCAGGAGGTGAACTTCTACTTTGAGGGCGGGATCGTCTCCTATGTGCGCCACCTGAACAAGGACAAGACCACGCTGCACAAACAGCCCTTCTACGCGGAGCGTACCGTCAATGACGTGGCGGTTGAAGTGGCCATGCAGTATACCGATACCTACGATACCGATTCGGTCTACACCTTTGCCAACAACATCAACAATACCGATGGCGGCGCGCACCTCTCGGGCTTTCGCACCGCGCTGACCCGGATCATCAACAACTATGCCCGGGCCAAGAACATTCTCAAGGAGAATGAGGCCAACCTCACCGGCGATGATGTGCGTGAAGGGCTGACTGCGGTGATCAGCGTCAAGTTGAAGGACCCGCTGTTCAGCTCGCAGACCAAGGAGAAGCTGGTCAGCCCCGAGGCCGCCGGCGCAGTCGCCACGGTGCTGAGCGACGCCTTTGCCGCCTGGCTGGATGAGAACCCCGGCGATGCGCGGCGGATCATCGAGAAGACGATCGCGGCGGCGCGCACCCGCCTGGCGGTACAGAAGGTCAAGGAGACGGCGCGCAAGAGCGCCATGGAGGGCTTCTCACTGCCCGGCAAGCTGGCCGACTGCTCGGACACCAACCCGGCCCGCTGCGAGCTCTACATCGTCGAGGGCGACTCGGCCGGCGGCACCGCCAAGCAGGGGCGCGACCGCCGCTTCCAGGCCATCCTGCCGCTACGCGGCAAGATCCTCAACGTGGAGAAGAGCCGCCTCGATAAGATGCTCTCCAACGCCGAGGTCAAGGCGCTGATCACCGCGATCGGCACCGCAATCGGCGAGCAGTTCAGCCCCGATAAGCTGCGCTACCACCGGATCCTGCTGATGACCGACGCCGATGTCGACGGCAGCCACATTCGTACGCTGCTGCTGACGTTCTTCTTCCGGCATATGCGCCAGCTGATCACCAACGGCCACCTCTACATCGCCCAGCCGCCACTCTACCGGATCAAGCACGGCAAGGAGCACCGGTATGTGTACTCCGACGCCGAGCGCGATAGCTACATCGCCAGTCTGCCGGCGGGCAGCAAAGTGGAGATCCAGCGCTACAAGGGTCTCGGCGAGATGAACGCTGAGCAGCTCTGGGAAACGACGATGAACCCGGCCAACCGGGTCATCCTCCAGGTGACGCTCGAAGACGCGCAGCGGGCTGACGAGACCTTCACTATGCTCATGGGCGACCTGGTGCCGCCGCGCCGGCGCTTCATCCAGACCCACGCCGCCGAGGTGACGGAGCTCGATGTGTGATGGCTGGCGTGTGTAGGATTTCGATGATGGAACGTTCACAAGCGGTGGGGACGTGATACGCTCCTCGCTTACGGAGTCGCAGTATCCGCTCTCGATGTTTCGTCTGCAGCCTTCAACGCAAACCGTGTCAGGCTGAACCGTGTATCAACCGCACCACCCGCGACATCGACGTGGTGCTGAACCTTTCAGCCCGTGATGTGTCTGCGCTTGTGGATGCGCTTCGGGAGGGCTTCACGTTTCTGCCAGGCGACATCACCGATGCACTGGTGCGCCTGTCTGAAGTGCGGGCCGACGCGGCGCAGCGGGCGAGCTTCTGCGCCTACGACGGCGGAACGCTGCGCGTGGCGAGTGCTGAGGATACGGTACTGGCGAAGCTGGAGTGGTACAAACTGGCCCCCTCTGACCGGCAGTGGCGTGATGTGCAGGCTATTTTGCGGGTGCAAGACGATGCGCTCGACGTGGCCTGCCTCCGTCAGTGGGCGGGTCAGCCTGGCATAGCGGAGCTGAAGATGTCGTCGGCACCTACGGCGACACGCCAGCCCACTGCGCAGCAAAGGTGCGCGCCAGCCACCGCGCGCACGTACCTGCGCGGAGGCTGGCGCTTGCCCATACGATGAACCACATAGCCGGCCGGCTGGCACTGACCGACCAGCCGCCGCCGCAACCGGGTGATATCAACGCATAACTGGTTGCACCGGGCGGGTGAGCAGGTAGAAGTGCGCGCTGCGCGCGGCCCGCGCGCCGTCGCCGATCGCGGTCAGCACCTGCTCGCCGGCAGGCATGGTCACATCACCGGCCGCGAAGAGGCCCGGCACACTCGTTGCGTGGTCGCGGTCGACCCGCACAAAGCCGCCTGCGCCGGTCACCCCGAGGCCGTGCAGCAGACCACTCGCCGGCTCATAGCCCAGGTCGGCGAAGGCGGCATCGACCACCAGGCGGCTCACCTCATCACCACGGCGGATCACCAGCACGCGACGGGCGCGTTCGGTGACGACATCGACCACCTGGTAGCCGGGCAGCACCGCGATGTTCGGGCGCTGCCGCAGCAACGCCACCTCGGAGCGGTCGGCCGCCCCGGCGCCAGGCAGCAACAGGTAGACCTGCAGCGCGCTCGCGGCAAACTCGGCCGCGCTATGCAGCGCCTGGGCCGTCTCACCGACAATGGCCACGTGCTTGCCGGTCAGGGTGGAACGGTGCTGGGTCGTGCCATGGCCGAGCTCGGTAAGAAGCGCGGCATTCCCGTTCAGGTGGGGATGGCGGCGCGGCGTGGCACCGGTTGCGACGATCACCGCGCATGCGGCCACCGGCCCCGAGCGCTCGGTATCGACGACGAAGCCATCGCCGTCGCGCCGTACCGCCCGTGCCCGATCCTGCAGGATATAGTCACGCTGGTCGCGGAGCTGGCGCGCGAAGCGATGGACGACCGAGCTGCCGATCAGCAGGTTCTCCTCATCGTCAGCATCGGGGCCGTCGTAATGGACCAGAATATTGCCTACCAGGTAATCGCGATCGGCCGGAGCCGGGCGTTCGACCCGTCCGCCAAGCCGATCGGCGATCAGCAAGAAGTCCAGCTCTTTGCCCCGCGCATACATCGCCGCCGCCTGCCCCGCCGCGCCGCCACCGATGATCACCAGGTCGTGCATAGCTTCCTCCCTGTGCGAGAGCCCGCACACCGCCCGGGCCCGCTGGCCCGCTCCTGGCCGCAGATCGCTCTGCGACCGCAGGCGCCATCAGTGCGTGATTGGATCGTCGTCGCCAGTGCGCGCCTGCCAGGTTCCGTTCGTGCGTGTGTTGGCCCATCATAGCACAGCGACACTTGAAAGTTCAATAATTTGCGCGTGTGATATCTATTTGGTATGAAAAATTCATGAAACCCGTCTTTTTGCATTAAAGTATTTTGAATATGCAATATAATCACTTAACGGGCCGAAGCTTTCGCATCGCGAAA
>JACAEO010000266.1 GCA_013388805.1 Chloroflexota bacterium
ACCAAATCCAGTTGGCAGTTCCGCATTGTCGTTGCCGTCATCGCTCATCGTGACGCCATGTGCGGCAATCTGCAATCCAAAATCTGCAATCGGAAATGGTATCACTCCGCCTGCGGCTCCGTTCGGCATGACATGAATCATCTGGTTCTGAGGAGCGGAGCGCAGCGCAGCGAGGAATCTTCCCACGACCGCCGAGAGCGTGCAAGACATGATGTCATACCAAATCCAGTTGGCAGTTCCGCATTATCGTTGCCGTCATCGCTCATCGTGACGCCATGTGCGGCAATCTGCAATCCAAAATCTGCAATCGGAAATGGTATCATCCCCCCAACGCCGGGCCGCCCGTACGGCCTCGGCCTACAGGGAGCGTTCGGCCTGCCCGGCTGCTGGTTCCGGTGTGGCCGGGGTCGCGGTGGATGCAGGTGCGACCCTGTCACGGGTCAGGGCGAAGATCAGGCCGCCGAGTAGCCCGACGCCATTGCGCATGGCGTGGAGGAAGATCGAGAGACTGAGGGCCTGCGCCGAGCTCAGCCCGAAGCCGGCGAGCAGCAGGATCAGCGCGTTGTCCTGCAGGCCCAGGCCGTTGACCGCCAGTGGCAGCGCGGTGATCGCCACGGCGATTGGCACGGTGGCGAAGTAGGCCACCAGGCCCAGCCCGAAGCCGAAGGCCTGGCCGGCGCAGTAGACCGAGCCGCAGATCGCGACCTGGCGCAGCACCGAGATGACCGCGGCCTGCACCAGGATGTCACGGCGATGGGCCATGCGCAGCAGCGAGCGCTGCACGCGCTGCACGGGCGGCCCGACCCGGCGCCAGATGAACGGTGGGCTGAGACGGGCGGCCAGCGCGAGCAGACGCCGGCTGAAGAGCAGCGTCGCCCCCGCAGCGAAGGCCAGCAGCGCCAGCGCGAGACTGATCAGCATTGGCCCGTTGCGCCAGACGCTCGGCAGCAGCAGCACTGCGGCCAGCCCGACCGCGATCGTCACCGCCAGGCCAACTACGCGGTCCATCAACACTGACGAGACCGCATCCTCCCGCTGCTCCATCTCGGGGGCGATCAGCACCATCTTCATCACGTCGCCACCCACCGAGGAGGGCAGGAACATGTTGAAGAAGGCGCCGGACAGGACCACGCGCAGCAGGCGTGGCAGCCGGATGCGCAGCCCGAGCCCGCCGAGCAGGGTCTGCCAGCGCCAGGCGGCACAGACGATCGCGAGCAGATTGATCGCCACGCCGGCGAGCAGCCAGGACGGGTTGGCCTGGGCCAGCACCGCGCCGACGCTGCCCAGGTCAACCTGGGTCGCGATCCAGGCTAGCATCGCGGCGGATATGACCAGGCGCAGGCCGTGCTTAACGTAGGCCATAACGTCCTCCAGGTGAAAGCTCGATGGTGGCGACGGCGACCGGCGCCGCCCCCATGAAGCGACTACGCTCGTCCGTGGCATAGGCCTCGGCGTGGGCCGGGTCGTACCAGGCCACGCGCCAGGTGTAGCGCCCGGGCGGCAGATCGGCGGGCAGTTCCAGGTCGAACTCCTCGCGAATGATCGCCCCCACGGGCCACACGGCCGTAGGCAGCAGGGCAAAGGTGGGCAGGTGGACGATCCGCCCGGCCACACCGTCCAGGGTGCTCACCGCGATCAGGCTGCGGTCGGCGGGGAGCGGCGCCGTCGCCGTCCAGGCGAAGCGCGCCTGGTAGCGCCGGCCGCCCAGCGGCTCCACCGCAGCGCCCAGCAGCCGGATCGGGCCGAAGTAGGCCGTCTGCTCCGCCAGGTCGTGCGCCGGGACGATGGCCACCTCCTGCGCCAGGCGGGCGCTCGCGGGGGCGTTGCGCTCGAAGCGCAGCAGTCCGTCGGCGGCGGCGGTGAGGCCCAAGGCCGGGTCGCGCAGCAGCAGGGCGATCTCACGGCGCTCGTAGGCCGCGCCGCCCAGCACTGTCGCCCCCTCGGCGACGCGCCAGTCGAAGAGCGCATCGGCCAGGACATAGTCAACCTGGGGCAGCAGCGCGGGCAAACGCTCGCCGCCGGGATCGTCGGGGTAGCGCACCACATAGAGCGTCTCGCGGTCGGCCAGGCGCGGGGCCAGAAACATCGAGGCGGCGACTGGCGCCGCGCGGGGCGGGGCGTAGGTTGCCAGAAAGGCGTCCTTGAGCCGGTCGCGCGCTGTCAGACCGTAGGCCGAGGGGTCGAGCCCGCCAGCGGGACCAGGCAGCCAGAAGAGCGGGCTGAGCGGCTGCCGCACCAGCAGGGCGCTAGTCAGGCCGACGATCAGCGTGGCAAAGACCAGATCGGCGCGCCAGCGACGCACGGGCATGCCGGGCGGGGCGGCGGCGGCAGCGGCCTGGAGGCGTGCCGCGCCGTCGATCACTGCCATCACCACGAAGGGCACGACGGTGGCGTAGTGGTGCGACGAGAAGTGGAAGCCCGCGCCGGGGCCGGTGCTGAGCAGCGCCGCGGCGGCGAGTGGCAGAGCCGGCAGCAACCAGCGCCAGCCGCGCCAGGCCAGCAGCATAGCCGGGCCGACGATCACCACGGCGTTCAGCAGCCGTGGCGCCAGTGTCGCGCCCAGGGTATCGAGCGCGCCGAAGTAGTGACCCACATAGGCGCTGGCGGCCGAGGCCAGCTGCGGCGGGGCGAAGGCCTCACGCACACCGAAGAAGACCAACGCCCCGTAGGCCACGGCGACCAGGCCGCTGATCAGCCCGGCGCGACGCGCCCCGCCCCAGAGGAAGAGATAGGCGCCGATGCCGGCCACCGGGACGACGATATAGAGCTTGCATGCCAGGGCCAGGGCCACCCAGATGGCGTAGGCGCGCCAGGCCCGCCGGTCGGCGGCGTCGAGGGCGAACATCAGCAGCGGCATGGCTAGCGTATCGCCGTGGAAGTCGAACAGCGCCGCGGTGAGCGCCACCGGGTAGAGCAGGTAGATCAGCGCCGCGCAGCGGGCGGCGAGCCGGCTGTCGAGGCGGCGCCGGGCAATGCGGTAGGCGGGGAGCGCGCCCAGCGCCACCAGCGCCGCCTGGGCCAGCAGCAGCGGCTGTGGGTCGCGCCAGAGGGCCAGCAATGGCACAAAGGCGACGTAGATGAGCTCGACGTGGCCGGCCAGGCGCGAGAAATTGCCACCGGGCCCGGTGGTCACCAGTGGCTGGCCGCGCAGCACCGACATGATCGCCTGAGTCATGGCCCCCAGGTCGAGCATGCCGCTGTTATACCCCCGGTAGCTGAGCAGGCCCAGGGTGGCGAGCATCGTCCCGACGCCGAGCATAGCCAGCCAGAGGACGGGGTCGCGGGGCAGAGACTGTAGTCGGAAGTCACGCATACTCGTGTGCGTTCAGCATCCTGTAGCACGGTAGCACGGTGGTTGGCCCAGAGCGATTGCGGTGTGCCGATGTGCGATTGTCGATCGGGTGCGGCGCACTTGGGGACACGGTCGACGGTGCGCTGATGCCCGAACCGGTCGTCTGGAACTGCACTAAGTGCCTATCCGAATAACCCAGAAGCGCGAAAGGCGATGAGGGCACAGGCGAAGTGAAGGAAGGCAAGATAGTGCTCGGGCTTCTTCTCCCAGCGCACCAGGATGCGACGAAAGC
>JACAEO010000343.1 GCA_013388805.1 Chloroflexota bacterium
CCCCGGGGCGCGGTGCTGCCCCGGGGGCGCGGGGGCACCCCATGGCCGCTCCGGCGGCATAGGGTGCATTGCACCCTATGAGGCCGCATCCCCGCCGCCGCGCTCTGACGTAACGCCTTGCTCGGCGCCTCGCTCCGTCGGGCTGACGCCCTCGGCGACGCATGCGAAGGCCACCTGCGTGGCCTCGCGAGCCGGCGTAGGCTTCGCCGTGAGCCCCGGCCTGAGCCGGGACGAGAACGCAAGACCATTGACAGCGATGACGCAGCGTGTTATACTGAACCTATAACGCACTGCGTTATACACTGCCAGCGCGGTGCATTGTATGGTATGATTGTGCACGCTATGGCAGCGTATGAGCTATAGACACGAGGAGGACGACCATGACGAGCGCCGAGGAGATCGAGGTCAACGTCCGGCAGATCGAAGAGCCAACGACACCTCAGGAGGCGAGCTTCCAGGTGTTCGAGGTGATGCGCAAGCTGCTGCTGGCTGGCGTGGGTGCCTTCGCGCTGAGCCGGGACGAGGCCGAGGCGTTCATCAACCGGCTGGTGGAGCGCGGCGAACTGGCCCAGAAGGACGCGCAGCGCCTGCTGGACGAGACGATGGCGAAGTTCCGCAGCGTGGCGCAGCCGAGGGTCAGCCAGGCTGAGAATCGGGTCAGCGATATCTCGACCCAGGTTGAGAATAACCTTGAGCAGTTCCTGAACCGGCTCAACATTCCGTCGAAGCGCGACATCGACGAACTGAGCGCTAAGATCGCCCAGCTCTCCGCGCGGGTCGAGGAACTGCGTCGCCAGCAGGAACTTGCGGCCAAGCCGCGCGCCCATAAGGCGGCGGACAGCAAGGCCGAAGAGCCGAGCGCAGCGTAGGCGTACGGTGAACCACGCGCCGGGCTGGGGGTTATGCTCCCTGGTCCGGCGCGTTCGTCTGTGAACAGAGCACGGCTTCAACGCGGCGTGTTATAATAGGCGTACCGCAACCCTGGGATAGCAGCGCTTATGCATATCATCAAGAAGTACGCCAACCGCAAGCTGTACCATACGAACCAGAAGCAGTACATCACGCTCGACGGCATCGCGAAACTGGTGCAGGACGGCGAGGCGGTGCAGGTCCTCGATAATGAGACGGGTGAGGATATTACCCCGAGCATCCTCGCACAGGTGGTCCTCCACGTGCGTGGCCGCACGGGCCCCCAGTTGCCCACCCAGATGCTCACCGGCCTGATCCAGCTCGGTGGCGATACCCTGGCCAATGTGCGACGCACGCTGTTCTTCTCCTTCGGCGGCGACGACCTCGTGCACTCCGAGATCGAACGGCGGCTCGCCCTGCTCGTGAACGCGGGCGAGCTCGGCGCCGCTGAGGGCGATCGGCTGCGCGACCTGCTGCTGCGCAAGGAGTTCAGCCAGGGCGGTGACCAGAAGGGCGGCGAACGGGCCGCCGAGATGCCGTCCCAGAATGATGTCGTCCGACTCCATGCCCAGGTCGACGCGCTGACCCAGGCTGTCGATCGGCTGCTGCGCGAGCAGCACAAATAACAGAGTACGCCGCAGCGCGAACCAGGGCAACGAGGCTTCTATGCAGCGAAGCAAGACCGCACTTGTGCTTGCCGGTGGTGGGATCGCTGGCGCCGCCTATGAGATCGGCGCCCTCTGCGCCATCGACCAGTTGCTCGAGCACCTCTCGGTCAACGAGTTCGATATCTACGTCGGTACGAGCGCCGGTGGCCTGATCGGGGCCTGCCTCGCCAATAACATCTCGCCCCGTACGCTGCTCTCCGTCCTCGAAAGCTCCATCCTTGGCATCGACCAGCTTGAGCCGCACCACCTCTACTCGCTCAATGTTCCCGATTTGCTCAGCCGCATCAGCCGCCTGCCGGCGGCGCTGGTCGAACTGATCCGCCGCATGTTCAGCGAGGGCAGCGCGGTCTCCCTGCTCGACCTGGTCGAGGCGCTCGCCGTCAGCCTGCCGAATGGCATCTATGACTCGCTCGCTCTTGAACAGTATGTCCGCTCCGCCCTGTCGCTGCCCGGGCGCTCCAATCGCTTCGCCGACCTGCCACGCGAGCTCGCGATCGTCGCGACTGACCTCGATAGCGGTGATCGGGCCGTCTTTGGCTATCCACCGCTCGACGATGTGCCGATCTCGCTGGCAGTCTGCGCCTCGGCCGCCATCCCGCTGTTCTATCGCCCGGTGCGCATCGGCGATCGGGATTATATTGACGGCGGCATCCGCGGGACGGCCAGCCTCGATGTGGCGATCGAACGGGGCGCCGAGCTGATCGTCTGCATCAATCCGCTCGTACCTTTTGATAATAGCCGTCACCTGAATGGCCAGCCCTTCAGCGATGAGGGATTGACCCGCATCGGCAATCAGGTCTTTCGCACCTTTATTCACGCCGGCCTGCACTACCATATCAAACAGGTGCGCCGCCGCCACCCCGAGGTTGATATTATCCTGATCGAGCCCGCTCGCCAGGATCACGTGATGTTCAGCGATAACACCATGCGCTACCGGACGCGCCTGATGCTCGCCCGTCACGGCTTCGAGACGGTGGCGTCGCATCTCAATGAACATTATGTCTACTACCGTGAACTGATGCTGCGCCACGGTATCACGATCAACAATGAGCGGCTCAATCACGATCTGCAGAACCTCAGCGCCATCGGTGAGGATTATCGCTCCGTCAAGGCGGCCCTGGTCTCCGCCGGGTCGCTGCATAGCGCGCCCGCTGGCCTGGCGCTGACCCTTGCCGAGCTCGACCGCCTGCTCGCCCGGCTCGAAGAGGTGCAACCCTCCGGCGCGTAGGCTACGCGCGCCGGAGGGGGCACCTCGATCGCCAGCGGGCACGTCCCCCCAGCCCTGGGCAAGGTACGGAAGCTTATGCTCGCTCCCAGCCGCCGCGCGGTGCTTGGCCTGCTCGCGCTGCTTGCCATCCTCCTCGCCGCCGTTCCGCCCGTCATGCCACCGGTCGCTGCCCAGGCCGAGGGGCCGCTGCTCAGTGGCAGCCCTCCCAGTCTGGCGGCAAGCGTCGCGCTAGGACGCACCAGCGACGTGAGCCTGACGCTGCGCAACGAGAGCGCTAGCGCCCTGGTGCCGCGCCTCTACGAGGCGCTGGCCGATAGCGCGCAGCCGGCCGGCCGCCCCGCCAGCGCACGGGTGCCGCTGCCGGGCCAGCCCCGGCGCGTCGACCCGCAGATCGCCCGCGAGCTGGCCAGCAGTGCCGATGGCCAGACCGACCTGCTGGTTGTGCTCGCCGACCAGGCCGACCTCGGGGCAGCGTATGCGATCGACGACTGGGGCGCCCGCGGCGCCTATGTCTTCCAGACGCTGCGCGACCACGCCACGGCCAGCCAGCGCGCGCTCCGGGCGCTGCTTGATGCCCGTGGGCTGGCCTACCGCCCGCTCTGGATCGTGAACGCGCTCGCTGTTCGCGGCGACGCCGCCGCGGTGGCCGAACTGGCCGGGCGCGCCGAGGTGGCCGAGCTGCGCGCCAATCACACCCTTACCCTGGAGCGCCAGCCCGGGGCCGGCAGTGCCCAGGTCACGAGCTCGCCCTGCACGGCCAGCAGCGATGGCACCTGCTGGAACGTCGCGCTGGTCGGGGCCAACCGGGCCTGGCGGGACTTCGGCGTGCGCGGCGAGGGCATCACGGTCGCTAGTATCGACAGCGGCGTGCGCTACGACCATCCGGCCCTCGTCGGCCAGTATCGCGGCAATCGCGGCACGGGCTTCGACCACAACTATAACTGGTACGATCTCTACGGCAACTCGCTGACCCCGCTCGACTCGGGCAACCACGGCACCCACACCATGGGGACGATGGTGGCCCGTGGCAGCTCGGCGAGCCAGCCGGCGGTGGGCGTGGCACCCGGCGCGCGCTGGATCGCGGCCCGCGCCTGCTCGGCCCGCGAATGCAGCGAGATCGACCTCATCCTCGCCGCCCAGTGGCTCCTCGCGCCGACTGACCTCGCGGGCAACAATCCGCGCCCCGACCTGCGCCCCCACGTGATCAACAACTCCTGGACAGCCGGGCAGAACGCCACCTGGTACGCCGGCTACGTGGCGGCCTGGCGCGCCGCCGGGATCTACCCCGTCTTCGCAGCCGGCAACAGCGGCGGTCAGGCCGGGTGCGGCAGCATCCAGTCGCCTGGCGATTATGTCAATGTTACGGCGGTCGGCGCCACCGATGCCGACGACTGGCTGGCCAGCTTCAGCAGCATCGGGCCAACGGCAGACGGGCGGATCAAGCCCGACCTGACGGCGCCAGGGAGCGGGATCTACTCCACCATCGCCGACGCGAACCGCCTCTATGGCACCAGTAGCGGCACCTCGATGGCCACCCCCCACGTGGCCGGCAGTGTGGCCCTGCTCTGGTCGGCCAATCCGAGCCTGATCGGCGACTACGAGACCACCTACGCCCTGCTCACCGCCGCAGCCAGGCCGCGCACCGAGGATCCGCGCTTCCCGATCGAGCTCTATCCGACCTGCCAGCCTGGCACAACGCCGAACAACCTCTACGGCTACGGGCGCCTCGATGCCTATGCGGCGGTAGCCCGGGCGAGCGTCGATGTGCCCTGGCTCCGCCTCCCGACCCAGCCGCTCAGCCCACTTGCGCCCGGCGCCAGCCTGACGCTGCAAATCACCCTCGACGCGCGCTACGTGCCCGGCCCCGGCCGCTACCAGGCCCGCATCCTCGTCCACGGCCCCGACCTGAGCCGCACACCGCTGGTCATCCCGGTCACCCTCACGGTGGCTGCCGATCCGAGCCACGCCACGCTCACCGGGCGCGTCACGCGCGCAGCCGATGGGCAGCCGCTCCAGGCGACGGTGGCCGTCGTCGATGGCGCGCAGGTGGCCACCGATGCCGAGGGCCGCTACCAGCTCGTGCTGCCACCGGCGCTCGAGCCCTATACCCTGGTGGCCAGCGCCCGCGACTATCGCGCGCGCGAGCAGCAGGTGCGGCTCGGCCCGGGGGAAACGGTGAGCCTGGATTTCGCGCTCGACAGCGATATCCCGCGCCTGGCCGCCGATACGACGCCGCGGAGCCTCACGCTCGCCTTCGCGGAGGCCCGCACGCTGCCGATCACGATCAGCAACCAGGGCAGCCGCACCCTGAGCTACACCGTCGCGCTGCCGAACGATGCCTTCGGCATCTGGCGCAGCGATGAGCCGGATGGCCCGCAGGCGACGTGGATCGAGCCAGCGGACGACGCGGTGCTGGTCGCCCTGGGCGACGATGAGGCCAACGGCCCGGTGCCGATCGGCTTTCCGTTCCCGTTCTACGATGGTAGCTACGAGCAGCTCTACATCGCCGCGAACGGCTTCATCAGCTTCGCGCCGCTCCCGAGCGAGAACCTGAGCTACAGCCGGTCGTGCCTGCCGTTGAACGAGACCCCCGGCCCGGCGATCGTGCCGCTGCGCGTCGACCTGGACCCCGGCCAGGCCGGGGCCGCGGTGAGTTATGCCCGGACCCCGGCGGGCCTGCTCGTTAGCTGGGTGAACGTGCCCCTGTACAACGACAACACCACGCGGCTGAGCTTCCAGGCGCTGCTGCGCCCCGACGGGCGGATCAGCTTCAACTACCGGCAGATCGGCACCCTCCCGATCAGCGAGTCGGCCAGCTACGGCCTGCAGCAGAACTTCCGCCAGGTTCAGACCGTGGGGTGCAAGGCCGGCATGGGATTGAGCGACGGCCTGAGCCTGGAACTGCGCCCGCAGATGCCGGCCCGCGTCTGGCTGACGGTCGAACAGCCAGCGGGCAGCCTGACGCCCGGCGCGGCGCGCGAACTGGCGGTGCAGGTTCGCTGGATCCCAGCGATGGCCGGCGGCTGGCCCGCCAGTGGCGTGGTCGAACTGGCGAGCAACGACCCGACCCGGCCCCGGGTGCGCTTCACGGTACGGCTCACCAGCAGCGCGGCGCCCTATAGCAGCATCTTCCCCTGGATCGCTAACCGGCGGGGCCGCTGACGGGGCTGCTCCCTCCACGCAACCCGCGGCGTCGCGCGGTCGTCCTATGCGACGTAGCCCGGATGGTCTGGTACGGTGGAGCTGGGGGGGGTGAAGACCCTATGGGCACGCACGTTTTCCTGCGTGACCATTGCGCTGCAATGCTACCCCTTCCACCCCTCCACACAACTGGCCTGTAGTGCTGTGGAGCAACGATAACGTTGGTACGCCCACGTCCGAACCCGTCCTATCGCGATGCGGTCTTTGCGCCGATCGACGCTGATCACGTGCTGGAGCGCGTGGCTGGCGGCAATGAGACCGAGGTCTACCGCAGCGACAATGGGCGCTACGCGGTCAAGCTGAAGAGCCTGGCCGTAGCCCCCGCTCGTTCGGACCTGCAGCGCCGTTCTCCGGTGACGCAGGCGGCTGATGGCGCAGCTGGCGGCGGCCTGGCCGCGGCGCTGGCCGAGGCCCGGCTGATGCGCGCTACCGCCGAGGCCTTCGCGGCCTGCCTCGGTCCTCGCTATAGCATCCCCAGCCACGTGCTGCTCGCGCGTGATAATGCCGGGCGCATCCGGGTCCTGGTACTGCAGCCATACCTCGCCCACGTCCGGCCGCTCGCCCATCTGGACTACCGGGCGCTGAGCCGGGAGCAGCGCCAGCTGGTGGCCCGCGAACTCCGCGCGATCATCCGCCGCGCCCGGGCGATGTATCGGCACAGCGGCACGATGCCCGACCTCTACGGGCGCAGCAGCGCGAGCCAGGAGGAGCGGCGCCGCAACCGCGCGCTGGCGCGCCTGCCCCAGCGGCTCTGGAGCTTCCTGGTGCAGCGCACGCTGCTGCACTCCCATAACCTCCTCTGGACCGGCGACCCGCAACGGCCGATCGTGCTGGTCGACTACGACGATGTGCGCCGCAGCCCGCTCTACCGGCGGGTCTACTACGCGACCCGCCAGGCGCTCTTCCTGCGCGACCAGCTGGCGATCCTGCTGAAGCTGAAGATTTGATCACCACTGTTGCCAAACGCGCCCCCAACCCTGTATAATTCCGCGCATACCTGTTGACCCCATCCGACGAAGCTCCGCAATCCAGGATCTGCCGGCGCCGGCCGGCACGGTGGCGACTCCGCGCGCGGCGTTGCGCGGGGCCCGATCAATGTACTCAGTGCTGAGCACAAGGAGGAGCCCATGCTGAGTTTCGATCCGCTGAACCCCGAGGAGAATGCAAACACGGTGACCCATGGCGTTGGCGCGGTGGCCAGTGTTGTCGCGGGCAGCACGCTGGTCGCGCTGGCCACGGCGAGCGGCGACTTCTGGCGCATCGCCGGCGCGGCGGTCTTTAGCGCCGCACTGGTGCTGCTCTACACCGCGTCAACGCTCTACCACTGGGAACGGGATCAGCGGCTCAAACGGCGCTATGAGATCTTCGACCATTGCGCGATCTTTGTGCTGATCGCCGGCACCTATACCCCCTTCACCCTGGTGACGCTGCGCGATAGCGTGGGCTGGCCGCTCTTTGCGCTGATCTGGGGCCTGGCGGTCGCCGGCATTGTCTTCAAGCTGATCTTCGCCACCCGTTTCCGCCTCGTCTCAACCCTGTTCTACCTCGCCATGGGCTGGCTGATCATCGTCGCCGCCGAGCCCATGCTCCGCGCCCTGCCGCTCACCACCAGCCTCCTGCTCGCCGCCGGCGGTATCGCCTATACCGCCGGTACGTACTTCTTTCATAACGAACGCATGTTCTATAACCATGCGATCTGGCACCTCTTCGTGCTGGTGGGCAGCGTCTGCCACTTCCTGGCGGTGGCCAGCCAGGTTATCAGCTGAGCCAGGCGGGGAAAGTTAATGGCTTACTACTGGCATGTGACGTTTGTTATCAAAAAACATCTCCCCGGGATGCTAGAGTCACGAGCAGGGCGGAGG
>JACAEO010000293.1 GCA_013388805.1 Chloroflexota bacterium
CATCCGAGATCCGAAAGCCCGTCGTCGTCTTGTTATTTGGGGTACGAGCGCGCGTGCGCTTCGCCGTTGTCTCTGTGCTCATACCCCACAGTATACCAGTTATCCGGATAGGCTCTAAACAACCCCTTTGCAATGCCTGAATCTCGCCTGTGCTTATCTGGTTATGGGTACCCGGCAGGCATTTCGGGCCGATGTCGGGTATAATAGGCCGCGCCACCCTCTGCGCTGCGGCGGACCGAGCCGCACCGTGCCGGTCATACCGGCGCGGCCCCGACGGGCTGGTCTGGAGATGGGTTGACTCTGGAGGAAGAAACGAGGATGTCCACGCGCACCGTACCCGAGGGCGAGATCATCACGATCAAGAATGGCAAGCTACAGGTTCCGGACCACCCGATCATCCCATTTGTCGAGGGTGACGGCACCGGCCCCGACATCTGGCGCGCGAGTGTGCGCGTCTTTGATGCGGCGGTGGCGAAGGCCTATGGCGGCAAACGGAAGATCAGCTGGTACGAAGTGCTTGCCGGTGAGAAAGCCTTCCGTGAGACCGGCAACTGGCTCCCCGATGAGACAGTCGCGGCCTTCCAGCGGTACCTGGTCGGGATCAAGGGGCCACTGACCACGCCGATTGGCGGTGGCATCCGCTCGCTGAACGTCGCCCTGCGCCAACTCCTCGACCTCTACGTCTGTCTGCGCCCGGTGCGCCATTTTCGTGGCGTTCCTTCGCCGGTCAAGCGCCCCGATAAGGTCGATATGGTGATCTTCCGCGAGAACACCGAGGATCTCTACGCCGGCATCGAGTATCGCGCCGGGACGCCGGAGGCCCAGAAGGTGCTCGATTTCTTGCAGAGCACCTTCCCGCGGGATTTCAGCAAGATCCGCTTCGGTACCTCGGAGAAGACCGACGAGTTCCTGCAGATGTTGGGCGCCAGCCCCGAGGGCAAGGTCGAAGTCGGCGTCGGCATCAAGCCGATCAGCCGGATCGGCACCGAGCGTCTGGTCGGCGCCGCGATCCAGTATGCCATCCAGTACAAGCGCAAAAGCGTCACCCTGGTGCACAAGGGCAACATCCAGAAGTATAGCGAGGGCGCCTTCCGCGACTGGGGCTACGAGTACGCCGAGCGGGCCTTCGGCGACTACGTCTACACCTGGGCGCAGTGGGAGCGTACCCGCTCGGCCCAGGGCGAGGCTGCGGCCAATGCCGAGCAGGAGGAGGCGCTCAGGGCCGGGCGCATCCTGATCAAGGACGCCATCGCCGATATTACGCTCCAGCAGGTGCTGACCCGCCCCGATGAGTTCGATGTGATCGCCACCCCTAATCTCAATGGCGACTACCTCTCCGACGCCCTGGCCGCCCAGGTGGGCGGGATCGGCATTGCCCCCGGTGGCAATATCAACTACGTCACCGGCCACGCGATCTTTGAGGCTACCCACGGCACCGCGCCCAAGTACGCCAACCTCGATAAGGTCAACCCCGGCTCGGTCATCCTCTCTGGCGATATGATGCTGCGCTATATGGGCTGGACCGAGGCCGCCGACCTGATCGTCGCCGCCCTGGAGAAGACGATCGAGCAGAAGATCGTGACCTACGACTTCGCGCGGCTCATGGAGGGCGCCCGTGAGGTGAAGACCTCCGCGTTCGCCGATGCGCTGATCGCCAATATGGACCGCGTCATCGGCGATGAGCACCACGCCGGCCACGACATCGTCAGCCCCGAACTGGTGCGCCCTGTCGAACACGAGACCTACCCGCGCTCAACGGTCGGCGCGCTGATGACTCGCGGCGTCGTCTCGGTGGCTGGCAGCGCGCCGCTGAGCGACACCACCCACCTGATGCGCTCCCGTGGCATCACCTCGGTTGTGGTCGAGCCCAGCCCGGCCGGCGGTTGGGGCATTATGACCATGCGCGACGTGCTGAAGAAGGTCGTCCGTGATGATGCCCAGATCGACGGCATGACCGTGGACCAGATCGCGACGCGCCCGCTGATCACGATCGGCCCCGAGAAGACGCTGGCCGAGTGTGCCAGCCTGATGCTCGAGAAGAATATCCGCCGCGTTGTGGTGGTGCGCGATGAGGTGCCGGTGGGCATTATCAGCGAGACGGACATTTTCCGCTACGTCGAGGAGCGAAGCGTGGTCGAGGAGCAGCACTGAGCCGCCCGTGCCTACACCACCGGCGGGCGGCCCAGCCAGTCGCTGTACAGCGCGGTGAAGCGCCCCTCGTTGATCGCCGCGCGGATGTCGGCCATGAGCGCCAGCAGGAAGGCCACGTTGTGCAGGCTCACCAGCCTGATGCCGAGCAGTTCTTTTGCCCGGTACAGGTAGTGGATGTAGGCCCGTGAGAAGTTGCGGCAGGTGTAACAGCTACAGCCCGCCTGGAGCGGCTCATCGTCCTCGCGCAGGGTGGCATTCTGCACATTCAGCTTCCAGCGCCGCTCGCGGTCGCGCACCAGCGCCGTCCCGTGGCGACCCAGGCGGGTCGGGCTGACGCAGTCGAACATGTCGATGCCGCGGGCCACCCCTTCGAGCAGGTCGTCCACATCGCCTACCCCCAGCAGGTGCCGCGCCAGCCCCGCGGGCAGGTGCGGCACCGTCATAGCGACGACCTCGTACATCTGCGCCTTGTCGGCCCCGAGCGAACCACCGATGCAGAGCCCGTCGAAGCCCATGGCACCGATCGTCTCGCCGCTGGCCCGTCGCAGGTCGGGAAAGACCCCGCCGTGGACGATGCCGAAGAGCAGCTGGTCGGGGTTGGGCAGCGCCTGCGGATCGCGCTCGCGGTGCGCGGCGAGGCAGCGCGCCGCCCAGCGGTGCGAGCGGCCCATACTCTCGCGGGTGTAGTCGTAGCCAGCGCGGAATGGCGGCAGTTCATCGAAGCAGAGAATGATATCGGCGCCGAGCCCGTGCTGTACCGTGATGCTGCGCTCCGGCGTGAAGACGTGGCGCGAGCCGTCCAGGTAGCTCTTGAAGAGCACGGCGTCCTCGGTCACCCTGACCATATCGCCCAGGCGGGACGGGTGCTGCGGGCGCCGGCCCTTCACCTCGTCGGCGATCCCGCCGTAGACCAGTGAGAAGACCTGGAAGCCGCCGCTATCGGTGAGTATCGGTCCCTCCCAGCCCATAAAGCGGTGCAGGCCGCCACGCCGGGCGATCAGGTCGTGGCCCGGCTGCAGGTAGAGATGGTAGGTGTTGCCGAGGATGATCTGGGCGCCATGCTCGCGCAGATCGTCCGGGGTGAGCGCCTTGACGGTGCCACGGGTGCCCACCGGCATAAAGACCGGCGTGGCCACCGTGCCGTGGGCGGTATGTAGCACACCGCTGCGCGCCTGGGTAGCCGGATCGCGCGCAACAAGGGAGAACGTTGGTGTCATAGCACCAATTGTATCACGTCCGCACCGGCGCGGTTTTTGGGCGGCTGCGCCGCGCCACGAGGTGGTGGGGCGGCATAGCCGCCCACACCACCGAACACCTGGGGGTTGGGGCAAGCCCCAGCGCCGTGCCTATCTGACGACCAACGGCAGCAGCACGCGGTACTCGAAGCGTACCACGTTGTCGTTGCTGGTCGAGGCGGTATTGGGGTTGCCCGGCAGGTCGGTGACGGCGCCTGCGGGGATACTGGCCGTTACCGTCCCGCCGCTGCGCATGCCGCTGACCGTGATGGTGAAGGTGCTGGCGTTGATCGGCGTGATGCTCGCGCTGAGCGGCCCGCCCGCCGTGCCGCCGAGGATCACGTCATCGGCGGTGAAGCTGCTGGCGTTGATCGGCGCGCTGAAGCTGGCGGTGAACAGGATCGGGCCGGCCGTGGCCGGGTCGGCCTGGCCGGCGGCCTGCTCGACCGTCACGCTGAGAGCGGGAGGTGGGGGCGGTTCATACGTCACCGTGTTATCATTGCTGGTCGAGGCAGTATTGGGGTTGCCCTGCAGGTCGGTGACAGCGCCGGCGGGTATGCTGGCGCTCACCGTCCCGGCGCTGCGCATGCCGCTGACCGCGATGGTGAAGGTGCTGGCGTTGACCGGCGTGATGCTCGCGCTGAGCGGCCCGCCCGCCGTGCCGCCGAGGATCACGTCATCGGCAGTGAAGCTGCTGGCGTTGAGTGGCGCACTGAAGCTGGCGGTGAACAGGATCGGGCCGGCCGTGGCCGGGTCGGCCTGCCCGGCGGCCTGCTCGACCGTCACCGTCACCGGCACTGAGGGGCTGGGCGGGGCGTAGGTCACCACGTTGTCGTTGCTGGTCGAGGCAGTATTGGGGTTGCCCAGCGGGTCGGTGACGGCGCCGGCGGGTATGCTGGCGCTCACCGTCCCGCCGCTGCGCATGCCGCTGACCGCGATGGTGAAGGTGCTGGCGTTGATCGGCGTGATGCTCGCGCTGAGCGGCCCGCCCGCCGTGCCGCCGAGGATCACGTCATCGGCAGTGAAGCTGCTGGCGTTGATCGGCTCGCTGAAGCTGGCGGTGAACAGGATCGGGCCGGCCGTGGCCGGGTCGGCCTGGCCGGCGGCCTGTTCGACCGTCACGCCGGGCTGGATATCGTCGCTGAGGAAGACGTAGGCGGCGCCGGCGTTGGGGGCGCTTTCATTCGGCGTGGTGCTGCTGCTGTCCTCGTAAGGTGCACCGACCACGAGGGTGTTGCCGGCAATGGCGACGGAGGTGCCAAAGAGGTCATCGGCCCCGGCGTTATCGGCCTTGAGGTAGGCGCGCTGCGTCCAGCTGCTCCCGCTGCGGGTAAACACATAGGCCGCGCCGGAGTCGGGACGGCTGTTATCGCTGGGCGTACTGGCGCTGGCGCTGTCCTCGCCGGGTGCGCCGACGGCGAGGATGTCGCCGGAGATGGCGACGAATGCGCCGAAGTAGTCCAGGTTGCCGGCGTTATCGGCTCTGAGGAAGCCTTGCTGGCTCCAGTTCGGGCCACTGCCGGTGACGACATAGGCTGCGCCAGTGCCACCCTCGCCGGGTGCGCCGACCACAAGGCTGTTGCCGTCGAGCGCGACCGCATAGCCGAATTCCGCCCCCGGCGTAACGGTGCCGGCTTTGAGATAGGCGCGCTGCGTCCAGCTGCTCCCGCTGCGGGTGAAGACATAGGCTGCACCGGCGTCGGTGAAGCTGTCATTGCCCGGGTTGGCGGCGCTAGAGCTGTCCTCGTAGGGTGCACCAACGACGATCGTATCGCCGACAATGGCGACCGAGCGGCCGAATTCATCGCCCGCACCGGCATTGGCCGCCTTGAGGTAGGCCTGCTGCGACCAGCTGGTGCCGTTGCGCACAAAGACGTAGGCCGCGCCGGCGTTGCTGGCACTGTTGTCGTTCGGCGAACTACCGTTGCTGTCTTCGTTGTACGCGCCGACCACAATGGTATTGCCGGAGATGGCCACGGAGCGACCCGCCAGATCGGACACGTCGGGATTACCGGGCTTGAGGTAGGCCTGCTGCGACCAGCTGGTCCCATTGCGCACAAAGACGTAGGCCGCGCCGGAGTCGGTGCGGCTATTGTCGTTGGGGTCGCCGGTGCCACTCTCCTCGCCCGAGGCGCCGACGACGATAGTGTCGCCATCAATGGCCACGGCGAACCCAAAGTCATCGCCCGGATCGCGAATGGCTGCCTTGAGGTAGGCCTGCTGGGTCCAGCTTGCGCCATTGCGCGTAAACACGTAGATCGCGCCGGTGTCCTGGGCGCTATTGTCGTTGGGGTTGGCGGGGTTGCCGCTGTCTTCGAAGCGTGCGCCGACAACGATGGTATCGCCCGAGGTGGCGACGGCGAAGGCGAACTCATCGCTCGCGCCAGCGTTGGCCGCCTTGAGGTAGGCAGTCTGCACGGTCGGGTCGATCGTCAGCGGGTAGCTGGCCGCGGCATCATCGAGGGTCAGCGTCAGCTGCCCGTCGTGCAGCTCGATGCGCCCTGCCACGGCACGCCCGGTGGCGTCCCAGGCGCGCAGGGTGTGGTAGTGCAGGACCGGATGCCCGGCGCCGTCAACGAAGTGCACCGCGTCCTCAGCCAGCACGGGCTGCAGGTCGCCGTGGGGCGCCAGCCAGAGGCGCAGCGGGCTGTGCCCATCGTAACCGGCTGGCCGTCGGGCCAGCGTGAAGCCCTGTTCGAGGCCAGTGGGACGGTTCACCCACCACTCGGTGAGCTCGTCGCTCCAGGTGTAGTGCACCTCGGGGCCGCTGGCGCTCAGGTGTGTGGGATGCGTGAGGGCCTGTGGGGTGCGGTAGCCGACGGCCGCGAGGCGCAGCCCCCAGCGCCAGGCGGCGCTCTGGTCGGGCTGGAGGCCCACGCTGCCGTCGGGGGCGAAGCTGATGCGCCAGCCCTGGCGGGGGTTGGCAGCGTTGAAACCGTCTGCCGCAGCAACGGGGTGGTAGCCGGACGGGGCGATCAGCCGGCGAACTGCGTGCCAGTCAGCGGTTGTAAGCCCGGCGGGCGGCGTGGAGGCAGCCTGGCGACGCGCGGGGAGGACAGGTGTGAGCGTGACCGGTCGCGTTGCCAGTGGGAGGATCAGCGCGAGGATGAGGAACAGGAGTGCGAGGAGCGCGCGGTTCAGGGGCGCCACGGGGTGCGACCGCGTCAGGCGCGATGGTGTGAAGAACACTGATTTCCTCCATGAACCAGACCATAAACCCAAATCGTACAAGGCCGCACGGGTTGCACGCATCTATGATAGCCACACTGTCTAGTGCCCACCCATCGCGCCAGATGACGATGCGGTAATGCCATATCAGCAATAGCTGATCATCCTGCTGGCGTTGGGCTACCAGCTAAACATCTGGTCATCCAGCACGGGCTGCGCCTGAGCGGGTAGCTAACAAGATGCTAAGCTGAGGCGGTATAATCGCTGGTGACAGGGACGTTGCCGGATGCACCAGTAAGCCAGACTCAACCATGGATGACACCCAGCGCGCAGCGGAGCTGCGACGCATGCAGCGGCTGGCCACGGGCCTGCTCGTGGCCGTGACGATCATCTTCATCGTCGCGTCGATCTATCGTGACCTTGCCCTGTGGGTCGGCTTTGTGCGCGCCTTCGCCGAAGCAGCCATGATCGGCGCCCTGGCCGACTGGTTCGCCGTCACGGCGCTCTTTCGCCACCCGCTCGGCATCCCCATTCCCCACACGGCGATCATCCCGCAGCGACGCGAGCGCATCGCCGAGAGCCTGGGCCGTTTCATCGAGCGCAATTTCCTCGATCCGGAGCGGATCGTCGCGCGGCTGCGCAGGCAGGATGTCGCCGGGCGCATCGCCCACATGCTGCGCGAGCCGGAGCGCAGCGCCCAGGTGGCCGATATTGCTGCCGAGAGCCTGGCCGGCCTGCTGCGGGTTGCCAATGATGAAGAGGTGGGCGCGCTGCTCCAGCGCGCCCTCGGCGAGCGCATCGCCACCGTGCCCGCCACCCCGCTGGTTGCCCAGTTGCTCGGTATGGTTGTTGCCGAACAGCGTCAGCGCGACATTCTGCTCCAGCTGGTGCGTGTGATCACCGACTGGATCGAGGCCAACCAGGAGGCGATCCGCAAGCGCATCGCGGGCGAGTTGCCCACCTGGGTGCCGCGGATCGTTGACCAGAAGATCTACGAGCGCTTGCTCGATAGCGCGCGCAAGACGCTGGCCGAGCTGAGCGAGAACCCCGACCACCAGCTCTATGAGGCGTTCACCACGACCCTCGACACCTGGATCGTGAACCTGCAGTACGATCCGGAGGTGCGCGCCCGGGGCGAGGAGCTGAAGCAGGAGTTGCTCCGCCACCCGCGTCTGCGTGAGGTGGCCAGCAGCCTCTGGCAGGACGTGAAGGCGAATCTGCTGATGCAGAGCGCGACACCCGGCTCACCGCTGCGGCTCTCGATCGCCCGTGGGCTCAGCCACGTCGGCGATGTGCTCGATCGTGACCAGGACTGGCGCGCCCGCGTGGATGGCTGGGTCGAGGAACTGGTCCGTTACCTGGTGCGGCGCTACGGCCGCGCAGCCGGCGACTTTGTCACCCAGACGGTGCGCTCCTGGGAGACGGCCGAGATCACGCGCAAGATCGAACTGGCCCTCGGACGCGACCTGCAGTACATCCGCATCAACGGCACCGTTGTTGGCGGCCTGGCCGGGCTGGTGATCTATACTGCGTCGCTGTTCTTCTAGGCAATGGTTCCTTCAGTATACGTATCCGCCTCCGAGTAGTACCGATGACCAGGCTCGATATCGTTGCATTTGGCGCCTTCCGGATCACGGTTGATCAGCAGCCTATCGTCAGTCTCACGAGCAAGAAGGCCCAGGCTCTCCTCGTCTTCCTGGCGAGCTACCGCCAGCGCACGCACCCGCGCACCAGGCTCGCTGGTCTGTTCTGGCCTGAGACTGATGAGTCGCATGCGCGTGCGAGCCTGCGGGTCGAACTGCATAAGATACGGCGTACCCTGGGTGAGGCTGGCCTCGCCAATGCCCTCTGCGCCGATGACGCGGGGGTGCAACTTCTCCCGGAGGCGCCGATCTGGCTTGACAGCTTTGCCTTCTCCGAAGACGTTGCCCACGGTCTGCGGGAGCTTGGCACGCGTAACGGCGTGGCGCGCGCGCTGGACTACCTTGTGCGCGCGACGGCACTCTACCAGGGCGATCTGCTCGAGGGTAACTACGACGAGTGGGTGCTCGGCGAACGCCATCGTCTCGGCCAGCTGTACGAGGAGGCGCTGCGGCACCTGGTGAGCATCCACCTTGGGCGCCGGGCCTACGATCACGCCATCGCCTATGCCCGCCTGACCCTCGCGCGCAACCCGCTGCAGGAGGAGGTGCACCGCGACCTGATCTACGCCTATGCCGCCAGCGGCCAGCGCTCTCGGGCGTATGCCCAGTACCGAGCCTGCGCCGCAATTCTGCGCGAAGAGCTCGGGATTGAGCCTGCTCAGGCAACGCAGGACCTGCTCGTGTCGCTGGACGACCAGGAGTTGCCGGTCATTCCGATTACCCCGGCGCCGGCCGTTGCCCACGACCTGAGCTGGCCGGTCGTTGGGCGCCAACACGAGTTGATGCGTCTCCACCAGAGCTGGCAGCAGCTGCGGACGGGGAGCGGCCACCTGATCATGATCGAGGGCGAGCCGGGCGTCGGCAAGTCGCGCGTGCTCAGCGCGTTCGCCGACGCCATTGCCGAGAGCGGCCTCCCGCTGGTCAAGAGCCGCTGCTACGAGCTGGAGCGCGGTATTGTGTACCAGCCCCTGGTTGAGCTCGTGCGCTCGCGACCGGATCTGGCCTCGTCCGGTGTGATCGGATCGCTCCCGTCGGCCTGCCGCGCCGGCCTGGCCGCCCTGTTCCCCGACCTCATCCCACACACAGACCAGACACTCGCCGATCGGGTGGAGCGCGAGCGCCAGAGCGACGCGCTCTTCCTATTGCTCGCCCGGATCGCCGAAACGTGTGGCGGGCTCATCGTGCTGATCGACGATATCCACTGGGCCGACGCAGCGACCATTCAGGCATTGCACTTTATCGGGCGTCGTCTGGCGGGCGTCCCGCTGCTCATCATTTGCGCGACGCGCGACGATGAGATGCCCGACGAGGTACGTCGGCTGCGGGCATCGATCGGGCGCGAGATTCCCGGTGAGCACCTGACCTTACGGCGGCTCAGCGCGCCCGAGGTGCGCACCCTGATTGGGCACACGGCAGGCGCTGCGGGATTGTCGCCTGTGCAGCACGAAGCCCTGGCGATCCGGCTGTTTGCGGCAGCTGCTGGCAATCCATTCTTCACCATCGAGATCCTGCGCGTACTGGCGGAGGAGAATCGTCTCACCGAGGCGGCCCGGACCGTGACAACTGGCGTTGCGCCTGTTCCGCTGCCGAGCAGTCTGCGCGAGGCTATTAGCCAGCGCCTTCGCCCACTGAATCCGTCTACCCGCGCTGTGCTCAACCTGGCAGCTGTGATCGGCAAGGGTTTCGACTGGCCCATCCTGCTGCGGGCAAGTGGCCAGGACCAGGACGCCGTCCTGCTGGCCCTTGAGGAGCTCCTCTCGCGGCGGATCATCCACACCCACGACGGTATCTGGTATGACTTTGACCACGAGGCCGTGCGCGTAGCGGTGTACGAGGATCTTGCACTGCCACGCCGGCGTCGCTTGCACAGCGTCGTCGCCCGTGCCCTTGAACAGGATCACGATGCGAGCGCCCAGCGCGCGGCTGAACTGGCCTACCATTACGCAACCTCCGACCAGCCGCGCAACGCAGTCCCCTACCTGCTGCAGGCGGGCGATATGGCGCGGCGCCTGCAGGCCTATGCCGAGGCTGAGCAGCATTACCAGCGCGCAGCCACGCTGCTGGCTGAGCACGGCGAAGAGCGTGAAGCTGGCGATGTCTGGATGAAGCTCGCGCTCAACGCGATCGCCGCCGGTCGCTGGGAGGCCGCCACCGCCTTTCACGAGCGGGCATTTGGCGCCTGGGACGCGTTTCGGCTGGCTGCCTCCGCGACCATGCTTCCCCCAGGCCGGGCCGACGCAGTCTTCCGCCTGGTGAGTTCGTTCAGCACGATCGGCTCGCTCGACCCGTCATACGGCGCCAGCCGCGAGGCCTGGCGCGTTATCGTTCAGCTCTTCGAGGGGCTCGTGCAACTCGACCCGCGCATGCATCTGGTGCCAGCGCTCGCTGCACGCTGGGAGGTGTGCGATGGTGGGAGGGTCTACCGCTTCCATCTTCGCCGCGACCGCTGCTGGAGCGATGGGCGACCGATCACCGCTGAGGATGTGATCTTTGCCTGGCGGCGCAATGTGCGTCTGGCCGGCATGACCTCACTTGCCGCGCCGCTCTTTGATATCGCCGGCGCCGAAGAACTGGCCACCGATCCGTCGGCCGACCCGCGCATCCTGGGGGTCTACGCCCTGGGGCCTGCACTGCTTGAGGTGCACCTGCGCGCCCCGGCGCGACACTTTCTCTACACTACCGCCATGCCGATCGCCTTCCCGCTGCCCGTCCACGCGGTCGCCGCGTATGGCGCCGCCTGGACCGACCCAAATCGGCTGGTGACCAGTGGTCCCTACCGGCTCGCCAGCTGGGATCCCGGCCGGCGGATCGTGCTGGAGCGTTCACCGGTCTACCGCGACGCCTTCCCGGGCAATGTCGGCCGGGTTGAGTTGCTGATCGAGCCAAGCGCAGCCGGGCGGATCGCGCTCTATCATCGCGGCGAGGTCGACCTGATTGCTGAGTTGACCCCCCAGGAGCAAGCCTGGGCCCGCCGCGCCTGCCCTGGCAGCCTGGTCGCTCACCCCGCCCTGTCAACTACGTTTCTGGCCTTCTCCTGGCGTCGACCACCATTCGACCGCCTGGCTGTTCGCAAGGCGTTCGCGCTGGCCATCGATCGTGATCGCTGGCACCGCATTGCCCACGGCGCAGACTCGCCGGGCGTGCGTGGCGGCTTCGTCCCACCCGGGATAGCCGGCCACACTGCCGAACTCCCAATTAGCTTTGACCCAGAGCATGCACGCCAACTGCTTGCCGAGGCGGGCTACCCGGCTGGCCGCGGGCTGGAAGGGCTGACCCTCGCCTCGGTTGCCGGGTTCGATGAGAGTAATCAGTATGTCCGCGACCAGTGGCGCGAGCACCTGGGCATCGAGGTCACGCTGGAGACGGTGGAGACGGGGGAGTTGATCGCCCGGTGGCTCGACGGGCGCTACCCGGTTATCCTCCTGGCGCGCAGCGCCTCATACCCCGACCCCGACAACTGGCTGCGCTATGCGGTGCTCGGTCTGCAGATCGTCCCCAGCGGCGATAGCGCCCACACGCTGCTGAGCAACGCCGCCGCTGAAGCGTGCGACGAGGTTCGTACCGAATACTACCGTGCCCTCGACCGGCTGCTGGTCGCTGAGCGCGTCGTCGTGCTGCCCCTCAGCTATGAGAACCACTACTGGCTGGCTCGTCCCTGGCTCAGCGGCTACCACTTTGGCCCGTTCAGCCATTGGACGCCGTTCAAGGCGCTGCAGCTCACACCTCATTAACGCCGTCTTAACGCCTTCAGCCTACCCTGGGCTCACGCACCGTTCGAGCAGTGGGCAGGCTATGTTCTACCCCTTCCTCTCATTTGCGCCGACGCGCGCGCCGCTCGCCTCTTATGCGATCCTGGCCTGCGACGCTCGCACCGGGGCAGTCGGCCTCGCCGCACAGTCGCGCCTGTTTGCGATGGGCGCCATCGCCGTCTGTCTATGGCCCGGTGCGGGCGCGGTCGTCGTCCAGGGCCAGGTGGATCCGCGCCAGGTCCGGGCTGCCCTGCGCCAGCTTGTCGAGGGCCAGCCCCCCGAGCATGCCCTGGCGACCGCATTGTATGCGGATCGCCACGCAGACACACGCCAGGTCGCGGTGATCGACTGCACCGGGCGCAGCGCGGTCCACAGTGGGGTCGCCTGCCCGCCATGGTCAGGATCGCTGGTTGGGCCGGGCTTTGTCTGCCAGGGCGTGCTGCAGGGGAGTGGGGCAACGCTGGGCGCCATGGCGACGGCGTTTGCGCAGTCCAGCGGCGATCTTGGTGAGCGCCTGATGCAGGCCCTGGAGGCAGGCCAGTGTGTCGAGGGGGTGCGGCGCTGGCCACGCTCGGCGGTGCTACGGGTCGATCACGGCTCCACGGGCCTGCCGGCGGTCGATCTGCGGGTCGACGATCACCTGCAGCCTGCCGACGAACTTCGTCGCCTCTTTGCGCTATACCGGCTGCATACTGCCCCATCGGTGCCCGATGACCTGCTACCGATTGATAGCGCCCTCGCCTATGAACTGCAGACGATATTGCATGCCCTTGGCTATCTGCGCACCCCGATCAACGCGTCCTATGACGAGGCCACGGGCGACGGCCTGGCCCGGCTCCTCGCCGACGAGCAACTCCAGCACCGCGCGCAGCACGGACCCTGGATCGACCGCCAGGTGCTCGACTACCTGCGCGCGCGCCGGCTGCGCCAGCGCTAGCCGGACGGACAGACGGGCCGAGCATGCGCGCTCCATCCTTGTTAACGCTCCTTTAACGGCTGGCCTGTACAGTCATTGGTAATCCCTGCCTGTGCACAGCAGCGTGACCCGTCTGGCGCAATGATCGCGCCGATGCAATGCGGCTGGCGGCCAGCGACGCGTGCTGGTCCCTTGACCGTCGTCTTGTCGTACCTGACAATCAGTTAAGAGGGAGTCCACAGATCATGGCAGACACCTCCAATCCGAGCGACCTGACAGAGGCGGGTACGGAGCTGGCAAGGCTGATGATCAGTCGGCGCGAGATGCTACGGCTGGCCACCTTCACGGCGCTGAGCGGCACGTTCGGCAGCCTGCTGGCGGGCTGCGCGCCCCCCGCTGCGCCATCCACAGCGCCGACAAGCGCTCCTGCCGCCACGAGTGCGGCGATGACCACGACCAGTGCACCCGCCACGGCGATGGCCGCGAGCATCGTTGTTGGTCTGGTAGCCGAGCCCACCTCGATGGATCCGGCCCATCCGACAGACAATAACACCATCTCGCGCGTCCATCCAAACGTCTTTGAGACGCTGGTCAAGTTCAAGCAGGGCACCTATGAGGTGGAGCCGCTGGTGGCGGAGAGCTATACTGTCAGCGATGACAACCTGACCTACACCTTCAAGATCCGCCAGGGCATCACCTTCCACGACGGCACACCGCTGGATGCTGATGCGGTGGTCTACAGCTTTGAGCGCCAGCTCGACCCCAACCACCCCGAGGCTGACACTGGCCCCTTCCCCTTTGCAAGCTGGTACTACGGCTCGGTCGACAAGCTAGAGAAAGTCGACGAGCGCACGGTTGCCTTCACCCTGAAGGAGGCCTTCACCCCCTTCATAACTAACCTGGCGATCACCATCGGTGGTATCGTCAGCCCCACAGCAGTGAAACAGGAGCGGGCTGGCTTCTCGGAGGCTGGTATCGGTTCGGGCCCATTCAAGCTCAAGTCGTGGGATAAGTCGGTCAAGATGACCCTTGAGCGCTTCGACGGCTACTGGGGCAACAAGGCCAGGCTGGGTGAGCTTATCTATCGCCCGATCGTCGATGAGCAGACGCGCATCACTGAATTGCTGTCCGGTGGAGTCCAGCTGGTGACCGATCTGCCTCCCGACAATATCGAGCAGATCAAGCAAAACCCCGACCTGGTCTACGCCGAACTGCCCGGCCCGCACGCATGGTTCCTCAACTTCAATATGAAGTCGGCGCCTTTTAACGATATCAAGGTGCGTAAGGCGGTAGCCTACGCAATCAATCGCCAGGCGATCATTACCGACCTGCTGAAGAACACCGGCACGCCGCTGCACAGCTGTATTCCGGAGGCCTTTGCTCCTTACTACACGCCCGATGTGACTATGTATGAGTACGACCCGGAGAAGGCCAGAGCCCTGCTGAGCGAGGCCGGCATCGCTCCGGGTACCAGGATCAAGTTCCTGGTCACCGAGTCGGGCTCGGGCATGCAGTCACCCAAGGTGATGGGCGAGGCCATCCAGGCCGACCTGGCGAAGGTGGGGATCGAGGCCGAGATTACAGTGCTGGAGTGGGGTGCCTATCTAAATGTCTATAACGCCGGGCTCGACGCCGGAGGCTACCACCTGGCCCAGATGTCCTGGTTCTACGGTGCCGACCCTGGTGTTGTGCCCCAGGCCACCCTGCACTCGAAGAACTGGCCGACGAACAAGGGCTTCAACGCCAGCTACTATGCCAACCCGCGCGTGGATGAGTTGCTTGACACCGGCCTCGCCGAGCGCGACCCGGTCAAGCGCACGGCGATCTATCATGAGTTGCAGCGGATCGTCGCCGACGAGTTGCCGAACCTCTACTTCGACAGCCAGATCCAGACGGCAGCGATGGCGAAGACCGTCAAGGGCTTCGTGCTGCACCCGAGCTTCGAGCAGCGCTACGTTGATGTGACGATCGGCTAACTGCACGCCCGCGGGAGGGAGGGACGGTGGGGGCGCCTTGCCCGGCCCTCCCTGATGCGGTCTGCGGGAGACCAGTGCTATGCGTCGCTACATCACACAACGCCTGCTCTCGGCGGTGATCGTGCTCTTCGGGGTCTCGATCCTGGTCTTCATGGTGTTGCACCTGACCCCGGGCGACCCGGTGGAGATCATGCTTGGACCGACGGCCAGGCCCGGCGACATCGAGCGCCTGCGCGCCGAGCTTGGTCTCACCGACCCACTGCCGGTGCAGTATGTGCGCTGGGTGAGCCGTGCGCTCCAGGGTGATCTGGGCCGAAGCATCCAGCTTAACCGCCCGGTGCTGCCCGAGTTGCTCAGCCGCTTCCAGGCCACTCTCATCCTCGCGGTCGCCGCGGCGATCATCGCGTTCAGCCTCGGTCTGCTGCTGGGTGTCATCTCGGCGGTGAATCACAATAAGCTGGTCGACCGGGTCGTCGCCGGGTTTGCGATGCTGGCCGTGAGCATGCCCGCCTTCTGGGTCGGCATGATCGGCATTGTTGTGTTCGCGGTGAACCTGCGCTGGCTGCCGGCCTCAGGTATGTACCCGCCCCAGGGCGCGCCGAGTTGGGGCAAACTGCTCGTTCACCTGATCATGCCTGCCACCACCCTGGCTCTGGTACCGATGGCAGTCATCGCGCGCTTCACCCGCTCGCAGATGCTCGAGGTGCTCGGCCAGGAGTTCGTGCTCACGGCGCGGGCCAAGGGCGTTCCGCGGGCCAGGGTGATCGTCGACCACGCCTTCGGTAACACCCTGGTGGCCCTGATCACCTTGCTCGGCCTGGAGGCCGGGATTTTGCTCGCCGGTGCCGTCTATGTCGAGACGGTCTTTGCCTGGCCGGGGATCGGCAGCCTGATGGTCGAGGCTATCCTCAAGCGTGACTTCCCAATCGTCCAGGGTGGGGTGCTGGTGATCGCCACCAGCTATGTCCTGATCAACCTGCTTACCGATCTGCTCCACGCCGCGGCCGATCCCCGCATCCGGGTCACCTGAGACCCGGGAGGAACGATGTCAGAGATCTCATCACCAACCTCTGCCGCGAACCAGGTTGCCGGCGCCTACGCCGGGCGGCGCGCGGCCGATATGCCGCTCGCCCGACTGGTGCGCAACCGCATGGCGATGCTCGGCCTCGCGGTGATCGTCGTCGTTACCATGCTCGCCCTGCTGGCGCCAGTGCTCCCACTTGCTGACCCGAACGCAATCAACACCAGCGCCCGCCTCAAGCCCCCGGGATCGCCGGATGCCGTCCTCGGCACCGACCAGCTCGGGCGTGATATTCTCAGCCGGCTGATCTGGGGCGCCCGGGTGTCGCTGCTCGTTGCGGTGCTCGCCGCCGGCATCGCCCTCTCGATCGGTACGCTCATCGGGGTGCTCGCCGGCTATTTCGGCGGCCTTATCGACAACGTGTTCATGCGCCTGATCGACGTGCTGCTGGCCTTTCCCTATGTGCTGCTCGCGATCGCGCTTGTCTCCGCCCTCGGGCCAGGCCTGATCAACGCTATGATCGCCATCGCGATCGTGAATATCTCGTTCTACGCGCGCAACGTGCGCAGCGCGGTGTTATCAGTCATGTCGATGGAATATATCGATGCCGCACGGGCCGCCGGGGCCAGTCATCTGCGGATCATCGCCCTCGACATTCTGCCCAATATGATCGCCCCGATCATGGTGCTCGTCTCGCTGAACATCGGCTGGATGGTTACCGAGACTGCGGGCCTGAGCTTTGTGGGCCTCGGTGCTCAGCCGCCCACCTCGGACTGGGGCAGCATGCTCGCCGACGGCCGACGTTTCATTCTGGTGGCCCCTCACGCCATTATGATGCCGGGCATCGCCATTGTGCTGCTGGTCTTTGCGTTCAACTCGCTTGGTGATGGCCTGCGCGATGCCCTCGATCCCCGCTTGCGCGAAGGAGGACGCTGACATGCCGCCCGAGCCCATCCTGCGCGTCCGTGGTCTCAAGACCCAGTTTCAGAGCGCGGCTGGCGTGGTGCGCGCCGTCGATGGGGTGGATCTTGACATCTACCCGGGTGAGATTGTTGGCATCGTCGGCGAGAGCGGCAGCGGCAAGTCGGCCCTGGCCTATTCGATCCTCAGGCTGACCAGTGGGCGGATCGTTGCGGGTGAGGTCCAGTTTCGCGGCCAGAACGTGCTTGAGCTGCGTGAGGCCGAGATGGAGAAGCTCCGTGGCGACCGCATCGCCATGATTTTCCAGGATCCCATGACCTCGCTCAACCCGCTGATGCGGATCGGCACCCAGATCGGTGAAGCCTTGCGCTATCACCTGCGCCTCGGCCGGCGCGCGGCTGCCGCGAAGGCAGCCGCGTTGCTCCAGGCGGTGCATCTGCCCGATGCCGAGCGCCGTGTACACGACTATCCCCACCAGCTCTCCGGCGGACAGCGCCAGCGGGTCGTCATTGCGATGGGTATGTCCTGCACACCCGATCTGCTGATCGCCGACGAGCCGACCACGGCGCTCGATGTGACGATCCAGTCTCAGATCCTCAACCTGATCAGCGAAACGCGCCAGCGCACCAGCACCGCCGTGTTGCTGATCACCCACGACCTGGGGGTGGTAGCGCAACTCTGCGACCGGGTGGCCGTGATGTATGCCGGCCAGGTGGTGGAACAGGGCCGCACCGCCGATGTCTTCGCCGACCCGCAGCACCCCTATACGATCGGTCTGCTGCGCTCGACCCCGCACGGCCGACGGCGCGGCGAGCCGCTTCGGCCCATCCCCGGCCAGCCGCCACGCCCGGGCGAGATTGCCGCCGGTTGCCCCTTCGCGCCACGCTGCCACCTGGCAGAAGCACGCTGCCAGCACCAGGCGCCAGATCTCATCCACATTGGCGGAGGACGCCAGGCCCGCTGTTTGCTCCGCACAGAGGTCGCGTATGAGCCCGCTCCTTGAGATCCAGGGCCTTGTCAAACACTACCCGGTGGGCTCGCGTTTTAGCGCCCAACGTCGCCTCCTGCGCGCCGTAGATGGGATCGACCTGTCCGTGTCCCCGGGCGAGACCCTGGGGCTGGTGGGCGAGAGCGGCTGCGGCAAGAGTACGACCGTGCGCATGATTATGCGCCTGCTTGAGCCGACGGCCGGGCGCATTCTGTTCGACGGCCAGGAGATCACCCGGCTGAGCGGCGCGCGTCTCAAGGCAGTGCGCCAGCGCATGCAGATCGTCTTCCAGGACCCCTTCGCCTCGCTCAACCCGCGCAAGACGGTCGAGCGCATTGTCAGCGACCCACTGGAGATCCACCGCATCGGCACTGCGGCTGAGCGCCGGGCACGGGTCTATAAGTTGCTCCAGCGTGTGGGGCTCGACCGGAGCCATGCCGACCGCTACCCGCACGAGTTCAGCGGCGGGCAGCGTCAGCGCATCAGTATCGCCCGTGCTCTCGCCTGCGCTCCCCAGTTGATCGTCGCCGACGAGCCTGTCTCGGCGCTAGATGTCTCGATCCAGGCGCAGGTGATCAACCTGCTCCAGGATCTGCAGCGTGACCTGGCCCTGACGATGATCTTTATCTCGCACGACCTGAGTGTGGTCCAGTATGTCAGCGACAGTATCGCGGTGATGTATCTTGGCAAGATCGTTGAGCTCGGCCCGAGCCATGCCATCTATCACGAGGCGCAGCATCCGTATACCCGCTCATTGTTGAGCGCCATACCGGTGCCTGATCCGACCCGCCGTGGCTCAGTGCCACCCCTGGAGTCCGAGTTGCCCAGCCCGATGAATATCCCCGCGGGCTGTCGTTTTCACCCGCGCTGCCCCCTGGCGACTGAGCGCTGCCGTCGCGAGGCGCCTGAGCTCCGGCCGGTGGGTGCGCAGCAGGTGGCTTGTCATAACATCTGAATGGCAGGGCCGCAGCGCTGGCTGCGGCCCTTCGTGGCACCTGCTCCTCTCAGGGGTAGAGTTTCTGGCGGATGGCGTCCTGATGCGCTGCTTGCCCTCACCCCCCTCCCTCTCAGGGGTAGAGTTTCTGGCGGATGGCGTCCTGATGCGCTGCTTGCCCTCACCCCCCTCCCCCCCTCTCCCAGGCTGGGAGAGGGGGGGATGTTGTTGGCG
>JACAEO010000225.1 GCA_013388805.1 Chloroflexota bacterium
GATGTAGCCCGGCAGCCGCGGGTCGGCCAGCGCCGCGCGGGCCGCCGCGACATCGCCGGCGCCGAGGGCCGCGGCCAGCCGCTGCTCGGCGAGGTAACCCGGGCGCGCCTGGAGCGCGATCCGGCTGCTGGCCAGGCTCGAGGGGTAGGGGCCGAGGTAGGAGGCCCAGTTCGATGGCGCGCCGGGCGCCCGTGGTTCCAGGTAGGCGTGGGGCGCCGCCGCGATCAGCAGCAGCAGGCTCGCCAGGACGGCGCAGGCCGCGCCGTAGCCGGTGCGCAGGGTTGCGCCCAGCCGTGGCCAGGCGGCCAGGGCCGCCCCGGCAAGCAGGAAGACGAAGGGCATCAACGGCACGCGGAAGCGGTTGATCGCAAAGAGCAGTGGCGCCGTCGCCACGTTGTAGATCAGCCAGAGGCCGATGAGCAGGCTGAGGGCCGCGCCGGCACGGGTACTCGCTGACCCGCCGGGTGTGCGTAGCATGGCCCAGCCCAGCACGGCCAGCGGCAGCGCCAGCACGTAGAGCGTATCGTCGAGCAGCAAGAGCGTCAGGGTGTACCAGAGCGGCACGTGGCCCAGCGCAAAGCCCCTGGTCAGCCGCTCGGCCCCGGTGTAGTTGATCTTGAACAGGTCGATCAGCTCCACCAGGCTCTTCTGCGCGAAGGCCAGCGGCCGCGCCCGCAGCAGGCAGCGCGCCTCGGCGCTCATCAACTGCTGCCGCTCGGCCTGGCTGATCTCCGCCGCTGGACGCTCCAGCGCCGCTGTGAGCCGCGGGTCGCTCGCTGCGTACAGGCAGGAGCCGGCCCGCTCCAGGCTGCCATCGGCGGCGCGCCGCGGCGCAAGCAGCGCTGTGCGCTCATCCTGGCTGCGCCCGGGGACGGGCAGCAGCGCCAGCACGAAGTTGCGCGTCGCTGCGTCATCCCGTTCGCCGTCGAAGGCGGTGCGGGCGCCGAGCAGCAGGTTGAAGGCCCCCGTGGTGTCTACCAGCACCGGGCCGCCATACGTCCGGCTGGCGTAGATCGTCCAGGGGAACACCGTCAGGCCCCACGCCAGCAGGAGCGCGCCCGCGCCCGCAACCGCTCGCCCGGGGCGCTGTCCACCAGCTCCCAGCGCCACACCGAGCATCCAGAGGCCGGTCAGGGGCACGAAGCCCAGCGTCAGCCCCCGCGTCAGCGTGGCCAGCCCGAGCAGCACGCCCGCCGCGCCAATCAGCCCCAGCCGGCCACGTGGACGGCTTTGCCGGACCCACGCGCCAAGCGCCAGCAGCGCCCCCAGCAGCAGGCTGATGAACAGCGTTTCGCTGAGCAACAGTTGCCCGTAGCTCGCCAGCGGCAGGTACAGGGCCGTACCCAGCGCGGCCAGCCCCGCCGCCCGCTTGCTCCCGCTCACCTGGCGCGCCAGGGCGTAGACCAGCCCGACATTGACCAGGCTCAGCAGGCTCTGCGAGGCGAAGATCGGCCCGACTGCCCGTCCGAAGGCGGCGATGTGCGCGGCCAGAAACAGCGGATAGAGCGGAGCGCGCGTCCAGAAGTACTGGGTATGCCAGGCGAAGCCGCGCCCCAGCGCCAGCCAGTCGCCCGCAGCGAGGTACTCGGCCTCGTCGCCGACCAGGCCAGCACGAGGCAGCTTGCCCCACAGCACCACGCGCAGGGCCAGCCCCACCCCGAGGGCGAGCAGCAGCAGCCAGTGGGCGCGCAGCAGCGCCGCAGCGCGCTGGCTTATCGCCACGAGACGCCTCCGGCTGCCGCGGGCGTGGTGCCCGCCACGATCTCAACCGTCCCCAGCACCAGCCGGCCTGAGCCCAGGTTGGGCTCGCCCACGACCGGCAGGCGTCCAGCCGGGGTAGCGTCGCTCGGGTCAAAGACGCCGACGAGCAGCGTGTAGCGCCCTGGCTCCAGGTCGGCCGGCAGGTGGATGGTCCGATCGTCGCGCGCTGGCTTGCCGGGTAGCCAGACGGTGGTCGGCAGGTAGCCCTCCAGCGGCGGTCCATCGTCACTGGCCAGCGGCGGGGTCTCGCAATCGCGGCAGAGGTGCAGGAAGAAGCTGTAGCTCGTGGCCGGCGTCGCGCGCACCTCCCAGAAGAGGCTGATCGGCAGGTTGCCGCCCGCCCGGTACACGCCCGGCCCCTGCGCGGTCGTCGCCTTGAGCGTGAAGCCGAGCAGGCGCAGGGTATCGCCGAACACCGCATCGGATGGCGTGGCCGGCTCCAGTGGCTCGCGGGTAAAGTACGGCTCGGGCGCCTCCTGGCAGAGCAGGTGGACGCCGTTGTAGCGCCAGATCCCGCACGGCCAGGTGCGCTGCTCGGCGCTGTAGGCCCAGAAGAGGCCTACCTGCCCGTACTCGTCGCCGGGCAGCGGGACGTCGACCGTCCGGGCGTGTTCCGGGGCGATCAGCAGGAAGCTGCGGGCGAAGCCGGTCAGCCGCTCACGGCGCTCAAACTCCCACTCGCGGGGGCCATAGCTGGTGGGGCCGCGCCAGAAGTTGGCAAACGCCAGCGGCGCCGGCGCCGGGTCGGTCAGCATGCGCCCCATGTAGTAGTCGTAGAGCGGCCTGATGTAGCCAGGGTGGATCACGACCGCGTCGTCGGGATGGACACGCACCGCCAATTCGTTGATCGCTTCACGGTACTGCTCCTTCACCGGGTCGCCCGAGAAGAGACCGAAGCCCGGCTGGAACAGGGCCAGCCCTCCGGTGGCCAGCGCCGCGGCCAGCAGCAGCCCGTAGCCGGCCCGGACTGCGCCGCCCGCCCGCTCCGGCACCCCTGGCGCGAGCGGATAGCTGAGCAGCAGGGCCCAGGCCGGGAAAATGAGGATCAGGTAGCGGGCCTCGTAGACCCGGGTGAAGACCAGCTGGAGCAGGAACAGGCCGAGCGGTACGCCAAGCAGCGCCAGGACGACGATCGCGCCGCGCCGCAGCCCGGCTTGCCGCAGATCGTGCAGCGCCCGTCCGAGCCCCCAGCTCAGCAGGGCCAGCCAGGGCAGCAGCCACCACCACGGCCCATCGCCGGGCCAGCGATCGACCGCGAAGCGCACAAAGCTGAGACCGAGCGCCGTGGCCGGCCCCGCCGGGATGTAGGCCCCGGTGGTTGCACTCTCGCTGCCCAGGCCGAGCGCCATCGCTGCCACCAGGCCGGCCCCGGCCACGGCCAGCCCCACCCACAGCGCCGGTCGGCGCCGGGCCGGCCCGGCGCCGACCAGCAATGCCGCCACGCCAACGGCCAGCAGCAGCAGGGCCGCCAGCCGGTGCACGAACAGCGCCACCAGGCAGAGCCCGCCGAGCATCGCCCAGTCGCGTCGCCTCCCCGTACGCAGCGCCCGCGGCAGCGCCCAGCTGATCAGCGCCGCGTTGAGCAGCAGCAGGCCGTAGACCTTGGCCTCCTGCCCGTACCAGATCGTGTAGGGCGCGGCCAGGGCGATCAGCGCCGCCGCGAGCCCGTGGCCCGCCAGGCGCGGCGCCCCGGCCCCACCAGCGCGGCCCACCTCTACCGCGGCCAGGTAGATCACCGGCACGGCCAGCGCCCCCGCCAGCGCCGAGGGCATCCGCAGCGCCGCCTCGGCGTCGCCGAACAGCGCCATCCAGCCCTTGAGCAGCAGGTGGTAGAGCGGGTAGGCGGCAGTGGGGTTCAGCAGTTCACCCAGCAGGTGGCCCCACCCGCCGCGGCTCAACTCCCAGCTACTGCCCTCATCGAGCCAGAGGCTCTGCGCCCCGAGCCGGTACAGCCGCACCAGCAGCGCAGCGAGGAAGAGCGCCAGCCCCACCAGCAGCGGCGCTCCGGGTTTTCGCAGCGGCACGTTCGCCAGCCTCATCGTTCCACTGTCAACACAATCTGACTACCGACCACTGATCGCCGCAAAAACCGCCTCGTAGCGCTCGGCCGTGCGCTCCCAGGTCAGCTCCCGCTCGACGCGGGCCCGCGCGGCTGCGCCGAGCTGCGCGGCCAGCGCCGGGTCGCCCAGCAGCCGCACGATGGCCCGGGCCAGCGCCCCTGCGTCCCGTTCGGGCACCAGCAGGCCATGCACGCCCTCGTCGACCACGTCGGGCACCCCGGCGACACACGAGGCAACCACCGCCCGCCCGGCGCCCATCGCCTCGAGCAGCACGTTCGGCAGCCCGTCCACCCCTTCGCGCACGATCGGCAGCGCGAACACGTCGCTGGCGGCGACGAAGGCGGCGGCCCGCTCCCGCTCCAGTTGCCCGGTGAAGCGCACTCGCCCCCCCAGACCGAGGGCCGCGGCCTGCTGCTCCAGGCTCGCCCGCAGGTCGCCATAGCCCACGATGACCAGCGTTGCACCGGGGATCGCCTGCAGCACCTGCGGCCAGGCATCGAGCAGCACCGCGAAGCCCTTCTTGGCCACCAGGCGCCCGAGGCCAAGCACCAGCGGCGCGTCGGCGGCCAGGCCCAGTTCGGCGCGCACCGCGGCGCGGGCCGTCGGGTCGGGGCGGAACTGGCGCGGGTTGACGCCATACAGGATGACGTGGCTGCGCGCTGGGCGCGCGCCGAGCCGCACCCCGCGCGCACGCAGGTCGCCGCTGCAGGCGGTGAC
>JACAEO010000322.1 GCA_013388805.1 Chloroflexota bacterium
AACCCCCAAAAACAACGACATGTTCGCCTGTCGCGTGGCAGCCGTCGCCCTGCCAGGGGCGTATCTTGATGCGTATGGGCGACTACGCCGCCCGACACGATGTCTGGGGCTTTGCTTTGCCCCATAGTTGTTGCTCTGGCCCGCGATGGGAGTTGCAGTAACTGTTCACACCCGGGGTCATACACGCGCCTGGGAGCGAGGGCGTCCCGCCCTCGTCGCGTCGACGCGGGCAAGATGCCCGCGCTCCCGGGAGAAATGTGAACACGTACGGCAAGCCCCAACAGCCCTGCGAGCCCCAGACCCCAGGTACGCCGTCGGGCAGCGTAGCCGCCCCACACACCCCGCCGCCGGAGGCGGACAGCGCTGACGTCCTGGCCCGCGGCGGGCAGCCTGGCTATGCTATAATCGCCAGGCGGAGCATTCACGGAGCGGCCCCTGCTATGGAGCGACTTGCGACTCGTGCCAGCCAGTTCGTGCTGGTCGGCGGCATCAGCCAGCAGAAGAGCGATCTGATCACCATCGTGGAGCCGGGGTCGGCTGCCGCCCCTGAGGTGCGAAAGGGTCAGCTCTACCTAGTGGTGGAGGCCGATGCAGACGCGCCCGGCGCCGTGGTGGCCTGCCAGCTGGCGGCCCAGGTCTTTCGCCGCGTCTTCTACGCCGATCAGAGCTTCAGCGCTACTGCGGCGCTGCGGGCGGCGGTGCGCGCGGCCAACAAGGCGCTCTATGAGCAGAACTTCAACCGCGCTGCCCATGAGCGCGCCAATGTGGGGCTCACCGGCGCGGTGCTGCGTGAGGGGGCGCTCTATGTGGTTCAGGTGCAGCCAGCCCAGGCCTACGTGCTGAGCGAGGGCCGGCTGCGTGCCCTGCCGGCCCACCCCTCCTGGGATCCGGCGCACGTCAGCGTGGCGCCCTTTGACCGGGCCGGCGCGCTCGGCGCCAGCCTCTTTGTTGAGCCCGAGCTCTACCGTTGCCCCCTGCGCCCCGGTGAAGCGGCGCTGATCTGCGCCAGTAGCCTCGCGCCCCTGCTCGGACGCGCCGAGGTCGAAACGCTGCTGCGCCACGATCCACCTGCAGCCACCGCGCGCCTGCAAGAACTGGCGACCGCTGCCGGGCTCAGCGATGCCTATGCCCTGCTGCTGCAGGTGGCAGCGGGGCGCCCCGGCGTCGCCTCTCGCGCTTCCACTGCCACCACACGGACCGCCCGCGCGCCTGACGGGTGGCTCGGCGGGCTGAAGCGCCGGACCACCGCCATGCTGGGCGGGCGCCAGCACCCGCATGACAGGCCGCCGCGCCCCGCGCCCACCGCCGACCCGCTGCACACCCTGCCCGAGCAGCCCTCCTTCTCGCCGATGCCCGTGCCCCGGCCTGGCCCGCTCGAGCTGGGTGAGAGCCTTGGCGAGCACTATGAGCGCCAGCGCCGCGCACAGCCCGATCGTGCCCCGCTCCGCCGTGAGAACCTGCCCCCCTCGGCCTTTCTCGGTGAGCAGAGCTTCTCCGGCGCCACAACGCGCCGCATCGACCTGTCCGATACCGCTGCGGTCAGCCAGGGCCGGCCCTACCAGCCGCGCTTCACCCATCGCCCCCTGGCCGACATGACCTGGAGCGAGCGCCTGGCCCTCCCGTTCCAGCGCTTGCGTCTCGCCGTCGAGGAACGCCTGCAGCGCCGGGGCACGCGCCGCCCGCCGCCGCCACGCCCGATCCCCCGTGGTCAGGGCCTCTCGTATCGGCGTGTGCGCCCGCCCTTCCCCTGGGCGCTGCTCACCGGCCTCGTGCTCGTCGTGACCGCCCTGGTCTTCTATGGCATGAGCCTGTCGCGCCAGAATGACCAGCAACTGGTCATGGAGTATTTCGCCGCCGCCGATGAGCGCCTCGATCGCGTGCGCGCCGCCGCCGATGAGCCCGCCGCCGTCGCCGCCCTCGACCTGGCCCGCCAGGCCATCGATCAGCTTCAGGCCAGCCCCGGCGTCACCACCACCAACCCGCCGCTCTGGCTGCGCTACCAGGAGTTGCAGCGTGAGTATGAGCGCGCCCTTGCCGCCGTTCAGCGCCTGACCTTCTTCGAAGAGCCCGTAGTGCTCGCCGAGTTGCCCAGCGGGCGCTTCGCCGATGTGGTTGTGCCGCCGCCCCTCGGCAGTATCACCGATACCACCGTGCTCGAAGGCCTGCGCTATCTCTACGCCCTCGATGCCGACCCGCGCTCCCCCCGGCTCTACCGCATCCCCCGCGACGGTGGCGCCCCGCTACCCTACCTCAGCCCCGGCCAGCCTGCCGGCAGCGCCATCGTTGGCCCGCTGCGCGCCGCGGTCTGGCGGATCGATCAGGTGGTGGCGGTCGACCAGGCCCAGGGCGGCTTTGGCTACTACTTCCGCGCAGGCAACACCTGGAACTATTCGAAGCTCGGCGCCAGCGAGATCTGGACGCCGCGCGATCGGATCGATATTGAGGAGTACGGCGGCAACCTCTATGTCTGGGGGGCGCAGCCCAATGAGGTGCTGCGCTATCGCTCGGGGAGCTACGGCGATACCCCTGACTACTGGTTCGACCCGGCCAGTATCGCCGAGCTCGACCTGAGCACGGTCGTCGATATGAGTGTCGATGGCAGCATCTACCTGCTGCGCTCCAATGGGACGGTGCTCGTCTTTAGCCAGGGCCAGCCGGTGGGCGAGATCGTGCCCGAGGCGATCACGCCCCCGATCACCAGCGTGACGCGCTTCTTCGTCACCGGCGACTCTCCCGAGAACGGCTATTTCTTCCTGCTCGACTCGCTCGGCGAACGCATTGTTCAGATGGAGAAGCTCAGCGGCAGGATCGTCCAGCAGATCAAGGTCCGCCCGGACGGTCCGCTGCGTCTGGCCGAACTGGCGGGCATCGCCGTCGATGCCAGTGAGGCGCGCCCCATCCTCTACCTCGCCAACGCCGGCCAGATCGTGCGCGCCGAGTTGCCCCCGCCGCCCCGCCCCTTCCGCGAGGCCGACAGCCCGCCCGCCCCTTCGCCGGCCCCCGCGCCATGATCAGATTCCGCGCGCGCTGGCGCCTCGCCCCGCTGCTGCTCGTCGCCCTGCTGTTCACCGCATGCGGCGTCGCGCCCTCCGAGGATGAACTGCTGGGCCGTGGCGGCCCCACACCCCAGGCGGTGGTTGAGAGCTTCCTCACGAGCCTCAACGAGGCGCTCCAGGCGGACCTCACCGCTGCCACGGAACGCCGGGCCCGGGCGGAACGCCTGGCAAGCTACTTCGCGCCGAGCGAACGGGCCGACCAGCGGGTCGTCTTTGCCCAGATGCTCGCCGACTACGCCGCCAGCGCCGCGCGCCCGGCCTATGGCAGCGCCATCCATACCGAGCTTAGCTACAGCGGGATCGAGCTGCTCGCCCGTGACGGCGACCGGGCCACCGTGCGCGTCGTTGATGGCCAGGTCCTGCTCCAGTGGCTCGATGACGAGGGCGAGGTGGTGCGCGAACGGACCGGCGCCCTCAGCGCGCTCCTCGATCAGACTGAGGGGCTGCCTGTGGTGCGCGTCGGCGGAAGCTGGTTCATGACCGAGGGCTGAGCGCGTGCATCGTCGTGCGCAGCGCCGGGTAGAGCTCCCGGTAACTGGCGTACAGCGCATCGTAGTGCCGGCTGCGCCCGGCGTCGGGCTCGGTGAGGCCGGCCACCTGGACGCCCCGCTCGACTGCCTCCGCCACATCGGCGAAGCTGCCCGCTCCCACGCCGGCCAGCAGCGCCGCGCCGTAGGCCGGTCCTTCCTCGGCCACCAGGTGCTGCACCGCCATCCCATACACATCAGCCTGCAGCTGGCGCCACAACGGGCTGCGCCCCCCGCCGCCAGTGACGCGGATCACGTTGATCGGCACGCCCAGCCCGCGCATCAACGCCAACCCGTCGCGCAGGGCAAAGACCACGCCCTCCATCACGGCGCGTGCCAGGTGCCCCAGGCCGTGACGGCTCGTCAGCCCGACCCAGGCGCCGCGGGCCAGCGGATCGAGGTGCGGCGTGCGCTCACCCATCAGGTACGGCGCAAAGAGCAGCCCCTCGGCGCCGGGCGGCACGGCGGCGGCCAGCGCGACCAGCCGCTCGTAGTCCAGCTCCGGCGCAATCGCCTGCAGGCTGTCGCGCAGCCACTGGAAGGCGCCGCCCGCGCTGAGGATGACCGCCATCAGGTGGTAGGCGCCCGGCACCGCGTGGCAGAAGCCGTGGAGCCGGCCCTGCGGCTCGAGGACCGGCGTGTCGCTGTGGGCAAAGAGCACGCCCGAGGTGCCGATCGAGCTGCTCACCACCCCGGCGCGCACCACGCCAGTGCCGACCGCCGCGGCCGCATTGTCGCCGCCGCCCGCCACCACCGGCAGCCCGGCGGGCAGGCCAAGCTCGCTGGCCACCGCCGGGCGGAGCCCGCCCGTCACCGCGGGGCCCTCGTAGACCCGGGGCAGCCAGGCCCGCGGGATGGCCAGGGCGTCGAGCAACTCCTGGCTGTAATCGCGGCTGCGCAGGTCGAGCAGGAGCGTGCCGGCGGCATCGGAGGCGTCGGTGGCCGCCTCACCGGTGAGCTGGAGCCGGATGTAGTCCTTTGGCAGCAGCACGCGCGCGATGCGGGCGTAGTGTTCGGGCTCCGCGCTGCGCAGCCAGAGGATCTTGGGCGCCTGGAAGCCGGTCAGCGCGGGGTTACCGGTGATCGCGACCAGCCGTTCCGCGCCGACCTGGCTGGTGATCGCGGCGCAGGCCTCGGCGGTGCGCTGGTCGTTCCAGAGGATTGCCGGGCGGATCACCTGGTCGGCCGCGTCGAGAAAGGTGGCGCCGTGCATCTGTCCGCTCAGGCCGAGGGCCGCCACCTCGGCGCCGTTCACGCCGCTGCGGGCGAGCGCGGCCCGCAGCGCCTCGCGCGCACCCCGCCACCAGTCGGCCGGGTCCTGCTCGCTCCAGAGCGGGCGCGGCTGGCTCAGCGGGTACGCCGCCGTCGCCGTGGCGCGCACCTGGCCGGCCGCATCGGCGACCAGCGCCCGGGCGCCCGAGGTGCCGATATCCAGGCCCAGCAGGTAGCTCATCGTACCCCCAGCAGCACCTCGATCGTCAGCTGATCAAGGTGCTCGTAGGCCAGACCGCGGGCGCCCAGGGCGGCCCGGTCGAAGGATCGGGTCTTGAGCGCCTCGGCGGCCGCGCGGCTGTAGCCTGACGTGGCCTGCTCCCCATACGAGAGCTCGGCCAGCAGCGCCTGGATCTCCGGGTCGGCATTCCACTGGCGCGCCTTCTCCTTCAGTACCAGGTAGGTGCGCATACAGCCCCGCGCAAAGGCTTTCACCCCCGCGAGATCCTCGGTGCGGTAGGCGTGGGCGTCGAAGTGGCGCGGGCCGCTGTAGCCCACGTCCTCCAGGAATTTCACCAGGAAAAAGCTGGCCTTCAGGTTCGCCGCCCCAAAGCGGAAGTCCTGGTCATAGCGCCCGATCACCTGGTCGTTCAGGTCGATGTGGAAGAGTTTACCCGCCTCCCAGGCCTGGGCCACGCCATGCAGGAAGTTGAGCCCGGCCATCGTCTCGTGGGCCACCTCGGGGTTGACCCCGACCATCTCGGGATGGTCCAGCGTGGCGATGAAGGCCAGGGCGTGGCCAACCGTGGCCAGATAGATGTCGCCCCGTGGCTCGTTCGGCTTGGGCTCGAGCGCGAAACGCAGGGGGTAGCCCTGATCCCTGACATAGGCGCACAGGAAGTTGAGCGCCTCGCGGTAGCGCTTCAAGGCCTCAAGCGGGTCTTTGCTCGCGTCGCTCTCAACCCCCTCGCGCCCGCCCCAGAAGACATAGATCTCGGCCCCGCACTCGACCCCGAGATCGATCGCGCGCATCGTCTTCTGCAGCGCAAAAGCGCGCACCTGCGGGTCGTTGCTGGTAAACGCACCATCCTTGAACGCAGGATCACTGAACAGATTAGTGGTCGCCATCGGCACCACCAGCCCGGTCGCCCGCAGCGCGGCAGTAAAGTCGCGCACGATGCGCTCGCGCTCGGCGCTGGTCGCATCAATCGGCACAAGGTCGTTATCGTGAAAGTTGACGCCCCAGGCGCCCACCTCGGCCAGCAACTCTACCAGGGCGACCGGGTCGCGCACAGGGCGCACAGGCTCGCCAAAGGGGTCGCGCCCGGGGTTGCCGACCGTCCAGAGGCCGAAGCTGAAGCGATCCGCCGGGGTCGGGGTGTAGGCCATCGCTCATCTCCTCGTTGCTAGCACTTCGCGCTTATGGCTGGCGCCGCACGAAGTAGCTCGTCGCCTCGTCGGCGTAGCGAAGCTCCCACGCAGTGGGCCGGGCCCGTGCCCACGCAACCAGCGGCTCCTGCTCACCATTGCTCAACAGCAGCCCATCCACTCCGTAGCGCGCCAGCAACTCGGCGACCTCGCGGCCACTACTGAGCGCCTGGTAGTCGAGCCACTGCTCAAGCGGGTAGAGCTCGATCCGCGGGTCGGCCCACACCGGCTGCTCTGGCGCAGCCCAGATCAGGTAGCTGCCGTAGCTCATGGCGTGGAACAGACGTGCTGGCCGCTCGCCATCCGCACGCAGCGCCTCCACCGCCGCGACCGGTGTGTCCGGGTCCACCAGATTGCCCAGCTGTGGCGGCAGGCCCAGCACCGGCTTGACCCATGGTAATGCCAGTAGCAGCATGAGCGCAATCACCCCGACCAGGGCCGCGTTGAGTCCGGGCACCCCCTGATAGCCACGGCGGGCCGTCGCCGCTGCGGGCCGCCAGGTCGCTAGCTGGACCACCAGCAGCGGGGTGGCAACTGCCGTGAACCAGATGTTGTTCCGCACCGCGCCAAGCGCCAGCCAGAGGAAGGCGCCGGCCACGAGCAGATCGACCAGGTCGGGTGGATGCTGGGCGTAGGCCAGGATGGCGATCCCGGCGATCAGGAAGAGGAAAAAGATCGTCCCGCCGGGGTCACGGATCGTCGGCGGGGCCCACTCGGTGACCAGCCGGGTCACCTGCGAACTGCCCAGCAGGTTGCGCACATAGCCAAGGACCTGCAGGCCGCCCGGGTTGACCAGCCAGCTCAGCCCGGTCAGCGCGCCGGCGACAGCCAGATGCCAGAGGGGCGGGCGCGCGGGGCGTGCCGCTCGCGTCAGCACGTCTTCGGCGCGCCCCACGGGCCGGCGGGCCACGGCGCGCGCCTCGGCCCGCGCCGTGGCCATGCGGCGCAGCGCCTCGGCGACGAAGACCAGGGCGATCAGCGCGCCGCCGAGCACGAACGAGCCATGCAGGTTCACCCAGAGGATGCCAAGGACGGGCAACAGCAGCAACGGCCGGTAGAAGCGCGCCGGTGCGTCGCCGCTGGCGCGGATCGCCGGCAGACGCCAGGCCGTGAGCACATACAGGGTGGCAACAAACAGCGGCAGCGCATAGGTCTGCGGGCGCACGATCCAGTTGTCGAACGAAGCCGGCAGCGTGGCGACCAGCAAGAAGCCTGCGCTGAGCCGCACCGCGCCGCTGCGCCGCACGCAGAGCCGCAGCAACAGGCCGTAGGCCAGGGCCAGCACCAGCGCCTGCACCACGATGATCAGCGGCACCCCGCCGAGGCGTTGCAGGCCATAGAGCCACACCTGGGCCAGCCAGCTCTGATTGTAGAACGGCTCGCCGGCGCGCGTGTAGGAGAAGCTATCGGTCGTCGGGATCTGCCCCTGCTCGACGATCAGCCGCCCGGTGGCCATGTGCCACCAGAAGTCGTGGGGCGGAATGGGGGTCAGCAGTGCCCGTAGCGCGATAAAGGCCACTGCCGCGAACAGCCATACCTGGTCGAGGCTCAGCCTCGCCAGAGCAGACTGGTTCTCACGTGTCGCAGCACGTTTCATGCGTCCCCTCGTCGTCCATTGTAAAGCAAGTGTGCGGTTACCGCCCCGGCCCCCTGCGGCGCCCCGCGTGCCGCGGTGCTCCCCGCGCCCCCGCGCTCCCGGGGCGCTGCGCCGCCTCGCTGCTGCTTGCGGGGCGCGCCGCCCCCGC
>JACAEO010000404.1 GCA_013388805.1 Chloroflexota bacterium
GCCATGGTGTGTAGCATATGCCTAGTCATAGATATTTGCTTTCGTTCGGTGTGGAAGTCAGTACCTCATCATTTGTCCATCAGGTAGGTGCGGAACCAGATGATCTGCTCCTGGGCGCCGTAGCGTTCATACGGGGCGTTCAGCTGCGGCGGCGTGGGGGCCGCGGGGTTTGCCCCGAAGCCGTGGCCGGCCGCCTGGAACTTGAGCAGCCTGGCCGGCACCTGGTTGTTGATCACCTGAAGCATGAAGTTCTCCATCACGGTGACCGGCAGGAAGTCGTTGGTGCCGTGGAAGGCCAGCAGCGGCGTGCGGATACGCCCGGCGTTGTAGGTCGGCGAGTCCTTCGCGTACTCCTCGGGGGCGGCCTGGGGCGGCAGGCCCTGGAGCACGGCCATATCGGTGGCCCAGCCACGGCTCCACTCGGTGAACGAGTCGACGAGCGAGCACATCGCGTGGGCGGCGTCGTAGGTGGTGGGGTGACGGGCGATGCTCTGGGTGGTGAAATAGCCGCCGTACGAGCAGCCGGTGACCCCGACTTTGCTTGCCCAGCCCTTTGCCCGCAACTGGCCGACAATCTCGTTCATCGCGTCGATGTCGATCTGGCCGAAGTTCTTGTTATCAGCCAGGGCATGAAAGCGCTCGACGCCGATGCCCTTGCGCCCATAGAGGGGCACCACCAGCAGACCGAAGCCGAAGTTCGGCAGCAGCGCGAACGGCGACTCAACGTTGGCGACAAACTGGTTCGTCATATTGCTCCGCGGCCCACCCTCCTGCCAGACGATGATCGGCACGTTCCTGGGCGGGAAGGCCACATCGGCCGGCAGGATGAGCACGCCCGTGTGGGTACTGCCGTCGCGCAGGGTGAAGGCGACCGGGTGCTGGGCGGTGCGGCTGAGCTGGCGTCCGGCCTCGGTCGTCCAGGTCAGGCGGGTGAAGGCCGTGCCGTCCCACTTCATGCGGTAGAAGTCGACCGGGTCGGTGTAGGAGCTGAAGGGGAAGACGATCTCGCGTGAGCGGTTGGTCGCCACTACGCCGAGGGCGCCGCCGAAGTTGCCGGGCCGGTCGGCGATCTTGCGCAGTTCGCCCGAGCGCAGGTTGTAGTACCAGGGGCTGCGGTCGAGGCGATAGTGGCTCTCGATGATCAGCTCGTCGGGCGAGACGAAGCTGGCGATCAGATCTCTGTCGGAGATCTCGATCCGCTCCAGGCGGCGGATTTCGTTCAGGTCGGCGTCGAGCAGGCGCAGGTAGGCCCCGGCCCGCAGATCGGGGTAGTACTGGGGGTAGCTCCGGCCCCTGGCGCGCGCCGGCAGCTGCATCGTGACGGCCAGGGTCTGATTATCGGGGCTCCAGCTGACGCCGAAGTAGAGCGAGCCGTCCCCGTCGGCGGCCCGCAGGCTGCGCACCGCGCCGCTGGCGAAGTCCAGCGTGATCAACTGGTTGCCCTGCAGCCAGGGGTTCTGGGCCGGGGGCAGGTTGCCGGTCACGTCGCGGTAGCCCAGTTCGGAGAAGAGCGAGCCGTCGAAGCCACGGTCAGGGTCGGGGTTGAGGCTCTCGACAGTGATGGCGAACTTGCCGCCGTCCTGGCTGAAGCTCAGCTGCGAGGGCGTCGAGCCGGCGGGGATCGTGCCCACCGGGCGAGTCTCGCCGGTGGCGATATCGACGACGCTCAGGCTCGAGGCGATCGTGAAGATCTTGTTTAGGGTAGCGCCGGCCGGGATGGGGTCGAACATCGCCGCGAACTCGGCCAGGGCGCGCGCCCGCGAGCCGGCAGGCGTGTTCTGGATGCCCAGGTGGTAGGACACCGTGGGCAGTTCGGTGGTGGTGCGGAAGCCGGGCGCGGTGGCGGTTAGGGCGGCCGCCGTCACCGGCGTCGAGGCGAAGAGCACCTTGCGCCCGTTCGGCGAGGTGAAGACCGGGTAGCCGATCCCGGTCGGCAACGCCGAGACCACCCGAGCCTCACTGCTGCGGCGATCGATCCCGAACAGCACCGGCTTGAGCTCGGGCACCGTGATCCCGTAGTAGCCGAGGGTCTCGTTGTCGACCCAGAAGGGGTTCGAGAGCGGCGCGAACGTGGGCGGCAGCTGGAAGGGCACACTGCTGCCGTCGCTCAGGCTCATGAAGGCGGCGCCGGTCCGCGTCCCCACCGCCACGCTCTGGTCGTCGGGGCTGACCGGGCTCTGGATGATGTAGTTTACGCCCGGGGGCAGACTCTGGAGCGCGGCGATCTTCGCCACCTCCTCGGCGGGCAGCAGGTTGGGGATCGGCCCCCTGGCGCCGTCCACCAGGTAGATATTGTTGCCAAGATCGGTCACGGCGGGATTGCCGCCCTGAGCCTGCGCGGGGAGCGCGCCGGCCAGCAGCGCGAGGACCATCACCAGACCAACAATGGGTGCGTAGCGCATCTGCAAATGCTCCTTTCCTGCGTCTCGCGGTTCAGCAGTTCGACCGCCACTGGCCCGCCCTCGTCGTCGGCGCAGGGGTGCTGTTGGCGCAGGTGCGCAGCAGGAGCGCGAGCACGGCGAATATGACGCTCTGGCGTTGCATGAACACCACGGGATCCTTCAAGCTTTGTGGCGCGTACGACGAAGCGGTGTGGGGAGCTCGAACGGGCGACTACGGCCCGAGCCCAATCAGGCGCGCCAGCACGGCCTGGAGCTCGCCTGCGGAGCTGTCGCGCAGCATCACCGCGTCGGCGCCCGCGGCCGTCATCATCGCCTCGTGGCGCTGCGACTGGACGAAGACCAGGCAGCGCGCCGGCGTGTGGCTGGTCTTGACGATGGCAATCAACGCCTCGGCCTCCTCAGGGAGCAGGTTGGCGTCGATCACCACCAGCGCGGGTTGATGGGCCGCGATCCGCCTCACAGCGGTCAGCCCATCGCCGGCGGAGTCCAGCACTGTGATCGCGGGGCAGATCAACAGTGAGGTGCGCAGCGCCTGCTGCATCACGCCTGGGCGTGAGACGACGATCGTTATGACAGCGTGCTGCTTGTGCATATGCGAACCGTTACCGCTACGCGCGCAGACGCCAGTGTCGTTGCTGCGGAGTTTGTCCTGGCTCCATCAGACAGAGACACGACAGCTCAGGCGAAAAAACGGGCGATCAGGCCCGTGAGCCACTGGAGGACGCCGAAGCCGATCACGGCGATGATTGCGCCGCCGAAGCCGTTGACCTTCATCCCCGCGACGAAGCGGTCGGCGATCAGCAGGATGACCGCCGAGATCAGCAGGTTGATCAGCGCACCGAAGAAGCCCACGTTGGCGGGGAGCAGGCCGAGGGAGCTCAGCAGCCAGATCACGACGTTCGAGACGAGCGCAATGACGATCGCGGCGATAAACGCCGCGCCAAAGCCGTCGACCTTCAGCCCCAGGCCCAGGCTGCTGAGGACCCAGATCAGGAGGCCACCCATCAGACCCACGACAGCGATTCCGACCAGCAACCCGATCAGTCCTGAGATCATCATTGGCTCCTTGCATCGCGTGAGGCGACGTGACTCAGCGGCAAGCACCGTTGGTGTGGCGCCCTGCGCATCCATTTCGATTCGTACGACGTGTGCCCACAGTATCGGCCCTGGCCAATGTTGCCGCCAGCGACGAGTGACCAATTCTTGTGCTCACAAAAGACCCCCTACACGTGTAGGGGGTCAGGAGGACGAATGTATTCGAAAAGCCCCGTACAAATGTAGGGGTCCGGGAGGGCCAGCGTGCCCCGGCAACGACGAGTTGGCGCTACGCCTCTGGTCGTATGCCGAGACGCTCACGCGCAATCAGGGCGGCCTGGGTGCGGTTGGTGACGTGCAGCTTGGACAGGATGCTGCTGACGTGGGCCCGCACCGTCGTGGTGCTGATGCAGAGGCTGGCCGCGATCTCAGGGTTCGTCTGGCCCTGGGTGAGCAGGCGCAGCACTGCCTGCTCGCGCTCGGTGAACATCTCGATGCTCGGGGCGGCCAGGGCCGGCTGCGAAAACACCTTGGCAAGCTCGCGCGGCAGCGACAGTGTGCCCTTGGCGACGCTGCGGATCGCGCTCAGCAGCTCCTCGGACGGGGCGGCCTTGAGCAGATAGCCGAGGGCGCCCGCCTGGATCGCCGCCTGCACCTCAACTGGCTCGGCGAAGCTGGCCAGCACGAGGATACGAGCCTCCGGCTGCTCCTGCTTGATCTGCCGGATCGCCTCGGCGCCCGTCAGCTCGGGCATCAGCATATCCATCACGATCACATCGGGCCGCAGCGCCCGTGCCAACTCGACGGCCTCGCGACCGTCCGTCGCCTCGCCCACCACGGTCATCTTGTTACGCGGCGCCAGCAGGGTCGCCAGCCCCTCGCGCACCACGTAATGGTCATCGGCAATGAGCACGCGAATGATCTCGCTCATGGTTCAACCTCACGCGGTGATCGGGATCGCCACCTCCAGCCTGGTACCCTCCCCAGGCGTGCTGGACAGTTCGAGCCAGCCATTGAGCCTGGCAACCCGCTCGGCGATGTTGCGCAGGCCCATCCCGGCCCTGCGCTTGTCCACGTCGAAGCCGCGCCCATCGTCGCAGACTTCCACGCGCACCTCGTGACCGACCTGGGTCAGCAGCAGCGCCACCTCGGAGGCGGCGGCGTGCTTGAGCACGTTGTTCAGGGCCTCGACGACAATATAGTAGAGCTCGGCCTCGGCGCGCGGGTCGAGGCCCGTGAGCTCGTCGAGCCGGGCCGAGATTTGCAGGTCGGTGCGATGCTCGACCGCGTCGAGGCGCAGCTCCAGCGCGCGGACCAGGCCCTCGCGCTGGAGGTCGGCGGGCCGCAACTCGTAGAGCAGCAGGCGCATCTCGCGCAGGGCCTGGAGCGCAGTCTTCTTGAGTTTTTCGAGGCTGAGGGCGAGGCGCGCGCCGTCGCCGTCCTCGGCTGCCTCGAGACCGGTCTGGGCGAAGAGCGTCAGGCTGTAGAGAGTCTGAGAGATCGAGTCGTGCATATCGCGGGCCAGGCGCTGGCGCTCCTCGACGATGGCCAGGGCCCGCGTGTTCTGGCGCAGCTGCTGTGCCGCCAGCATCATGCCAATCTGCTCAGCGAGGGCGGTCACCAGTGCCACTTCGTCGATGCCATAGCCGCGGTCGGTGGTGCGGTAGCAGCCCAGGACGCCCTCGACCCGCGAGCCGACCTTGATCTGCACGCCGAGGTAGGTCTGCAGGCCGAGAGCGCGAAAGGCCGCCGGGAGCGTCGTGAAGATGGCGAGGTCCGTCGAGAGCAGCGGGTCCGCGGGCTGGGCGAGCCAGCGCCGGAACGCCCTCGGCAGCTTCTTCAGCGGCCCTATGGCCGCGGCGCCTGCACCAAGGTTGAGCTGCCCCGCGAGGTGCAGCTCGCTGCGCGACTCGTCGAGCAGGTGGACAGAGATAGCGTCGCTACGCGTCACCTCGATGATCCGCGGCAGCACCTGGAGAAACACATCGGCGAGATCGCCGGCCTGGCCGGCGAGCAGCGTCAGGTCGAAGAAGGTCGCCACCTCGGCGGTGCGCGCCGCAACCCGCTGCTCCAGAGAGGCGACGAGGTCACGCAGCTCGGCCGTGCGCTCGTCCACGATGCGCTGGAGCTCGTCCGCCCGCTGCTGGAAGGTGAGGGCCTCTTTACGCGCCGTCGCGGTGTCGTGGATGACCTGGAGCACCTTGAGGCGCTGGTTGGCCTTCTCGCCGGCCACCAGCTCTTTGAGGGCGTGATGCTGCTTGACGTGGGCCAGGGCCAGGGCCGGCTCGTCCTGACGCTCGAAGAGCTCGGCGAGGGCGAGGTGGGCGGTGATCTGCTCGGGCTTCGACTGAATGCTCTCGGCGACGGCGATGGCCTGTTCGAGGAAGTCACGGGCCTGGTCGAGCTGCCCAAGCTCATTGTAGACACGGCCGAGGAAGGTCAGGCAGACGGCCTCGTTGTGCTGTGACCCAAGCCGGCGCGCCGCGGCCAGGGCCTGTTCAAGCGCGTCGAGACCGCCAGCATGATCGCCGAGCTTCAGCCGGATCCGGCCAAGGCGATCCAGGGCATAAACCTCAAAGATCGCGAAGGGGACTGCTCGCACCACGGCTAGCCCCTGCTCGGCAGCTGCGAGGGCTGATGTGAGCCTGTCGAGCCGGAGGTAAAGATCGGACAGGTTCAGATACGCGATCGCCTCGATCCGTTGGTAGCCAATCGCAACCGCATCGCGGGCGTTCTGGTGCTGGATCTCGATGGCACGCTCGAACTCACCGGTTTGCGCGAAGATGACCGCGAGGTTATTCCGCGCATTGAGGATCCGGCGCAGGTCACCGCGGGCCTCGGCGAGGGCAAGCATCTTGTAGCTGTAGTCGAGCGCCTCGGGGTAATCGCCCATCTGGGCGTAGATGCCGGCGATCCCGTCGAACACATCGCCCAGGCCGTCCTCGATCGGCGGAGCGCCGTCAGTGCGCAGGGCCTCGAAGAGCGCCTGGGCACGCAGCAGCCGCTCCATGCCGCGCGGGTAGGCGCCGGTGCGCATATCGAGGTAGCCCTGGGTGCGCAGGCTGTAGGCCAGGCCGCGCCGGTACGGCCCGTCGTGGTCAAGCTGAGCGTCGGACAGCGCGTACGCCGTCTCGGCGAACTCCAAGGCGTGGCTGGCGTCGCTATCGCTCAGCTCCCAGGCCAGGGCGTTGAGCAACTCGATCCGCCTGAAGACGTCGGCGACTACGGTTCCGCCTGCTTCGACGAGGGCGCGCTCGAGCGCGTCGATGGTCGTGGTGGGTGCCACAGCTCAAGCCGATCAAACGCACGATATCTGGCTACGAGTATAGTACATTATAGCACAGCGTGCGTAGGCAGCCCAGACATCAGCGTGGCTGCGCTCTGAGCGGCAGCCGTCGCACAGCCGGTCCACTCCGTAGTGGCACTACGATAACCCCGAAAACCTTACCCCCGGTCTCCTCTTCGCAGCCGCGAGGAGGCCGAGGGTGAGGTCCTCTCAGGTGGAGGGTTTTTGAGCGTTGCGTCCCCAGGCCCCGCATACCCCACCCCCCTACCCCCTCCCCTGCCAGGGGA
>JACAEO010000245.1 GCA_013388805.1 Chloroflexota bacterium
ACCAGAAACTCTACACCTGAGAGGAGGTTGGGAGGGGTACGTGTTCACATGTCTCCCGGGAGCGCGGGCATCGTGCCCGCGGAGACGCGACGAGGGCGGGACGCCCTCGCTCCCAGGTGCGTGTATGACCCCGGGTGTGAACAGTTACCGGGAGGGGGGGCGTGCCGCGCGCAGCGCCACGTGGTATACTTGCGACCTGCGCCGGCCCTGTGGAGAGACGCGCCATGCCGATCAGCGAAGTCGCCCCCGACATTTTCCTCGTCACATTGCCGCTCCCCTTTGCCCTGAACATTGTGAACTGTTACCTGCTGCGCGACGCCGACGGCTGGACGGTGCTGGACACCGGGCTGCACACCGAGGCCGGGGAGGCTGGCTGGCGCGCGGCACTGGCCGCCCTGGGCCTGGCGCCGCCGGCGATCCAGCGCATCATCGTGACCCACCATCACCCGGATCACTATGGCATGGCCGGCTGGCTCCAGGGCCTCACGGCTGCGCCGGTGCTCCTGGCTCCCCGCGAGGCCGAACTGGCCGCCGGGATCTGGGGCAAGCCGCCCGCGTTGCCCGAACCGATGCTGGCGCTCTTTACCGCTCACGGCACACCCGAGGCCCTGGCCGCGACGATCGCGCACGATGTCGCCCGGCTGCGCGCGGCCACCCTCCCGCACCCTGTGCTCACCCCACTCGTACCTGGCGAGCAGCTGGTTATGGGCGGGCGCAGCTTCGTCGCCCTGCACGCGCCGGGTCACAGTGACGGCCAGCTGATCTTCTATGCCGAGCGCGACGGCCTGATGCTGAGCGGTGACCACCTGCTCAACAAGATCACGCCGCACATCGGTGTCTGGCCCGGGAGCGAGGCAAACCCGCTGGCACGCTACCTGGGCTCGCTCAGCGCGCTGGCCGAGTATCCCGTGCGCCTGGCGCTACCGGGGCACAAGACGCTGATCCACGACTGGCACGGGCGCATCGGCGAGTTGCTGCGCCATCACGACGAGCGCCTGAGCGCGATGCGTGCGGCGGTGCTGGGCGGCGCGACGGCCTACGAGGTGGCGCGGCGGGTCTTCCCCTTCGAGCACTACACCACCCACGAGATGCGTTTCGCCGTGGCGGAGACGATCGCCCACCTGGAGTTTCTGACGCACGGCGGGGTGGTGCGGCGGATCGAGGGGCCAGTGGTGCGGTACGAGTGACGGCGGAGTCGGCGACCCCGTAGGCCGAAGCACTGGCTGCGCCACGGCTTCGGCCCTACGGGGTTCGGACGGGCTGCTACGGGGTGGGGCTGGGGTTGCTGCGGGTCGGCAGGCCGCGTTCCGCGATCAGGTCCATCGCCCGGTCGATCGGGATATGGACGTTGCCCTCCAGGGTGTAGCCATAGCTCGTAAGCAGTTCGCGGGCGGGGAGAACGTAGTCCTTGTAGGTCGGCCCGGCGATCGGCGTCACGCTCGGCACGAAGGGCACGCGCCCGGCGAGCATCACCAGCAGGCTGACCACCACGAAGGTCACCAGCAGGCCTGACATAATCTGGATGGCGCCCGGCGCCCGCCGCGCAGGCTGGTAGGAAGACTGGTAGCGGTAGCTCATGAGTGATGACCTCCGACGTGCAGCGCGTCCATCTGCGGGTCATTGAGGGGCAGCAGGGTCGCGCGTTGCATAAAGAAGGCCCAGAGTGCCACCCAGATGCCCAGGATACCGACCGGGGCGGCCAGGTTGGTAAAGGCGGTGAGTGCCGAGATGGGCGTGGTGTGGAACTCCGGCAGGATGATCCAGGCAGTATCGATCAGGCGCACCAGCAGGATCCAGGTCGCGACGAGGGCCAGGTAGTCCAGGTTGCGCTTCGGTTTGCGGCCCAGCAGGGCGAAGAAGGGCATAAAGAAGGCGGCGATCATCAGGAACACCACCACCACGAGCCAGCCCTCCTCACGGCGCCGGACGTACCAGGGCGTGAACTCGGCCACATCGCCGGACCAGATGATCACATACTGGCCGAAGGACATGTAGGTCCACAGCACGGTAAAGGCGAGCATAAGCTTGCCAAGATCGTGGAACGCCTTCACCGGGACGTGCTCCTCGAAGATACTTGTGCGGCGCACCTGGGTGAGCGCGATGATGATGAAGGCCAGCGCGCTCAGCCCGCTATTGACCATATAGTGGGCGCCGTAGATCGTCGAGTACCAGTGGGCGTCGAGCGACATACCCACATCGAAGGCGAAGAAGGTCACACTCAGCACAAAGAGCGCCACGCCGATGCCGCTGAGCATGCGCATGCGTTTGGCCATGGCCACCGCATCGGCGCCGCGGTCCTGCTGGAGCGACCAGCTGCGCAGCAGGATGGCCAGCAGGCTCCAGACGACGAAATAGATCAGCATGCGCCCGGCGAACCAGGGCGGGCTCATCCAGGGCGTCTTATGGGCGATGATCGGGTCAAACTCCGGGCTTCCGGGGGTGACGACCGCCGGGTCGGCCCAGTGATAGACGGCGTGTTCGAGGCCGAAGGTGTTGTAGGCCGCCATCATCACCGGGATGCTGAGGATGAAGAAGACGGGCAGGGTCAGCGCGCCGGCCTCAAGGATGCGGCGGGCGGTAACGCCCCAGGCGCCCCCGGTGAGGTGCTGGACCATCAGGAAGCCCAGGCAGCCAAGCCCGAAGGCCATGGTGAAGTAGAAACCGAAGATGTAGGACTTAACGAACTGCTCGGCATTGAGCACGAAGCCAAGCCCGAGCAACACGAGCCCGACCACAGCCGCACCGATGCCGATCAGTTGCACCCGGTTCAGTTGCGGCGCCCCGGTTTGAGGGAGGGTGGTTGTCGCCATAACCAGCTCTCTAGAATGGACGATCCAGAATCCAGGCTACGGGGCGCCCAGCGCCGGCCACGTGGTCTAGAGTCCTGCATCTCCCTAATTGCCCAGGCTCGCCCGGAGCTCGGGCGGCACGTCGTCGACCGTCGCATTCTGGCTCAGTTGGAGCGCGCGGATATAGGCCGCGATCGCCCAGCGATCCTCGGGCGTAATACGCGAGGCGTACGAGTACATCGACTGGTAGCCGTCCCGCTCCGGATCACCCCGGTAGACCCCATTGGTAATGATCACGAAGAAGTGACCGATAGCAACATCGCGGAGGCGCTGCTGGTGGAAGTTGGCCGGAACGATGCCGCCGCGCTGAGCGACCATGCTCTGGCCGTAGCCAGACTCACCGTGGCAGACGGCACAATAGATGTTGTACTTCTCCTGGCCGCGCTCGAGCAGTTCGCGGGTGACGGCGAAGGGCATCACATCGCCCTCAACGCCATCGATGAGCCCGGTGTAGAGGTAATCGTCTGTCTGCGCCGCGCCCACTGCGACCGTGCCCGGCACATTGGGCCGTGAGCCCCGGCCATCGGCGAAGAAGGTGCTAGGGTCGTACGTCTGCACCTTGGGCTGGTTGTACATATCCTGGTGGCACGCTGCAAGCAGCAGGGCCAGCAGGGCAACCCAGCCCGCGCGCAGCAGGCGGGTCAGCGAGGGATTCCAGCGCGAGCGTAGCGGTTGCATACGTCGTCCTCTAGTTGGCAACCTCAGTCACCTGGACGGGGCCAAGGTTACGGAGGAACTGCGAGGTCTGGGCGCGGTCGAACAGCGGGTCACGGGCCTCGATACAGAGGAAGAAAGCGTCCTGCGAGGCCCGGTCGAAGCGCGGCGCATTGAAGGCCGGGTGATAGGGCATCGGCAGGCCATTGAGCACCACCATACTGATCGCGGCCGTGAAGGCGGCCAGCAGGATCATCGACTCAAAGGTGATCGGGATCATTGCCGGCCAGTTGTCAATACTCAGCGGGCGCCCGCCGATATTGAGCGGGTAGTCGATGATATTGCCGACATACTGGATGATGAAGCCGGTGGCCGCGCCGATCAGCCCGGCCAGCAGCACCAGGCGGGGCACGCCGGTATCGCCGGGGGCCACCTCCTCGATCACCTCCTCGATCGGGAAGGGCGTGAAGGCGTCCAGCTTGCTATAGCCGGCCTGCTTGACCTTATGGGTCGCGGCGATCAACTCCTCGGGCGTCTTGAACTCGGCCATCAGGCCATAGATTTCGGGTGCTGCGCGGTTCTGCATAGCTGTGCTTCCAGGGTCCGGGGAACCGGGCGAGCCTCCGGTTCCCCGGCCGTTAGCGCCTCAGTCTGCGCTGGCGACGCTCGGGTCACTCTTGCCGGTCACGATATCGCGGCCCGTCTCACCGTGGCCACCGTGCTCACGGCGGTGCAGGCGCTCCTGCTCCTGGAAATGGAACAGCCGCATCTCGAAGATATTGATCATTGGCAGGACGCGGATGAACAGGAACAGCAGCGTGAAGAAGAGGCCAAAGCTCCCGATGTAGAGCGACCAGTCCCAGAACGTCGGGATATAGAGATCCCACGAGGAGGGCAGGAACTCGCGCTCCAGCGAGATCACAATAATCACATAGCGTTCGAGCCACATCCCGACACTCACGATCAGCGAGATGATGATCAACGCCGGGATACTCTGGCGCACGCGCCGGAACCAGAGCGGCTGGATGGCCACGGCATTGCAGAAGAGCAGCCCGTAGTAGGCCCAGGCGCTCGGCCCGTTGAGCCGGTTGAAGAGCAGGTACTCTTCGAAGCGGCTGCCGCTGTAGAGCGCGGCCCAGACTTCCATAAAGTAGCCATAGACCACGATCATACCCGTGGCGAGCATCACCTTGGCCATCACATCAAAATGGCGCATCGTGATGTACTTTTGGAAGCCATACCAGGCGCGCACCGGAGCCATCAGCAGGATCACCATCGCGAAGCCCGCGAACACCGCGCCAGCGACGAAATACGGTGGGAAGACCGTCACCTGCCAGCCGGGCACCTGCGAGATCGCGAAGTCGAGCGAGATGATCGAGTGGACCGAGACGACCAGCGGCGTCGAGAGGCCGGCGAGGAGCAGCGAGGCCATCTCGTAGCGGTGCCAGTGGCGGGCCGAGCCGCGCCAGCCCAGTGATGCCAGGCCATAAGCTCGCTTGGCCCAGATATTGGTCGCCCGGTCGCGCAGGGTGGCAAAATCGGGGAGCAGGCCGACCAGCCAGAAGACCAGCGACACGCTCGCGTAGGTCGAGATCGCGAACACGTCCCAGGCCAGGGCGCTGCGGAAGTTCGGCCACATCCCGTGGGTATTGGGGTAGGGGGTGAGCCAGTAGAACAGCCACGGGCGCCCGAGGTGCAGGATCGGGTAGAGCCCGGCGCAGGCCACGGCGAAGAGCGTCATCGCCTCGGCGAAGCGGTTGATCGAGTTGCGCCAGCCCTGGTTCAGCAGCAAGAGGATGGCCGAGATCAGGGTGCCGGCGTGGCCGATACCGATCCACCAGACGAAGTTGATGATGTCCATCCCCCAGCCGACGGGGATGTTGATACCCCAGATGCCGACGCCTTTGATGAACAGCCAGGCGATCGACACGAAGTAGAGCATCAACAGCAGGAAGGCGATAGTGAAGCCCAGCAGCCAGCCCCGGGGTGTCTGCAGCGGGCTGACGAGCGGCACATCGCCGATCGTGCGGCTAATGGACGTGTACGTATTGCCCGGCAACAGGTACTGCTCGCCGGTGTCGGGCTGTGGCTTCGTAGGAAGTGGTTGCGCCTGTGCCATCGACAGTCCTTACTAGGTCTACTGGCTTGCCGCCCGCCACAGGCGGCAGAGGTCGGGTCGCTGCGAGCGCGCCCCGGGTGACGCGCCGTCATGGCCCCGGCCCTAGCCGGCAGCCTCTCCGTGGGCCTCCAACTCCTCGTTCGGGTTCCGCACGCGGGCCAGGTAGCTGGTGCGCGGGAAGGTATTGAGAATGTTCAGCACGCCGTAGTTATGCGGCTCCGCTTTCCACTTCGCCACCCGGCTGGCCTGGTCGTTGATGTCGCCAAAGACGATCGCCTGGGTCGGGCAGGCGGCCTCACAGGCCGTCACAATCGCCCCATCAGCGATCGTGTAGCTCGGCTCGCCATTCTGGACCGCAGTCTTCTTGGCCTCGATCCGCGCGGCGCTGATGCGCTGGATGCAGTAGGTGCACTTCTCCATCACACCGCGGTTGCGTACTGTGACCTCGGGGTTCCGTTGCAGCTGGATACTGGGCGTGTTGAGATCGATGTACTGCAGGAAATTGAAGCGGCGCACCTTGTAGGGACAGTTATTGGAGCAGTATTTGGTACCGACGCAGCGATTATACACCATGTTGTTCAGGCCCTCGTAGTCGTGCACCGTGGCAATGACCGGGCAGACGACTTCACACGGGGCCTGCTCGCACTGCATACAGGTGAGAGGCATCAGGTAGGTGGCCGGGTTGTCCAGGTTATCGCCGGCGTAGTAGCGGTCGATACGGATCCAGTGCATCTCACGGCCCCGCGAGACCTGCTCTTTACCCACGTAGGGAATGTTGTTCTCGGCCTGACAGGCCACCAGGCAACCGTTGCAGCCGATACAGGCGTTGAGGTTGATCGTCATGCCCCAGGCGTTGCGGCCGGCATAATCGACGCCGGGCTGCAGCGAGAGATAGCCATCGGTGCCGGGGCCAGGCGTATCTTTACCGTACTCCTCGCGATAGACCTCTTTGGCAATCGACTTCGGATCGAGCTTGAACTCCTCGAAGGCACCAACCCGGTAGATGTCACGCCCCTCCATCGTCCAGTGGTCCTGGGTCGAGACCAGCAGGTACTTGCGGTTCGCGTTGAGCACCTCGACGCCGGTGCCGAACCAGGGTGCCGCGCTGGTGCGCAGCGGGTAGACATCGACGCCGATGCCGTCGCCGACCCGCCCGGCATTGCGCCGCCCGAAGCCAAGGTTCACGGTCATTGAGTCATCGGCGTGGCCGGGGGTGAGCCAGAGCGGCAGTTCGAGCGTGCCGCCAGCGTAGCGGATGGTTACCATGGTGCCGTTGGCCGCGGTCATGCGCTCGAGGGCGACCTGGCGCGCATCGCTATCGGGGTTCTCCAGGTCGGCCAGGTTGAAGCCGAGGCCGAGCAGCCGCGAGGCAGTGCCGATGCTCATCAGCACCGCATTGTCCCAGACCAGCTTGGTGAGCGGGCGGGGCAACTCCATCATCCAGCCGTTGTTGCTATAGGCCCCGTCCCAGACCGAGGGGTCCGGGCGGAAGACGATCTCCAGTTCACCGACCGGCAGCGCGACAGCGGCGGGGGGCTGGGTCTGGAGCGTCGGGGTCACAACCGGCGCGGCGGTATTGCTGATCACACCGCTGGCGAGGGCGCCCTGCCAGAAATCCTCGAAGGCGCCATTGCCGGCGCCGCTGGCCTGCCAGAAGCTGCGCACCAGGTCGTAGGGGCGCGCATCGGGCTGGCCCAGCAGCGCGGCGAGCACCTGGTGGTCGGACTTACCACCATAGAGCGGCTCGATCAGCGGCTGGACGATACTGGCCGTACCGTCAAAGGCCCGGGCATCGCTCCAGCTCTCCAGGCTATGGACAGCGGGGATATGCCAGGTGCTCAGCACCGAGGTCTCATCAACGAAGAGGCTGAGGTGCACACTGAGCGGCACGCGCTGCAGCGCCTCGGCGAAGCGCAGGTCGCCGGGGGCGTTGTAGGCCGGGTTGCCGCCGAGCATCACCAGCAGCTCAACCGTGCCGCCGTTGATCTCACTGACCAGCGTAGCGAGCTCGGCCGTCTGATTGGTGGGGCGAGCCTCGACGGGCGCAGTATAGATCACCGTATTCCCGACGTTGCCCAGCTCGGCATTGATCGCGTGGACCAGGGCATGCACGAAGGGGGGTTGCTGGTCGCCGGCAATTACCAGCGAAGCGCCGCGGTGGGCCTCGAGGTCCTCGGCGACGCGCTCAAGGTAGGCGACTGCCTGCTCGGGGAGCCCGGCGCCACCGCCGCCGAGGCCGAGCTGCGCGGCGAGCGCTGCGGCGAAGGTGCCCACGGCGCTAGCCTTCAGCGGCAGGCGATGGTCGGCGGTGGCGCCAGTGGTAGAGGGCGAGGCCTCAACCACATAGAGCCGGTTCATCTCGGTGCTGGCCTTCGTCACCCGCCGCGCATCGGCAAAGGCGCGGGCGTAGGGCACAAAGCCGGGGCCGGGGGCCAGGAAGTCGGCGTCGAGCGCGAGCACCACCCGGGCCTTGCTGAAGTCGTAGCGCGTGCTGACATACTGCCCGAAGGCCTGGATCGCGCCCTCGTAGACATTATCGCGATTGATCGGCTCGTACTGGTACCAGCGGGCCTGGGGGAAGCGCGCCAGCAGCTGGGCGATCTGGTCGGCCAGCGTGGGCGAGTTGACGGTCGTGGTGAGCAGCCGGATGCCGGCGCCGCCGGTGGCGCTCTGGGCCGTCAGGCTATTGCCGAGCGTGGCAACGAACTCATCCCAGCTACTCGCGGCGCCCTGACGCAGCACCGTCTGCGAGCGGTCGGGATCGTAGAGGTTGAGGATCTCGGCCTGGGCGAAGAGATCGGTGCTGCCAAGGCTGGCCGGGTGGAGCGGGTTGCCCTCGATCTTGGTTGGCCGGCCCTCGTTGGAGCGCACCAGCACGCCGGTGGCATAGCCATTCAGGCTCAGCGCCGTAGCAAAGAACTGGGCGATGCCGGGCACGCGGCCGAGCGGCTGGCGGTCGAAGGGCGCGAGCTTCTCGGGCGGCATATAGGTGCAGCCCGTGACACCGGCGAGGGCGAGCGAGGCGCCGACCAGCTTGAGGAACGTACGCCGGCTGACCGGGTCGTTCAGCTCGGCGGCGCCCTGCGGGAACTCGCGCGCGACCAGCTCGCGGAAGGCGGGCGTATCGGCGAGCTCATCGAGCGAGCGCCAGAACTGCTGGCCGCCACCGCTGCGCAGCCGCTCGCGGATGGCCTCGAGGTCGGGGTTCGGGGTAGTACTTGTCATTGCCGCTATCGCTTTGCTAGTGCGAAGGATGCGCCACGTGCCGCGGACCCGGGGCCAGCCCGTGGTCCACGACATCGCTGCGTCCTATCGGTGACAGACCCAGCAGTTGGTGAGCTGTTCGGGAGGCATGATCCCGTACTCGGCGACCAGCTGGCGCCCCAGGGCGACCTGGTTGGCCGGCGCCACGTACTCCATGTTGTAGACCTCGTCACGTGGGCGGAGGTACTGCTCCGGGTTGCGGTGGCAGTTGAGACACCAGCCCATAAACATCGCCTGCTGCTGCCAGACCACCGCCATCTCGTTCACCTGGCCGTGGCAGGTTGAGCAGCCCACGCCTTTATTCACGTGGATCGAGTGGTTGAAGTAGACGAAGTCCGGCACCCGGTGGACCTTGTTCCACAGGATGGGCTGGCCGGTGTTGTAACTCGCCACGACCGGGGCGATCTTTGCGCTGTAGGTCTTGATCTGGGAGTGGCAGGTCATGCAGGTCTCGGTGGCGGGGATATTGGCGAAGTACGACTGGTTCACCGAGACATGGCAGTAGCGGCAGTCGATGCCGAGCGTGCCATTGTGGAGCTGATGACTAAAGGCGACCGGCTGCTCAATCGCGACATTGATCTGGCGGAAGTAGTTCGAGCGGAAGTAGACTGCCAGGATCAGCACCAACTCTGCGACCAGCAACAGACCGGCAAACAAGCTCAGCCAGGCCAGCAGGTTGGCGTTGCGGGGGAAGATCTGTCCCATGCCTCGTTGCCTTCTAGGGGAACCCTGTGCACAGCGGGGGTCTGACGCTATTATAGAACTCCATTGCTTTTGTGTCAATCAAACCCGGCCGTGCCGCCGTTCTCCATGTCGCGCACATCTCAATATAATGCCAGAAACAGTGTGTGCTAGATTACATGGCCAGGGCGAGACCGTTACATATAGGGCATACTCACGGCCCCTCGGCGGGCGGGACGGCAACCGGGCCGCTTTGTGAGAGAACAGACATGACTGGGCATGAGGAACAAATACCCACCGGGTTTGTGTTATGAGTAACAATACTATCGGGAGTTACATCCCAGGCACACGGGCGGACAGAACGGTTGGGCGCACGCGGGCGCGCCTGCGCTGAGCCTGGCGAAGCGCCTGCGGGGCCAGCAGTGAGACGTTCCGTGGTACGATGATCATGATCGTATGAGGAGGGTCTTCTGATGCAGCGTGTGTCTTCCAACGGGACAGCAGGCAACGACGCCGTGGCGCCAGTGCCGCTCGACCCGGCTACCGTATACCGGCGCAACGGCGCCCGCCCGTGGCCCTCGGCGCGGCCCCGGGTGATCATCGTCGGCGCCGGCTTCGGCGGCCTCTCCGCCGCCCGCGTGCTCGGCGACAAAGACGTTGATGTGCTGGTGATTGACCGCAACAATTACCATGGCTTCTGGCCCCTGCTCTACCAGGTGGCGACCGCCGGCCTCGAACCGGAGTCGGTGGCCCATCCTGTGCGGGCGATTGTGCGCCAGTACAGCAACGTCAGCTTTATGATGGCCGAGGTGCTCAGGGTGGATTTCGCGCAGCAGGTGGTGATCACCGCTGCGGCGGCTCTGCCCTACGATTATCTCATCCTGGCGGCCGGCAGCGCGAATAACTATTTCGGGAACGAGACCCTGGCCGCGCACACCTATGGTCTCAAGGATCTCGATGACGCCGAGCTGCTGCGCAACGCGGTGCTCGCCAACTTCGAGTATGCCGTGAGCGAGGCCAACCAGGCGCGCCGCCGCAGGTTGAAGACGCTGGTGGTGGTGGGCGGCGGGCCGACCGGCGTGGAACTGGCCGGGGCGTTCGTGGAGTTGATCAAGCACGTCCTGGTTCACGATTATCCGATGCTCGATATGTCAGAGGCCCGCGTGGTGCTGGCCGAGGCCGGTGATACGGTGCTTGCCACCTTTCCCACGACGTTGCAGCAAGAGGCCATCCGTCGCCTTCAGGCCATCGGCGTGGAGGTGCGGCTGCGTTCTCCGGTGGCTGCGGTGGAAAACGGGCTGGTAACCTTCGGCGATGGCAGCCAGATCGAGGCAGGGGTGGTGGTCTGGGCCGCCGGCGTACGCGCCGCGGCGCTGGCCGATCGGCTGGGGGTCAGCCAGGCGCGCAGCGGGCGCATCCCGGTGCAGCCGGCGCTGAATCTGGCCGATCACCCCGAGGTGTTTGTGATCGGCGATATGGCCTACCTGGAGTCCCCGCCGCGCCGGGGACAGCCCCGGGCGCCCTACCCCATGGTCGCGCCGGTGGCGGTCCAGATGGCCGAGCGGGCCGCCCACAATATCCTGGCCCGCATCCGGCGCAAGCCGATGAAGCCGTTCCGCTACTTCGATAAGGGCAACATGGCCACCATCGGGCGGCGCGTGGCCGTGATTGACGCCTTTGGCATCCGCCTGAGCGGCTATCTGGCATGGGCAGGCTGGCTGGTGGTCCACCTGATGCTGCTGGTCGGCTTTCGCAATCGGATCGTGGTCTTCTTGAACTGGGCCTATAGTTACTTTACCTATGACCGCGGCCTGCGGCTGATCACCGGAGCGAAACCACCCCCACCTGGCTCGCCGGTGCAGGCTGCAGCACCTACGGCTGAGGCGCGGCAGCTATGAGACCAGTTCCCCACTCGCGGGATGTGCACGATCCGTCGGGGTCAATGCCATGGATGTCCTGACCGGGCTGACTGCTCCGTTCCACGCGCTGGCCCTGATCAGGCGCACGCCACGCCTCTGGGGCTATGTGGTCGTGCCCATCCTGGTGAATGTGGTGGTAGCGGCGTTGCTCTACCTGGGGCTGTTCGCCGCTCTGTTGCAGCAGCTCGATACGCTGATCAGCGGCGGGGGCGCACTGGGCAGCGCGCTGCTCTGGGTGGCGCGGGTTGTGCTGGCCGTGGGGCTGGCGCTGGGGGTTGGCTTTCTGCTGGTGCGCTTCGGGGTGGTGCTCGGCGCGCCCTGGTACAGCCAGCTCTCCGAGGAGCTGGAAGCGCTCTACGTGGGGCAAGCGCACACAAAGCGCCCGTTTTCACTGCGCGACGCGGCCTATGATGTCTGGCGCGCGTTGCTCTTCGAGAGCAAGAAGCTCGCGCTGGCCCTCGCTGTCTGGCTGCCCTCGCTGCTGCTGCTGCTACTGCCCGGCGTTGGCGGGCCGCTGCAGGCCGCAGCGGGCTTCGCCCTCGGGGCGACGATCTCCTGCCTCGACTTCTTCGACGGCCCCCTGGAGCGGCGCCGGCTACGCTTCCGCGCCAAGCTCGCCCTTATCCGCCGCCTGCTGCCGGGGAGCCTCGCCTTTGGCCTGCTGGCCTTCAGCCTGGTCTCCATCCCCCTGGTCAACCTGCTGGCCATCCCGCTCTGTGTGACCGCCGGCAATCTGCTCGTGATCGAGCGCAGCGGCCTGGTGGCGCGTGCCGGCGCAGTGGCGTAGGATCACCCGCCATCCGAGCGGAGGCCGCTGCGATCGCGCCCGTTAGGCATGCTTCAAACTCACGTGACAATCCAGCCTTCAGCTCCACAGATCTCCAGCGCTCCAGACCGGCTGTGTGGAGGTGTGGCGCAACGGTCACGCTCGAACGCCCGATCCTGAACCATGCCTTAGACAAAGCGCGCAAAGACCCGGTTGCCCAGCATGCGTCCCCGTGGGCTGAGCCGCACCCGCCCATCGCCCCACACAATCAGCTCCTGGGCAGCCAGGTCGCGCAGCGTTGCGCCATAGGCCTCGTCGAGGCTTCGCCCACAGCGGGCCGCGAAGTGGGCCGCGCTGACCCCCGCGCTGAGCCGCAGGCCCATCATCATGGTCTCGGCGCACAGGTCGTCGGCCGTGAGCGCGGTTGTCTCGGCGATGGGCCAGCGCCCGCTGGCGACGGCCTTGATGTAGTCGTCCACGCCGAGCAGATTGACATACCGGGTGGGGTAGACATGGCCGTGCGCGCCGGCCCCGGCCGCCAGGTAGTCGCTGTTCAGCCAGTAGGCCAGGTTGTGCTGGCAGGGCCTGCTGCGCGTCCAGTTCGAGATCTCGTAGTGGGTGTAGCCGGCGGCGCCGAGCCGCTCCATGGCTGCCTCGTACATCGCCGCGGTGGCGTCGTCATCGGGCACGCTGACCCGCCCGGCGGTGACCTGGGCGTAGAGCGGGGTGCGCTCTTCGAGGATGAGCGAGTAGAGCGAGAAGTGCTCCACCTCCCAGGTGCCGATGGTGGCGAGCGTGCGCTCCCACCCGGCCAGGTCCTGCCCGGGCAGGCCGAAGATGAAGTCGAGGTTGAGGTTGTCAAACCCGGCGGCGCGGGCATCTGCGACGCTGCGACGGGCCTCGGCGGCGCTGTGGATGCGACCCAGCAGCCGCAGGGTCGGGTCGTGGAGGCTCTGGACGCCCATACTCAGCCGGTTGACGCCCAGGGCGCGCAGCCCGCGCAGATAGTCGCGCTCCAGGACAGTCCCGGGGTTGGCCTCGCTGGTGATCTCGGCCTCGGCGAGCGGGATGAGCGGCGCGGCTGCCGCCAGGACGCGCTCGATCTGGGCCAGGCTGAGCATGGTCGGCGTGCCGCCCCCGAGGAAGATCGTCGGGCGGAGCGCGGCGGCCTCTGCCGAGGCGGGTGGCGGTGGCGGCGCCTCCGCGGCGAGCATGGCCAGCTCGGTGCAGAGCGCCGCCACGTAGGCTGCGATGCGGTCCTCCATGTTGGCGTAGGTGTTGAAATCGCAGTAGCTGCAGCGCCGGTGGCAGAAGGGGATGTGGATGTAGAGATGTTTCATGGCTGGAGCAGGTACCGCGCCTCAGGCGCCGCATTGAGCGCGCGCAGCTCGGCGGCGCCCCAGGCCAGGCCGCCGATCCGTTCGCGTGTACTCGGCAGGCGAAGCGGCTCACCTGCGATCGGGCTCCAGTGCAACTCCGGCACCGCCTCGGCCGGGCTAAGTTCGAGCACAGCGCCCGATCCGTCGGGGGCCCAGAGGGCGCGCTCGAGCCGATCGGGGAAGGCCGGCCCCAGTTCGCGCGGGGCGGCCCCCGGGGCGCTGAGCTCGGCCGGGGCAAAGCTGCCGCCGATCACACTACCACTGGCATCGCGCTCGACGCGCGCGAGGAAGAAGCGGATCGTTCCGTCGCCACGCGCCAGCGGCGCGCGGGCGTACAGCTCGCCGCCGAGCAGCAGCTCGGCAGCGCCCGTCGCCGCATCGGCGCGCCAGAGCTGCGGCCCTGCCGCGGGGCCCTCGGCTGGTCCGGCGAGGAAGAGCAGCGCCGCGCTGTCGGGTGTCCAGACTGCTTCGGCGCAGTAGGTGCGGATGCCGGCTGGCAGTTCGATCCGGCGCACCGTACCGCCCGCGGCGGGTATGATGCCGAGAACGCAGTCCTCGTAGAATAGCGACTGCACATAGACGAGCAGCCGGGCGCCGTCGGGGCTATAGGCGGCGGGCTGGTAGCCGCTCACGGCGCGCGAGGGGTTGACGACATCGTCCACCGGGTCATCGGCCTGGAGCAGTTCAGGTGCACCGCCCGCGATCGGGATGCGGTAGAGCCCGCTGGGGATATCGGCCGGCTCGTTGTTGTTGAGCAGGCGCAGCGCAATGGTTGCGCCATCGGGGCTGAAGACCAGGTCGCTCAGTTCGTGGCCGGGCTGGCTGTAGCGCACTGTCCCCTCCGCGCCACGACCATCGCTGATGACGAGGCGGTCAGCCTCCAGGTCACCAACGACATAGGCCAGGCTACCCTGCGGCGAAGCGGCAAAGGTGGCGATCGGCGGCACGCCGCTGATTGTGCTGCGCTCGTTGGTGACCAGGTTGCGGGTGGTGGCATCGCGCTCGATGCGGGCAACCTGGCCGAGCTCAAGCACGTAGAGCGGTGCCGGGAGAATGGGGCCGGACGGGGTGGCGGCCGGCGCGGGCGTGGCAGGCGCCACGGTGGGCGGCGCTGCGGTGGGCGGCGCCGCGGTGGGTGTCGGTGTGACCGGAGCGGTGCAGGCGGTCAGCAGCAGCGCGGCCATACAGATACGGAGGATTGCTCTCATAGTTAAAGTGTATCAAATCCTATGCGGATCCGGTGCGCGCCGCCGGTCGGCACGCACGAAGAGCAGATAGTTGGCGAGCGCGGCGCAGGCGTAGAAGCACGCCGTAGCGACGAAGAGGGGGGCGAAACCGTACTGGCGCTGCACAGCGGCGCTCACGGTGGGGCCGACAATGTAGCCGGTGGAGAAGGCGCCGTTGATCAGCCCGATCACGAGCGGGCGCGCTGCCGCGGGCGAGCGCTCCATCGCGTAGGCGTCGTAGAGCGGGGCAGCCATGTTCATCAGCGCGCCACGGATCAGGGCGATCAGCGTGGCCGCCCACAGGCTGGGGGCCAGACCGAGCAGCAGCAGGCAGGGGATGGCCAGGCTCTGGGTCAGCACCACGCTGCCCATCCTACCCAGGCGGCGCGAGAGCAGCGGTGCGGCGAGCGTGGCCGCCCCGGTGGCGATGCCGACCAGCGCAAAGACCACGCCCAGCGCGGCGTCCGAGGCATCGTAGCGCTGCCGGAAGTAGAGGTTGAGGAAGGGGATGAGCAGCGCCGCGCCGAACGAGATCAACAATGGCGAGACCAGGAAGCGCAACGCGCCCAGCACCGTGCGCAGCAGTGCGCGGCGATCGACCGCGCTCGCGGGTGCGGGGCCGGCCGTACCTGGCGGCGTGCGCCGGCCACTGCCGAGCAGCGGCAGCGCGGCCAGGGCGGTGAGCACAGCGGCGACGGCGAAGGTGGCGCGGTAGGCAGCGGCGCTCTGGGCGGGCACTCCCAGGCTGGCGGTGGCCAGGCCGGGCAGCAAGCCGCCCACCAGGCTGCCCAGGCCCGCCACGCCGATGCTCAGCCCGGCGCTGAGCGCGAAGAGCGCGTCGCGCTCGCGCGGGCCGCTGTGCTCCATCATAAATGGCGCCGCGCTGACCTGCCAGAGCACCGTGGCCGGCCCGCTCAGCGCCGCGCAGATCAGCAGCGGCAGCGGGGCCGGCCAGAGCGCCACGCCGAGCAGCGTCCCGGCGGACAGCAGCGCCCCGGCTACCAGCGCCCGCCGTGGACCACCCCGGCTGACCACCCACCAGATCGGCAGGCTGCCCAGGGCGGCCACCAGCACCGGGAGGCTGTTGAGCAGGCCAAGCAGCGGCACCTCGCCCACCAGCGGCAGCCTGATCCCGCGCTGGTCGTAGCCGAGCTCGACGAGCAACAGGTTGTAGAACAGGCCGCTCACGGCCAGCCCGAAGGTGAGCAGCGCGCTGTGGATCAGGTAGCGCCGGGCCGGGCCGGTCAGGCTAGCCATCAACAGGAGCAGGGACGATTGGGTGTGCTGTGCCGCATGGACAGGCCGGCGTGCTACCCAAGCTCGGCGACGACAGTCCCGGTGGCCTTGAGCTGCTCACCGTCGCCGCGCGCCCAGAGCTCGGCCTCGACGACGAGGTGGCTGTCGCGCTCGTAGACGGCCGTCACCGTGCCGCCGCAGCGCAGGGTCTCACCGGGCCGCGTCGGGGCCTTGAAGCGCACGCGGAAGTCGCGCAGGCTGCCGGGGGTGGCCAGGCGGTCGGCGAGGCGCCCGAGCAGGCCCATCACGAGCATCCCGTGGGCGATCACGCCATCGAGGCCAGCCGCCGCAGCGAAGGCCGGGTCGGTATGCAGCGGATTATAGTCGCCGGAGGCGGCGGCGTAGCGAGCGAAGTGCTCGGGCGTGAGCGGCCCCAGCGTGAGGGTGGGCAACGGGTCGCCGACCTGTGGTCCATTATGCGGCTGCATCGTCCCCCCTTACGACGACGACCAGGCGGTCGACGATCGTCACGTCGCCGCGCTGGTTGTGCCAGCGCGTCTCGAGGGTCAGTAGCTCGAAGGGGCCGCTCTGGCCGTGCTTGCGCTCGAGGCCGACGATCGCCGGGCTTGCGGTGAGCGTATCGCCGGCGAAGAGGGGGGCCAGGTAGCTGTAGTGCTGCTCGCCGTGGAGCAGGCGCGGCAGCGGCGCACCGATAGCCTCAAGCTCGGCGAGCAGCGCCTGGTTGGCCCAGAGGCCATAGCGGGTCGCCAGGGTCGGCGGCGCGGGCAGGTCGGGCAGACCGGCGGCGCGAGCCGCTTCGAGCTCGTGGTAGCGCGGGTCGCGTTCGCCGAGGACGGTCGCCAGGTCGCGCACGTGCTCACGCGTCACGACGACGGTGTAGGGGCCGAAGCTGCGGCCGAGGTTGCTGAGCTCAATCACGATCCTGAGGCCTCCTTCTGTGCCATCGACCGCAGCTCGACGCGGCGGATCTTGCCGCTGACGGTCTTGGGCAGGTCGCTGACGAACGTGATCTCGCGGGGATACTTGTAGGGCGCCGTGCTGGCCTTGACGAACTCCTGCAGCTCGTGGGCCAGTTCATCGGAGGGCTGGTAGCCCGCGCGTAGGATAACATAGGCTTTGACAATGGCGCCACGGGCGGGGTCGGGCTTGGCGACCACGGCGGCCTCGGCGACAGCGGGATGTTCGATCAGGGCGCTCTCGACCTCGAAGGGGCCGATGCGGTAGCCGGCGCTGATGATCACGTCGTCGGCGCGGCCAACGAACCAGAAGTAGCCGTCCTCGTCGACATAGGCCCGGTCGCCGGTGACGTACCAGTCGCCGCGGTGGCAGGCCGCGGTCGCATTGGGGTTCTGCCAGTACTCTTTGAAGAGGCCGACCGGGCGCGTGGGGCGCACCTTCACGGCCAGGTCGCCCTCACGGCCGGGCGGGAGGGGGTTGGCGTCATCGTCGATCACGGCCAGTTCGAGGCCGGGCAGGGGCCGGCCCATCGAGCCGGGGCGCACCTCGGCGCCGGGCGGATTGCCGCAGAGCAGCACCGACTCGGTCTGGCCGTAGCCGTCGCGGATGGTCAGGCCGGTGGCCGCCTGCCAGATCGCGATCACCTCAGGATTGAGCGGCTCGCCGGCGCCCACACACGAGCGCAGGAGGGGGAAACGGTAGGCCTTCAGATCCTCTTGCACGAGCAGGCGATAGATCGTCGGGGCGGCGCAGAACGAGGTGATCGGGTAGCGCGCGAGCAGCTCGAGGGTCTCGCGCGGGTGGTATTTGCCACGGCCGTCATGGACGAAGATGGCGGCGCCCATATTCCACGGGCCGAAGAGGCTGCTCCAGGCCGCCTTGGCCCAGCCCGTATCCGAGAGGTTCCAGTGCAGATCGTCGGGGGTGAGATCGAGCCAGTACGTGCCGGTGATGCGGTGGCCAATCGGGTAGGTGGCGTGGGTGTGCAGGACCATCTTCGGGTTGCCGACGGTGCCCGAGGTGAAGTAGATCATCGCGGGGTCATCGCTAGGCGTCGGCATACGCGGGCGGGGCGCCTGTCCGGCGGCCACGACCTGCTCGAAGCGCTGCCAGCCTGGTCGCGCGCCGTCGACGACGACCAGCACGGCGAGGGTGGGGCACTGGTCGCGCACCTGGTCGACCCTGGCGGCGCCATCGGCGTCGGTGATCACGCAGCGGGCCGCGGCGGCATTGATGCGGAAGGCGATATCCTTCGGGGTGAGCAGCACCGTGCCGGGCATCGAGACGCTGCCCAGCTTCAGCAGGCCGAGGATGCTCTCCCACCACGCGGGGACGCGGGGCAGCATCAGGAAGGTGCGGTCGCCGCGCGCGAGCCCGGCGGCCTCGAGGCCGCTGGCGAGCCGATCCGAGCGCTCCTTGAACGTGGCAAACGTGATCGTCCGCTCCTCACCGGTGGGGCCGACCCAGTGCATCGCCACCTTCTGGAGGTCATCGCCCCAGCGGTCCACCACATCATAGGCCCAGTTGAAATCGTCCGGCACGGACAGGTCGATCGCGAGCGTCATTGCTACCTCCCCTCGATCCTTACCATATAGCACGCGGACTGAGAGCGGCGACCACTTCGGCCAGGGCGGACATAGAGGTCTCTATTCGCACTATAGCACAGGAACAGGTGTACATGGCCGCAGATGGCTTCAGAAGGCGATCGGCTGGTCGGGCCAGCGGCACGGCTGCTGCCGGGCAGGGCGCGCCATCACCCCCGTGGGGCTGGCGGGGCGCCTGGCCCCCGCGCCCCCGGGGCGCGTGGTGCTGCCCCGGGG
>JACAEO010000344.1 GCA_013388805.1 Chloroflexota bacterium
CCCCGGGCTGGGTCAGCGGAGGCGCCGCGGGCCGGCGGAGTGCCCACGCGGGGCACGCTCACGATCGGTGTGCGCCGGGCGGGTTGCTTGAGCAACTCGCGGGGGATGTCGGCGAGGAAGCGCGACGGCGTGCTGAGGTTAGTGCGGTTGAAACTGGTGCGGCGGAAGGCGTGGCAGAGGTAGAGCCGGCGCCTGGCGCGTGTCATGCCGACATAGAGCAAGCGGCGCTCCTCCTCGAGCTTGGCGCGGTCATCGGTGGAGCGGCTATGGGGCAGCAGGCCCTCCTCGAGCCCGACGAGGAAGACCACGGAGTACTCGAGGCCCTTGGCCTGGTGCAGGGTGATGCAGGTGACAGCATCGGCGTTGCGATCGAGCCGGTCGACATCGGCGACGAGGGCCACCTCTTCGAGGAACTGGGGCAGCTGCTGCGCGATGGGCAGGCCGGCGTAGCGTTCGGCGAAGGCGCTCAACTCCTCGATGTTAGACCAGCGGTCGTCGGCGGCCTCGGGGCCATACTCGCGCACAAGCGCCTCGCGCAGGTTGACCCGTTCACGCAGCAGGTCGATCAGGTCGAGGAGCGGCAGTTCGTGGCGGGCCGCGCCTAGTTCGTCGATCAGGGCGAGGAAGCCGCGCAGGGCGCTGCTGGTGCGCGCATTGAAGGGCGAGGACGCGTCCGCGGGCTCCAGTTCTTTGAGCGCCTGGTAGACTGGCACGCCGAGTTCGGCGGCCCAGCGCACGAGCTCAGCCTCGCTGCGCTCGCCAATGCCGCGCGTGGGCCAGTTCAGCACCCGGGTCAGGCTGATGCTGTCGTAGGGATTGTAGGCAAGCCGCAGGTAGGCCAGGGTGTCCTTGATCTCCTTACGCTCCCAGAAGCGCAGGCCGCCGATCAGCTGGTAGCGCAGGCCCCGGCGCGAGAGCGCCTCCTCCAGGGCGCGGGACTGGGCATTGGTGCGGTACATCACGGCGCAGTCGCGGAGTGACACCTCGCCGCTGGCGACCAGCCGGGCGATCTCATCGGCGACGAAGGCGGCCTCCTCGTCCTGGTTGTAGCCCTCGTGGAGTGTCACCTGGGGCCCGGAGCCATTGTCGGTCCAGAGTTGTTTTACGTGCTTGCGTTTATCGCCGGCATTGATCACCGCCTGGGCCGAGTCGAGGATGCTCTGGGTGGAGCGATAGTTCTGTTCGAGCAGGATCACCTGGGCATCGGGATAGTCCTGCTCGAACTGCAGGATATTGCGGATGTCTGCCCCGCGCCAGCCATAGATGCTCTGGTCGGCATCGCCAACGGCGAACAGGTTGCGTCGTCTGGCGGCGAGTTGTTTGACCAGGACGTACTGGGCGCGGTTGGTGTCCTGGTACTCATCGACGAGCAGGTAGGCATAGCGCTCCTGGTAGCGGGCGAGCACCTCGGGGTGCTGGTCAAAGAGGCGCACCGTCTCGACCAGCAGGTCGTCGAAATCGAGGGCGTTGGCCTCGTGGAGCAGGGCCTGGTAGCGCTCGTAGCAGCGCACGACGATCTCGTCGAAGTAGGTACGGTTGAGGCGGGCGTACTCCTGGGGCGAGACGAGCTCATTCTTGGCGCTTGAGATACGGGCGTGGATGGCGCGTGGCGGGTTCTGCTTCTCGTTGAGGTTGAGGTCGCGCAGGACGCGGCGCATGAGCCGTTCCTGGTCATCGCTATCGTAGATCGCGAAGTCGCGTTCGCGTCCGAGGTGGACAATATCGCGGCGCAGGAAGCGGGCGCAGAGGCTATGGAAGGTGCCGACGGTGAGGGCCTCGGCGTCGGTGTGGCCGATCAGCGCCTCGAGGCGCTCCTTCATCTCGCGGGCGGCCTTATTGGTGAAGGTGACGGCCAGGATGGCGAGGGGATCGACGCCGACGCTGGTGATCAGGTGGGCGATGCGGTGGGTGAGCACCCGGGTCTTGCCGCTCCCGGGGCCGGCGAGTACGAGCACCGGGCCGGCGATCGCCTCGACCGCGCGGCGCTGGGCAGGGTTCAAGCCCTGGAGCAGATCGGACATCAGAGACCCCCTCGGGTGATGAGCAGCCGGGTGGCGACGAACCCCTGTTCGTCGCGCGCCACCCATGGTAGGCGCGAGGGGCATGGCTGTCAAGGCGACTCGTGCTGATACCGTGTGACGGCTGCGTCACGGCGCAATCAGGTGCGGAGGAGGCTTCCGTTGTTAACGAGCATCTAATAGTCGGCTAACGTTGCTCTAATCCTGGTCGGGTACACTGCAACTCGGCTGATTTGGGACGAGCGATTTGCGGTGGTCGACGTCATACAACGCAGCTGATCCTCACAAACTCACACCGCCTCCCTTTTCCCCACGGCTGCCCGCAAGGGCGGCCGTTTCCGCTTTGCAGGGGTACTAACGTGTGGGTGTAGCCACGGCGATCAGGCGCGGGCTGCTGCTGTCGTACTCGGCGAGGTCGTAGGAGCCGTAGACGCTGCGCAGCATGAAGCCGGCGCGGGCCAGCAGGTGTTCCAGTTCGAAGCGGTGGAGCCAGCGCAAGCTGAAGCGCATGGTGTGCCGGGTGAGGCGCCCGTCGGCGGTGGTCTCGTCGTAGATGTAGGTCACATGGCTGAGCTGCGCAGCGGTGTCGCTGTCGATCGCCACGAACTTCTGCACGTGCCGCCCGTCAAGCTCGTACTCGCGCTCAAGGATGAGCCGGTTGTCCTCACGGATGATCTCGGCCGGGTTGGGGTTGAACAGGTCGATGACGAGCAGGCCACGGCGTTGCAGCGCGCGGCGCGCGATACTCAGGCAGGCCAGCTGGTCGCGCACCGTCTCAAGATGCATAAACGAGTTGACGCCGACGAAGGCCAGGTTGAAGGCGCCCTCGGGCAGGGAGACGGTGCGCACATCGCCCTCGATGAGCGTGACCTGGGCCTGCAGCCCGGCCGCTTGCACGTGCTCGCGGGCGATGGCGAGCATAGCAGGCGAGTGGTCGACCCCGGTGATCGCGAAGCCTGCCTCGGCGAGCGGCAGCAGCAGGCGGCCAGTGCCGCACATCAGCTCGAGCAGGGGCCCGCCGCTGCGCCGGGCCAGCTCGCGCAGAAACGGCACATCCTCGTGATAGTCGCGCAGGTCGGCGTCGTAAAAACGGGCGAAGGGGTCGTAGGCGTTCATCGGTGACGGAGCGGCGCGCCGGGCTCAGGGCAGCGCGCCGGACATGAAGAAGAGGAGCAGGGCCAGACCGCCGAGGAGCACGAGGCCCACGATCCCGATGCTGAGGATGCGTGGGTCGATGATCGGCTCGAAGCGGGGTGGCCCGGGGAGGTGTTGCTGGCCGGACGGCAATCTGGCGCGCGGGAGCCCGCTCCCGGGTGTCGCGGTCGGCCACGGCGACGAAGCCCTGGGTGGTGCGGGGGCGGTGGGCGGCGCGGGCGCCTTTGGTCGCGAACGGGATTTGGGTGACGAGGAGGGGGCTTGCGGCGGCGCGGAGGGCATGCCCGGCTCATCGGGGCCGGACTGGTTCATGCTGCCGACCAGCGCGCTGACGATGCTCACGACCACCGAGAGCGCGACCACGGCGATGACCAGCATCGGCACCGTGATCGTCAGGCCGGTGACCTGCGAGAGCCAGGCGGCGACCGGCGGCAGAAAGCGCACGCCGAACACCAGAAACACAAAGATCAGCCAGCCAATCCAGCTGCTACCTGAGCGTCTGCTGCGTTGCATACCCTCCCTCCGGGCCTCCATGCGTGATAGTGGCTCCGCCACCCCACCTGACCAGTTTGTGGAGGTGTAGAGCTGTGGAGGCGTAGAGCTGTGGAGCTGAAGGCCAGATTGTCAAGCGAGCGTGAGCTATGCCGTGCGCCTGGCGAGTGCTGGTGCGCAGAACCGCAGGCGGATACTGCATTGTAGCACGTCGCAGCCCTGGGTGTACGAACCCGGTCGTCGCGCGCGAGGGCAGGGCGTGCTATCATGCGACCGTATCGGAGCTTCGCGCACTGCAAGGAGAGCCGCAGCATGGACAGGGCGGTCTATGTGGTCAGCGATCTGCACCTGGGGCCAGGCTGGTTGCCCGGTGGCGCGCTCGACCCGCTGGAGGATTTTACCGCCGACCGGGACTTTGCGCGCTTTCTCGCGGCGATTGGCACCACGGGCGTGCCAGTGGAACTGGTGATCGCCGGCGACTTTCTCGAGTACTGCCAGACCCTGCCCGAGATCGGGCTGGCCGCGCCCGAGGATGGGCTGGGCAGCAGCGAGGCTGAGTCGATCCGTCGCACCGAGGTGATCCTGGGGCGCAATCCCGCCATCGCCTCGGGCCACCCGGAGGTGTTTGCCGCCCTGCGCCGCTTTATGATCGAGGGCAATTCGATCACGATCATCGCCGGCAACCACGATATCGACCTGCTGTGGGAGGGCGTCTGGGCGCGGATCTTTGATACGATCTATCCGCCGGGCGCCGCGGGCGACCTGCGGCTCGTCCGGTATGCCTATACGCTGGGCAACGGCCAGCGTGGGCGGGTCTACATCGAGCACGGCCACGAGCACGACCGCGCCAATCGTTTTGGCGATCGCATGGAGCAGCCCTTTGGCATCGACCGGACGGGGACGCGCCGGCTCAAGCGCTGCTGGGGCACCTTGTTTGTCGATAAAGTGTACAACCAGCTGGAGCGGGAGCGCTGGTTCATCGACAATGTCAAGCCGATCCTGCGGGTGGTCAAGCTGGGGCTGCGCAACGATCTGGTCTTCACCGCGACGGCGCTGGGGCTGGTGGCGCGCTTTCTGCTGACCAGCGGCCTGCCGCCACTGCTGGGCGCTGCGGCGGCCGGCGAGGGCGAGGCCCCTGACATGGACGCGGTCGTCGCCGCGATCGCCGACCCCGACCTGCGGACGGCGCTTGAGGGCCAGCTGGCCGACGCGGCCTTTCGCGCGGAGTTTGAGCGCACGGTGCAGGCGGCGGGGGCCGCCGAACTCGCCGCGGCCGTGGCTGGCGCCGCGCCGCAGCTCACGCTCGACGAGATCGACGTGGTCACCGGCGGCGAGGTGGTGCTCGGCGGCGGTGTGGGCGACGCCTACCGCGCTGCGGCGCGCGCCGCGCTGGAGAACGATCCGACCCTGAGCACCGTGGTCATGGGCCACACGCACGGCCCACTCGACGGCTACAGCGAGCCGATCGACCTGCCTGATGGGCGAACGGGCTACTACTTCAACAGCGGAACCTGGACGCTTCATCTCAAGGACGAGCAGCACCGCAGCTACAGCTGGGCCGAGATCGCCGACGAGCGCAACTACACCGCATCGTACACCTACGTGCTGCTCGAGCCCGATGGTCACGGGGGCTTTGTGCCGCGCCTGGGCAGCTGGGCAGCCTGATACGACCATGAGACTTCACCATAGAACCATATGGTTCATGTCATGCCGAACGGAGCCGCAGGCGGAGTGAGGAATCTGGCGCTGCCCATGCGCCGCAAGACCCCTCGCTGCGCTCGGGGTGACATGGGTTGCTCCCGGTGCCACTGGCCCGCCGCCGGGCCACACGCTCCTCCTCAGAACCATATGGTTCATGTCATTCCGAACGGAG
>JACAEO010000294.1 GCA_013388805.1 Chloroflexota bacterium
GCACCCCCTGCCGCTGCCGCACCCCCTGTCAGCGCCGACACCGAGCGGGTCCTCGCCTCACCGGTGGCGCGCCGCCTGGCCGAAGAACTGGGCATCGATCTGCGCCAGGTGCCGGGCAGCGGCCCCGGGGGACGGATCATCAAGGAGAATGTCGAGGCATTCGCCGCCCAGCGGCAGGCCGGCGGCCGTCCCGCGCCCGCCGCGGTCCCACCTGCCCCGGCCGCCGCGCCGGCGCCGCCCGTGACGGCCCCGCCGGTCCCGCCAGTCAGCCTGCCCGGCGCCGAACCCCTGGGCCGTATGCGCAAGGCCATCGCCCGCGCGATGAGCGACGCCAAACCGGGCGTGCCACACATCTACGTGACGATCGAGGTCCTGATGGACGCCGCCATGGCCTTGCGCGCCCAGCTCGCCGCCAGCGGGGTGCGCATTTCGGTGAACGACCTGGTCGTCAAGGCAGCAGCGAAGGCCCTGGCCAGGGTGCCGGCGGTCAACAGCAGCTACAGCCTCACCGCCGACGGGCAGCCCGGTCGCATCCAGCACCAGCAGATCAACGTCAGCGTCGCCGTGGCGCTCGATGACGGCCTGGTCGCCCCGGTGGTGCGCGATGCTGACAAGAAGAGCATTGCCACGATCAGCGCCGAGATCCGCGACATGGCGCTGCGGGCGCGCGAGGGCAAGATCAAGCAGCAGGAGCTCGAGGGCGCCACGTTCCAGGTCTCCAACCTGGGTATGTTCGACATCACCGAGTTCGTCTCGATCATCACCGTGCCGCAGGCGGCCTCGCTGGCGGTTGGCGCGGTGCGCCAGGTGCCCGTGGTCAAAGACGATCAGATCGTCGTGGGCCAGGTGATGCACCTGACGATCAGCGCCGACCACCGCATCATCGACGGCGCGCTGGCCGCGCGCTACCTCAAGGAGCTCAAGACGCTGCTGGAGCACCCGCTGCACGTACTGGCCTGAGGCGTCGGCCACTGGTATGCGGCGTATCGCGACGCCAGCATCCGAACGGGGGGGCTGTGTGTCTCTCAGGTGGAGGGTTTTTGGCGGATAGCGTCCTGATGCGCATGGGGCCTGGGGGCGCACCTCCCAAAAACCCTCCACCTGAGAGCGGCTGTGTGTGCCCCCCTGAACGCTGTTGAGCGCGGGATGCCCTTGCTCCCAGGCTTGCGTGGTATCCCCAACGTTGAAGACGGACCCCGGTTGTGCCGGGCGCGGCTACATCTCGCCGTACAATTCGAGCAACTCGCGCCACTCGCCGGTCAACTCCTCGCGGCGGGCGGCGTAGTAGAAGTGGGGCTCACCGAGCTCATCGAGGTAGACCAGGTCGACCTGGCTGCGCATAGGGCGCAGGTAGCCCAGGTTGCCCCACCAGCGCACCTTGTCCGCATCGAGCGGCAAATCTTGCTGGTACATCCGGGCGGCGTACTCGCGCACAGTGCCCGGCTCGATGTCCTGGAGACGCCAGGGGACGCCGCTCACATCGCCGGTGCGCAGATTGCGAAAGACAAACTGCCAGGCGCCGTCCTCGCCACAGGATGCGCTCACCACCTCAATGCCGGTGCGGGGGCGGGCGACGCGGATGAGGCTCAGCCAGGCATCGGTGAGCTTTTCGGCGGGCACACCGGGGTAAGACTGCTGGTCGCCGCCGTTCTTATCCTTCATCAGCAAGTCGAAGCGCACCTTGCCCGCCTCGTCGCGTGTGACCGCTGCGAGGCCGCCGCGTCCGCGCCAGCGCACACGGCGCTCACCCCAGGTGGCAGGTTTGGGCAGGGCCGCCAGGGGCTCGTCCGGTGCTTCCTCGGCGAGCATCAGCGCCGGGCTCTCATCGGCCTGCTCAAAAGCCTGCGGCTCCTGCTCCACGGTCTCGCCGTTGCGTTCGCTGAGCAGGGTAGCCCAGCCGTCGCCGAGGCCCCAATCGCTCACGCCGAAGAACACGTGGTCGATCACGCCATTAGCATCGCGATGGACCAGGTCATACTTGGTGCGATTGCCCTGGCGATAGGCGCGCCAGAGCCCAAGACGGCCCTTCCACTTCACCTGGCTCTGCAGGTCGATCCGGCCATCGCGCAGGTCTTCGTGGCGACTGATCGCATAGGCCCAGAGCCCCTGGGCGCGGTCACGGGTGACACTGGCGGTGGTGCGCAGATCGCGAACCTCATACAGCCAGACGCCGCCGCGCTTGACGGCGCCGACGATCTCGACGCCGGAGCGGGGCAGTTCGAGGTCCTGGCCATTATCGAGCGGTGATGAGGCGCCTTCGGCGAGGGCGCGCCGGCAGAGCTGAATAATCTCGCCGCGGTCGGCCAGGGTCGTCTCGCCGGCGCGGCGCACATAGATCGCGCCATTGGCGCCGACATAGGGCGGATGCTCCACCGCCTTGACCTCGACGCGCATCACGTCCTGGCCCTCATAGCTCATCAACTCGAACGACAGGTAGGGTTGCGGCGTCAGCTGATCGGCAACACATGTGCGCAGCAGCTCACTCACCTGGTCCGGGCGGGCCACGCCCACCACCTTACCGCCGGGCTCACAGCCGATCACGAGCACGCCGCCGCCAGCGTTGGCGAGGGCGGCCACATCCTGCCAGAGCGTGGCGAGCTGGTCATCATCAGCGGGCGCGCGCAGCACCTGGCGCTCGGTCGAGCCGCCGAAGCGCACGGCATCAACGGCCCACTGTTTCTGATCACGCTTGGGCACGCGCACCCGGTCGAAGTCCTGGCTGGTGAAGAGCGCCTTGAGCGCCTCGAAGCTATTGTCGGGCAGGAGTAGCTCTACATAACGATCGCCGATACCGTGGCGATGCAGCACCTGCGCATCACCATCGGCGAGGCGCCGCAGGCGGTGGGCATCGGAGCCCTGGATGCAAAACATGCGCCGCTCGTAGTGTTCGGTCCTCCCGTTGTAGAAGCCAGGCGAGGTGAACTTCTCGTGGTCGGTGTAGAAGTTCACAAACTCGAGGGCGTGGAGGTAGGGGCTCTGGGAGACGGCAATGCGGGCCTGGCCACTGGTCCCCATGCGCAGGGTCTCGCTGATCACGCCATTGGGGCCATTGACGTGGGGTGCGATCACCAGGCCACCGGCGCGGGCGATGATCTCGTAGGCTTCGGTCACGTGGCGAGTATTGGCGATACCGCAGCGCCCGGCCTTGAGGTGTTCAGCAGGGACGCCCAGCTGCAGCAGGGTAGTCTCGATCAGGCTAATCGGGCGATTCGGCGGGAAGATGCCAAGGATATGGGCGCCGAAGTGGGAGGTAAATTCGAAGCCCGGCAGCACGGTGATCTTGCTGAGCAGCCGGCGATACTCGGTCAGGCGCTCCTGCTCATCGGGCGTAAGGCGCCCGGCGGTCTCCAGGGCGTGCAAAAAATCCAGTTCGCGCTGCAACTGCTCATAGCCGTGGACCGTATTATGGTCGGTGAAGGCGATCAGTTCAAGTTCGCGACGCTCTGCTTCCTGGAGGATATCGAGATAGGTAATTTCCGGTTCGGCGTAATCCTCAGAGGCCGGCGTATGAATGTGCAGATCGGCCCGAAACCAGCGCAGGCCATTGCGCACCTCGGCAGGTGTGCTCATAGGTTTTCAACTCCACAACCTTTATTGATCTCTCACTCTCTCGGTCTTATCTGGTTCTTTTTGCCGCAATACAATGCGCGGCGTGCTGCGCACCCTCCTTTCTGCCATTCAGCGCAGGTTGGGTCAACCATTACGGGAGCGCCGGGCTCAAAGGCGTGCTCCCATCAAGCGGGCTCTCATGGCCACTATGATACTCGAAACATCGCCAGACGACAATAAGCGCGAGACCGGCAATCAGACACCGGCTCGCGCTCAGTATAACACACAGGAACCAGCCAGGGAGCGGTACGGGGCGCTCCTACCCGGAGCTACGCAGCAGGCGCAGGATCGTTTCTTCGGAGAGGATGCGAGGTGTGGTGTCGGCACCAGGGCGGTGCGTTGCGCTCAGGTGCAGCAGGCGGTCGAAGAGGCCCTCGCCGGCCTGTGGTGTGGCCTCGGGCGTGGCGGAGGCTACGGGCGTAGCCGAGCCGGGCAGGAGTTCGATAATGCCATCGCGCAGCAGCTGCATCGCCACCTCAGCCACATCGACGGCGGCCCAGGCCAGGCTGGCGGCGATCTGTCGCAGGGTATGCTGGCCGTCGATCTCGGCCAGCACGGGATGGTGGGCCGGGCTCACCCGGCGCTGCAGCCCATCGCGCGGCACGAGAAGGCGCGGCACCCGCTCGAGGTCCGGCACATAGGGGCGGATCTGCCGCCAGCGGGCTGCGGCGTGCTCGGCGTTCTGCAGCTGGTAGCTGAGGGGCCCGTACAGCGACTCGTCCTGGGTGGCGATATCGCTCACAAAGCTGAAGCTCGCACTCCCGAGCTCCAGCAGTTCGGCCAGGGCATCGGCACCGCGCGCTGCGCCCCGTGCGACGTGGTATAAGACACCGTCGCGAAAATACAACTGGCCGGGCGCACCCGGCCCGTAGATGTTCAGGGCACCGGTGACCGAGCTATAGACCACCATGTCGATGAGTTCCCGCAAGGGGAATGTGTCGATCGAACCTTCCAGTTTCACCTTGATGCTCCCCGGTAGTGATGTTGTGTGCAGATGAAGGGTAGTTGCATCAGGACCTACCTGATTCTAGCACCCGTCAACGTCTGAGCACAACATGACCCCGGTACCCTCGTGCTGTAGCTCGCCCAACAGCAAGATGACAGGGGAATCATCGGCGATTTACGGTGAACTGTTGCCTTGTTCTCGGCTGTCAATGCCCTACGGCTATCATAGTACGACAGAATCGATGAGTTGACGACAAGCTGCCGGCTGTTTATCGCTGACAATTTGTTCATATTCGGCGCACCTGACGGGTCATGCAGCCGTGGACCTGTCAGGTGGGGCAGCAAGGCCGGATTGCCGCGCGCGCCATGGCTGACAGCCCCTGGGGTCGGGGCGATCAGGCATGGCCGGAGGCTCTCAGGGGTAGAGTTTCTGGCGGATGGCGTCCTGATGCGCTGCGTGCCC
>JACAEO010000023.1 GCA_013388805.1 Chloroflexota bacterium
AAGCATTGGCTGCGCCAATGCTTCGCCCTGACCGGGGTTACTTGTCGCGTTTGGCCTCACCAAGGGCAGCCTGGGCTGCCGCCAGGCGAGCGATCGGGACACGGAAGGGCGAGCAACTCACGTAGTTGAGGCCCACCTTGTGGAAGAACTCGACCGAGGCCGGATCGCCGCCGTGCTCGCCGCAGATCCCCACCTTCAGGTTCGGGCGGGTCTTGCGGCCCCGTTCGGTGCCGATCTGCACCAGCTGGCCGACACCCTGCTGATCGAGGGTCTGGAACGGGTCATCGCGCAGGATCTTGCGCTCGACATACAGCGGCAGGAAGCGACCTGAGTCATCGCGCGAGAGACCGAGGGTGGTCTGGGTCAGGTCGTTGGTGCCGAAGCTGAAGAACTCGGCCACCTCGGCGATCTCATCGGCGGTGAGGGCGGCCCGCGGCAGCTCGATCATGGTGCCGACCAGGTAGGGGATCTCGATCCCGGCTTCGGCGAAGACCTCGCTGGCCACGCGGCGCACCAGTTCTTCCTGAGGCTTGAGCTCGGTGATGATGCCGACAAGTGGGATCATCACCTCGGGGTGCACATCGATCCCCTCCTTCTTGACCGTGACGGCGGCCTTGAAGATCGCCCGCGCCTGCATCTCTGTAATCTCGGGGTAGATCAGGCCGAGGCGGCAGCCACGGAAGCCGAGCATCGGGTTGGCCTCGCGCAGACCATCGACGCGGCTCTTGACCTTCTTCGGGTCCACGCCGAGCTTCTGGGCCAGGGCTTCGATCTCGTGCTCATCGTGGGGCAGGAACTCGTGCAGCGGCGGGTCGAGGGTGCGGATGGTGACCGGCAGGCCGTCCATCGCGCGGAAGAGGCCCTCAAAGTCGCTCTGCTGCAGCGGCTCGATCTTGGCCAGGGCAGCGCGGCGCTCCTCTTCGGTATCGGCAATGATCATCTCGCGCACGGCGTCGATGCGGTCGCCCTCGAAGAACATGTGCTCGGTGCGGCAGAGCCCGATGCCCTCGGCGCCGAAGCCACGGGCCACCTCGGCGTCGCGGGGAATGTCGGCGTTGGCGCGCACGCCGAGCTTGCGAAACTCATCGGCCCAGCTCATCAACTCGGCGAAGTCGCCCGAGAGCTCGGGCTGCACAGTCGGCATCTGGCCGGCGAAGACCTCACCGGTGCTGCCGTCGAGCGTCATCCACTCGCCCTTGCGGATCGTCGTGCCATTGACGGTCACCGACTGGTCGGGGTAGCTGATGCGCAGCTCGCCGGCGCCGGCCACACAGGGTTTGCCCATACCGCGGGCGACGACGGCGGCGTGGCTGGTCATGCCGCCGCGGGCGGTGAGGATAGCCTGGGCGGCGACCATACCGTGGAAGTCCTCGGGGGCGGTCTCGACACGGATGAGGATCACCTTCTCGCCGACATTGGCCAGATGCTCAGCCTCATCGGGGTCGAACACCGCCTTGCCGCTGGCCGCGCCCGGCGAGGCAGGCAGGCCGGTGGTGAGCGGGTTGGCCGTCTTGCGGGCCCTGGGGTCGATGGTAGGATGGAGCAACTGGTCGAGGGCTGCCGGGTCGACGCGCTGGACGGCGGTGGCCTTGTCGATCAGGCCCTCGTGGCACATATCCACGGCGATCTTCACCGCCGCAGCGCCGGTGCGCTTGCCGGCACGGGTCTGCAGCATCCAGAGCTTGCCGCGCTCGATGGTAAACTCAACGTCCTGAACGTCTTTGTAGTGGGTCTCGAGTTGCTTGGCGATGGCGTGGAACTGGTCGTAGACCTCGGGCATCGTCTCCTTGAGCTTGGAGATCGGCTGGGGCGTGCGCACACCGGCCACCACGTCTTCGCCCTGGGCGTTGACCAGGTATTCGCCGAAGATCTCGGCTTCGCCGGTGGCGGGGTTGCGGGTGAAGGCCACGCCGGTGGCCGAGTCATCGCCCATGTTGCCGAAAACCATCGCCTGCACGTTCACCCCGGTGCCGAGGCTGTCCGAGATCTTGTTGATGCGCCGGTAGTCGCGGGCGCGGCGGCCGTTCCAGGAGCGAAACACGGCCATCACGGCCTCGCGCAGCTGCTCGCTGGGATCCTCGGGGAAGTCGACGCCGACGTCCTGCTTGATGATCGCCTTGAACTCCTCGGCGATCGACAGCAGTTCATCGGCGCTAAGGTCGGTATCCTGGCGCTGACCGTGGCCCTTGCGCTCGTCCATCACGTGCTCGAAGCGCTCGCCTTCGACCCCGAGCACGATCTTGCCGAAGAGCTGGATGAAGCGGCGGTAGGCATCGGCGGCGAAGCGCGGGTTATTGGTCAGCTTCGCCAGCCCGGCGAGCGTCTCCTTGTTCAGGCCGAGGTTGAGCACCGTGTCCATCATGCCCGGCATCGAGAACTTGGCGCCCGAGCGCACCGAGACGAGCAGCGGGTTCGACGGGTCGCCGAACTTCCTGCCCGTCTGCGCCTCAATGTCCTTGAGCGCCTCGAAGACCTGTTCCCAGAGCCCCTCGGGGGCCTCCTGGCCATTGGCATAATAGGCGTTGCACGCCTCGGTGGTGATCGTAAAGCCAGGGGGCACCGGGACGCCGGTGCGCGTCATTTCCGCCACGCCTGCCCCCTTACCGCCGAGCAGATCGCGCATCGTCGCGTCACCCTCGCGGAAGAGGTAGACCCACTTCTTCGTCATCGGGATCCTCCTATAGCTGGCGTATCTAGCAGCCCACAAACTATACTGCGCCGTCTGGCAAATGTCAAAGGCGCGCGAAGGCTGTGCAAAGCCTACGCGCCCCGCTTTCACCGCCGATCGTCCAGGGGAGCCGGGTGGAGTTATCTGTCAATCTGAGGATCTGGAGTCGCTATGAGGAGCATGACCCGCGAACTGTTTGGCCATACCGCTGACGGGCGCGAGGTGGAGTTGTTCACGCTGCGCTGTGCGGCCGGCCTGGTGGCCCGCGTGACTGACTACGGCGCCACGCTGGTGGGGCTGCAGGCGCCGGACCGGAGCAGCGCGCTGGCCGATGTGCTGCTCGGCTTCGATACACTCGCCCCCTACCTGGGTGCCCATCCCTACTTCGGCAGCCTGATCGGCCGCTATGCCAATCGCATCGCCAACGGTTGCTTCAGCCTGGACGGGGTCGCCTACCACCTGCCGTGCAATAACGGGCCGCACCACCTGCATGGCGGTCCGGCGGGCCTGCACCAGGTCGTCTGGCAGGCCGAGCCGAGCAGCGGGCCGGACGGCCCCGGCCTGACCCTGCGCTACCTCAGCCCCGACGGCGAGGGTGGCTACCCGGGGGCCCTGGCCATCACCGTCAGCTATCTGCTGCACAACCGTGGCGCGCTGTACATCGACTACGCGGCCACGACCGACCGGCCCACGCCACTCAATCTCACCAGCCATGGCTACTTCAACCTGGCCGGCGGGGGCGATGTGCTGGGCCACGAACTATACCTGGCTGCCGACGACTTTTTGCCCGTCGACGCAACCCTGATCCCGACCGGCGAGCGGCGCGCCGTTGCCGGCACGCCGCTGGACTTCACCACGCCGGCCCTGCTCGGGGCGCGGCTCGATGCTGACGACGAGCAACTGCGCTACGCCGGCGGCTACGACCACTGCTTTGTGCTGCGCAGTGCGGGGGATCTGGCCATGCTTGCGGCGCGGGTCGTCGAGCCACGGAGCGGGCGCGTGCTAGAGCTCTACACGACCCAGCCCGGGGTGCAGCTCTACACAGGCAACGCCCTCGACGGCAGCGTGCGCGGCAAGGGCAGCCAGGTCTACCACCGCTATGCCGGCTTCTGCCTGGAGGCACAACACTTCCCTGACGCGCCCAACCAGCCCGCCTTCCCCTCCACCATCCTGCGCCCCGGCGAGACCTACCGCCACACGACGATCTATCAGCTGGGGGTGGTGCAGTTGCTGTAAGGCGCTGATGCAACACGGTATCACAGATGCCCCATCCCCAGGGCCAGGGCGCCAAGGCCGAGGAAGAGGGCGAAGCCGCAGACATCGGTCACGGTGGTGACGAAGATCGACGAGGCCAGGGCCGGGTCGATCTTGAGCGCCTTAAGGGTCAGCGGCACGATCACGCCGGCCAGCGAGGCCAGGATCAGGTTGCCGAGCATGGCCAGGCCGATCACGATCCCCAGAGCGGCGTTCCCCTGCCAGAGCCAGCCGATCAGGCCGACCAGCAGCCCGATCGAGAGCCCGTTGCAGACCCCGATGAACAACTCGCGCAGCAGGGTCTGGCGGGCATTGCGGAAGCTCACCGCGCCGAGGGCGAGCGAGCGCACGATAAAGGTGAGCGTCTGTGTGCCGGCGTTGCCGCCCTGGCCAGCCACGACCGGCATAAACGCGGCCAGCATGGCCGCCTGGGCGATGACCCCCGTGAACTGGCTGACGACTGCTGCGGCCAGGAACGCGGTGGCCAGATTGATGACCAGCCAGAAGATCCGGTCGCGGGCAGCGTGGGTGATCGGCCGCGCGATCTCTTCGTCGGCGGCCACGCCGGCCAGGCGATACATATCCTCGGTGGCCTCTTCCTCGACCGTATCGAGCAACTCGGTCGCGTCCAGGCTACCGACGAGGCGCCCGGCTTCGTCCACCACCGGCAGGGCGAGGAAACCCGAGTCGCCGAGGATATGTGCCTGCTCCTCGGCGGGCATCGTGGCCGGCAGGCTGACCACCTCGGGGCTCATCAGGGCCTCGAGCCGGGTGTCGGGTGCGGCGGTGACGATCTGGCGCAGGCTGACCACGCCGACGAGCCGGTCCTCCTCGCCAGTGACAAACAGGTAGTAGACGCTCTGGTCGCCGGGGCGCATCATGCGCAGCGCGTCGATCACCTGCTGCGCCGTGGCATGCCTGGGAAAGCTCAACGCGGGCTCGTACACGAGCTCGCCGCTGGCGGGGATGGTGTGGATGGTCGGTCGGATCGGGGGCATGCGGAGCGCAGCGCGCTCACTGGCAGTACGGATCGCGATCATCGGTGCCTCCTGGACAGGACCGCGGCAAGCGCGGCCGCGCGCGTGGGGGCCCGATGAGCGTGGGGGATCAAAGAACCCCGGCGAGGCTGCCGGGGGCGATGAGCAGGGCGCGACGAGCGCGCCCCGGGGGGAGGCGCTGCGTCAGCTCAACAACTGCTCGACCGCACCCGGTAGCGCGCATGCCACGCACTGGATCGGGCCACGTCGATTCGGTTGATGACTACCTTCCATATGTCCTTGTCGAACGCGTCCATGGCCACGGCAGAGGGGGCAACATCGCCTCGGCGCCGCGTGACGAGCGCCTTATGCTCGTCGCGCCATCGAACGCACGGGTAGGGCCGGCATCCGGCCCACAGTTAGTATAGATCTGCTCGGTAGCAGTGTCAAGTGACAGATCGCTGAACGATGGCATCTGGACGCCTTATACCATTTCAGATTGTAGATTGCGGATGGCAGATTGTCGCGCAAGGCGTCCAGGTGCGCTTCGACGCAACGCTGCGTGCGGAGTGTTCACGTGAAACTGGTATTAGAGGCGCGGTGTGGGGTCTTCGTGGTATGCAGTGGGGGCGGGCGCCGTCCGCGCGCGCCGGCGCGCGAGGGCCAATTGGTAGATGGTCTCAAGGCTGAGCACCGCCCGCTCCCAGGAGAGCTCGGCCACGGCGCGGGCGCGGGCAGCGGCGCCGAGCCGGGCGGCGAGCTCGTGGTCGTCGAGGACCAGTTCCAGCTTTGCGGCCAGGTCGCTGGCGTCGCCCAGGCGCGCATAGATGCCGGCATCGCCGAGGATCTCGCGGGCCACCGGGGTTGCGAAGGCGACGGTGGGCAGGCCCATCGCCATATAGTTCGCGATCTTGCCGTTGCCCTCGGTGAGGCTCATCTTGGGGGCCACTGCCACGTCGCCGAGCGCGAGGTAGCTGTGCAGGTCGCGGTAGATGATCCGCCCGGGAAGGGTGACGTGCCCGGCGACGCCGAGGCTCGCGGCGTAGCGGCGGTAGCTATGGGGGTCCGGATGGCCCATAATCAGGAAGTGCACATCGGGGCGCCGGCTCAACAGGATGCGCGCCGCGTCGATCAGCAGGTTGGTGCCCTGGTAGGGGGCCAGCAGCCCGATGTAGACCACGATCCGGCGGCCTTCGGGAATACCGAGTTGGGCACGCAGTTCGGCGCGCTGGGCGGCCCAGGCCGGCGAGCCGTCGTAGGGGCGGAAGCGCTCGGTGTCGACGCCGTCGGGCACGGCGAAGAGCCGTTCGGGCGCCACCGAGCCGTCGCGGCGGAGCAACGCTGCGGCATTGTGGGTCGAGGTGGTGACGGCGTCAGCACGCTGATTGAGCAGCCGCTCAAGGCGGGCCAGGGGCAGGTAGAGGGGATGGCGCTCCGTGAGGAAGCCATGGTCGAGCATCTCGCTGGTCATGCTACCCTGATAATCGAGGATGAGCGGCGCGTTGCACAGGCGCTGCAGCGGCAGGCCGATCGCGGCCGCCTCGTGGGTGTGGGCGTGGATAATGTCGGGGCGCACGCTGAGCGCCACTCGCAGCGCCCGCCAGGCGAGGCCCACGTCGAGGTAGAGTTTGTGGCGCGACGAACCGACCACGGCCCGTTTGATCCAGGGGACATCCCAGGAGCGGCGGATGTCGAGGCCGGGCATGTCATCGCCATTGTGGTAGGTTGCCAGCACCAGTCGGTGCCCGCGCCGCTGGATCGCCCGCGCCTCCTCCCAGATGCGAACGTGGTTCCCGTAGTCGGAGAAGAAGCTCGTGGAGGCGAGCATCAGGATAGTGTAGGGCATAGGAATTGCGGGGATGCGATCGTATCGCGTCCCTGCATCTTCGCGCGCCAACCCGCCACGGAGCGCTGAGAAGCCATGGTAAGGGTTCACACTTGGGGTAATACACGCGCCTCGGAGCGAGGGCGTCCCGCCCTCGTCGCGTCTCCGCGGGCAAGATGCCCGCGCTCCCCGGAGACATGGGAACACGTACAAGCCATGCTACCGTCGCTCAAAGGCGAGGTGCACGGGCGTGCCGGCTGCAGCCGGCAGTTCGCCTGCGACAATGGCCTCGTAATGCAGGTCGTGATAGGGCAGGCCCAGGGTTGCGATCAACTGGTCGGGCGTGTGTTCGAGGTCATAGACAAAGGAGACGATGCCGTGCTCGCCGTAGAACTGGGTCTCGACCTCGGCATACTGTTCTTCGAGCACCACCTCGCCCTGGTAGATGCCGCGCGCCCAGTCGATGCCGTTGCCGCTCACCTCGATCCAGACGACCCGCGTGGCCAGACTGCTGGCCAGTTCACGGGCAAGCTGGCGCTCGCCGAAGTAGCGCGGGTCTTCAAACACGGTGACCCAGCCGTGCAGGGCCGGGAGGACGAAGAACAGGCGGCGCCGCTTCTCGGGGATCATAATCCGCCCGCTGATGGCGCCGGGCTGCAGCGCGGCGCGGGCAAAGCCCCGCCCGAGCAGCGCGCGTTCGATCGCCGCGGCCACACGATGATGGTCGGACAGTTCAACGTAGATGGCGCCCGCGTTGTTCATTGCTGCGCTATTGTAGCATGAGAACGGGACGGGCCCGGCAGGGGCTGGGCCCGGGCTTGTGCAAGGTCCGCCTCCCGCGGTAAGCCATGGTTCAACCGCACGTGACCTTTGGGAACCCGCCGCACGCCGCCGCCCTTGAGGACGAGCGGTCAGGCTGGTTGCTCGCTGGCTTATGGTTTTTGAAGAATGAATCCGGTAAGCCGGGCTGGCCGTGGGGTACTACCGTTGTAGGTCGTGTGCCAGCGCCCCTGTCATTCCACTTAGCTGGTGGCCAGCGGCGGGCCAGTGGCGCCGGGAGCAACCCATGTCACCCCGCGCCCGTCGGCGCCGCGCAGGGTCCACCCGTCGGCGCCGCGCCGGGTAACCGCCGCACGGGGTCTGAGGAGCATGGGCACCGCCAGATTCCTCGCTCCGCCGGCGGCTCCGCTCGGAATGACATGAACCATCTGGTTCTACGGAGCCCGTCGGCGCCGCGCAGGGTCCACCCGTCGGCGCCGCGCCGGGTAACCGCCGCACGGGATCTGAGGAGCATGGGCACCGCCAGATTCCTCGCTCCGCCGGCGGCTCCGCTCGGAATGACATGAACCATCTGGTTCTACG
>JACAEO010000295.1 GCA_013388805.1 Chloroflexota bacterium
ACTGCCAACACAACGACATGTTCGCCTGTCGTGTGGCAGCCGTCGCCCTGCCAGGGGCGTATCTTGATGCGTATGGGCAAAACGCCCCGCCCGCTGTGGGTCGTACCCACAACGGGCGGGGCTTCCTGTGGTTCTGCCGCAGCCGCTACTGGCCGAGCGCGGTGAACAGGGCGTTGATCCCGTAGGCCAGACCGCCGAAGCTCAGCAGCGTGATCAGCAGCGCCACGACCTGCGCCGTGCGCTCGGACATCGCGCCGAGCAGGCCACGCGTCTGCGCCGGCGTCCGCCGGCCGCCAAGCTGGACCATATCCCGCTTCATCGCTTCCATGGGCTTACTCCTCATGATACAGCGAGCCTATTGCATCATCGTACGCAGGCACGGCGTCGTTGTTCAGAGGTGCTTCACCCGAAGCGGCGGTGTAATCTCCCCGCCCGGGGTGGAACATCCTCCGTTGGCGGGCCTCTGGCCCCTTGTGGGAGCGCCGCGCTCTGTGACACAATAGTCACCCGGCGATCACGCCGTGCAACTCGCTGCTGTAATAGACTCCCGGCATACTGTATCGGAGTCTGGGCAGTAGCTCCGCTGGAGAGGTGCCATGCTCGAATCCTTCATCACGCTGCTCTTCTGCGTTGGTATGCCGGCTGTTCTGTTGCTGGCCCTGCTGGTCTGGCTGGCGCGTCGCCCATCGGGGCAGCGCACCGTCAACCCGTACGTGCAGCGTCCCACCGCCGGCCCGCTCACCCCTGCAAGTCTCGCCGCCTTCGATGCCATGGTGGCCCGCTGGGTCGCTGAGGAGCGTCTGTCGCCCGCGGTGGGCAAGACGGTGCGTGACTTGATCGCCGCCGACTATGCGGCTGCCGGCTTTGGCGCGCTGCAGCCCGCGGCGCCGCCCGCAGGCGGGGCGCCGGTTGCCGCCACTCCTACTGCGGCGGTTGGTGCTCCGCCGCCCGCGCCCATGCCCACCGGTTCCGCTCCCCCCGCTGCGGCGGTTGGTGCTCCGCCGCCCGCGCCGCGAACCACGCGGCGTTCGATGGGCGCTGCGCTGCTCGCGCTTGGCACCCGCCGCGCGTTGCTCTACCTCGGCAGCTTCCTGCTGCTGGTCTCAAGCCTCACGCTGGTGGTCTTCAACTGGGCCAGCTTCCCGCCGATCGTGCAGGTCGCCATCCTTGCGGGCACCACGGCGGCCCTCTGGGGGGCTGGCGCCTGGATGGCGCGTCAGCCTGCGCTCGGCACCGCCGGGAGCAATCTCCAGGCGGTGGCCGCCCTGCTGGTCCCCGTGGTCGGCTTTGCCCTCTCCCGTCCCGGGCTGCTCGACCTGGCGCCGCGCCCGGCCTGGCAGCTGGTGTCTGCACTGAGCCTGGGGCTCTACCTGCTCGCGGCCTGGCGTAGCCGGCGCGCCTTCTACAGCGCCGCCGCGGTGCTCGCCGCGCTCAGCCTGATCTTTGCCGCGCCTCGGGCGTTCGATCTGGGCTGGAAGAGTGCCGTTGCTACGGGCCTGCTGGCTGCCCTGGTGGCCCTGACCACGCGCCTGCGGGCGGCCGGCGCCCCGGGTCCGGCTTCCAGCGTTCGCTGGGTCAGCCTGATCGGCGCGCCGCTGCTCACCCTCGCGGCCGTTGCGCTCTACCTGGCGGGCCTGAGCAGCGGGGCAGCCTGCTGTGTCACACTGCTGGCGGCCGCCGTCTTCTGCGCCCTGGCCTACCGGGCCGAGGGGCGCCGCGCCTGGCTCTGGGCTGCCGTGGCGTTGCCGCCGCTGGCCATCCAGGTCGCCCTCGACAGCGCCGGCGTGCCGCTGCGCGTCCACGCCCTGGCGCTGGGCCTGAGCGCGCTGCTCTACCTGTGGCTCAGCGCGGTCGCCGAGCGGCGGCTGCCTCCCGCGGCAGCGCCGTGCCTCACTGGCGCGCTCCTGCTCGGCGGGCTGGCCCTGCTGCCGGCCGCCAGCAGCCTGGCTGCAGCGCGCCTGGCCCTGCCGCCACTGGTCGCCCTGGGGGCGAGCGCGGTCTGGTTGATCGAGGGCGGGCGGCTGGCCTGGCTGGGCGAACGCCGCTACGGCCTGGCCAGCGCCGCGCTCGGCGGCGCGGGCGCCTTGCTCCTCGGCTGGGCCGGCGCGCTGCTCGCAGCCACCGACCTCAGCAGCGGACAGATCGGCCTGCTGCTGCTCCCCCTCGCCGCTCTCTGCTTCGCTGGCGCCCGCTGGTGGCCCGGCCAGCGCCGCGCCGGCTACGACACGGCGCTCCAGACCCTGGGCGCGCTGGCCAGCCTCGGGGCGGGCCTGCTGGCCCTGGAGCAGCCAGCCACGCGTCTGGCCGGGGCACTACTGCTGACACTGATCTTCGGCGCCCAGGCCGGGCTGCGGCGCCGCTGGCTGTGGGCCGCCGTCAGTCTCGGCGCGGGCCTGCTCGCTGCCGTGATCGCGCTCAACGACGCCTTCAGCGGCCGCCAGTTGCTGCGGGCCGCCACGCTCGCCGCCCTGGCCCTGGGCGCCGCCTACACCCTGGCCGGCGAGCGCCTGCGGCGCACCAGCCACCGCTACTGGAGCTGGCCGGCGCTGGCCTGGGGCGGGCTGGCCGCCCTCGTTGCGGCCGGGCTGGCCCTGCCGCAGAGCTTTGTCGCCCATCCGCTCGCCAGTCTGATCTTCCTGGGCCTGGCGGGCCTGGCCGCCTTGCACAGTGCGCGCTGGCAGCGCGGCATCTTTGGCTACCTCGCCGCCCCGCTGCTCAGCCTGAGCGTCCTGGTCGCCGCCTTCCACGGCTTTTTCAGCGGCTGGCAGCCGGTGCCCGGCGACCTGGCACCGATCATCTGTGGGCTGGCCGTCGGGCTGGCGCTGCTCGGCCAGGTCCTGCGCCGGGTAGAGCGCGCCTACGCACTGCCCTACGAGCTTGTCGCCTTCGCCCTGCTGCCGCTCGCGCCGCTGGTCGCCCTGGGTGACGCGGCCCGGCTCAGCGTCACCTGGGCGACGCTATGCGTGCTCTACGGGCTGGCCCTCTGGCGCTACCGGCTATCCTGGATGCTGGCGCTGGCCATGGGCGCCGGCGACCTGGCCCTGCTCCACACCACCGCCTGGCGCTTCCCCGGGGGGCACCCCGCGCGTGCCGGGCTGCTGCTGGCCGGGGCGGTCTGGCTGCAGTCCGTGGCGAGCGCCTGGCTACGCCGCCGGCCCGTCCCCTGGGCAACGGCCGGCACCTGGGGCTATCTCGGCGCGTTCTGTGGGGGCGCGGGGGCGCTGGCCCTGGCCGCCGGCAGCGACGGCTACCTGGCGACCGTGGCGTTGCTGCTTGCCGGCCTGCTGGCCGTGCTGGCCCAGATCGAGCAGCGCGCGGCCGCCGCCTGGGGCAGTCTGGCCCTGATGGTGGCGGGGGCCTGGCTACTGCACGTCAGCGCCGGCATGGCCGGGGCCTGGGCGGCCGCCTGGCTGGTGCTCGAACTGGTGGCGCTGAGTCTGCTGGGCTGGGGCGCGATCCGGGCCGGGCAGCCACACTGGCGGCAGGTCACGGGGCCAGGGGCGCTCGCGGCGGCCGGCCTGCTCACCGTGGCCACCCTGGCCATGGGCGGCGGGCTGCCGCCGCTCAGCTTCGCCCTGGCGAGCCTCGGGCTGCTGCTGGCCACGCTGGCCGTGCGTGAGCGAACGATCGGCTACGCCTACGGCGCGGGCGCCGCCTTCGTGGGCGCGATGCTCAGCCAGCTGGCGGGCTGGGGCGTGCATGAGCTGCAGTGGTACGTGCTGCCGGCCGGGGTATACCTGCTGGCCCTGGCGGCCGGGTTGCGCCGCTTCCAGGGCCAGCGACGAGTCTCGCAGCTGATCGAGACTGCGGCGGTGGTGCTGCTGCTGGGCGCCAGCTTCGGCCAGGCACTGCGCCCCACGGGTGGGTGGACCTATTCGTTATTGCTCTTTGGCGAGGCGCTGCTCGTGGCGGCCTACGGCGCGCTGGCGCGGCTGCGCGTGCCCTTCCTGGGTGGCATCGCGTTCTTCGTGGCCGGCGTAATCTGGATGAGCATCGACACGCTGCGGCTGGCGAACCAGTGGGTTCTGCTCGGCGTAGTGGGGCTGCTGATGGTACTGGCCTATGTGCTGCTGGAGCGGCACCAGGAGCGCCTGCTGCGCGCCGGCCGCTCCTGGGCGGCCCAGCTACGGGCGTGGGAATAAAGAGGGGGCCGGAGCAGGTGGCTGTGCACCTACCCCGGCCCCTGTCATACCGATTCTGCTTGATGGTATCGCATTGGCTCAGCTCCACACTTCTACAGCGCTCCAGCTCGACAAAGCCCTGTGTGGAGCTGGAGCGCTGTGGAGATGAGCGGCACAATGCGGGATTGCCAATTCCACCTGGTATCAGGGGCGGCTCTCACCCTAATGCGTCGGCAGGCTCGTGCTGCCGTACTTGGCCATGGTCTCGTCGTCGGTGATCGGGTTGCGCAGGTTGTCTACCAGCTCCATGATCTCCTTCGGCGGCGCCTTGGTCGCCAGGCTGACGACCACACAGAGGATGACGGCCACCGGCAGACCGAAGATACCGGAGCCAAGGTGGGTGATGCCGAGCACATTGAAGGCCGGGTTCCAGTAGTTCATCGCCATGTAGAAGACCGTCACGACCAGACCGCCGATCATGCCGGCGATGGCGCCAGGACCATTAGCGCGCCGCCAGAAGATACCGAGCAGCACAATCGGGAAGAAGGTCGCCGCGGCCATCGAGAAGGCCCATGCCACCATCTGGGCGATCAACGCCAGGCGGGGCAACGCCAGCAGCGCCGCCATCGCGGCTGCCACCACGATCATCGATTTGCCCAGCATCATACGGGTCTGCAGGCTGGCCTTCGGATTAATCGTGCGGAAGTAGATGTCGTGGGCAATCGCCGAGGCGATCACCACCAGCAGACCGTCGGCGGTGGAGAGGGCGGCGGCCAGGCCACCGGCGGCCAGCAGCGCGCCAATGGTGAACGGCAGGCCGGCGATATCCGGCGCGGAGAGCACCACCAGGTCGGCGTCGATGCCGGGGCCAATCGGTCGCCCGATCTCGGCGAACTGCACGATGCCATCCACCGAACCCTCGGTGACTGCGGTGCCCGAGATCTCGCCCGCGCTGCCGGTCTTCTCATCAACCTTGGCAAAGGTGCCGAGGTCGATCACGCCATTGCCGTTGGCATCGTTGATCGTAACCGAGCCAGCGGTGACCAGGTTCTTCACCCAGGTAGGCTCCTTGCCCACGGCGACACCATTGATGGTCTCGAAGTCACGGATGGCGATCAGGCCATTGCGTCCCCACTGCTCGGTCCAGGCCGGCAACTCTTTCACCGAGAGGCCAACCACGTTCTCGAGGATGTTCCAGCGCGAGAAGGCAGCGTAGGCCGGGGCGGTGAAGTAGAGCAGGAAGATGAAGAACAGCGACCAGCCCACGCTCATCCGGCTCTCTTTCACCGAGGGCACGGTGTAGAAGCGGATGAGGATGTGGGGCAGGCCGGCGGTGCCCAGCATCAGACAGGCCATCAGCGCCAGGAAGTTCCAGGGTGTGCCGCGCCAGTCGCCGAGCTCGGGCCGCTTGGCATCGGGGATAGCCTGGGCAGGCGGCGGGGTGAGCGAAGCGCCGAACTGCTTATTGATCTGGCCGACAGCGTCACGCGCCGATGCATTGTTCACACCCTCGTTGAAGGGCGGGATGTAGCCGGAAGTGATGAACTTGCCGGGCACTACCGGCGACTCGCTGCTCTTCGAGAGGCCCTGCTCCTGCTCCAGGCGATCGATGTTCTGCAGCGCCTGGCCATAGGCCAGTTGCGGGATGGGGAAGCCGGTGAGCTGCAGCGACAGGAAGGTCACCGGGATCATATAGGCCACGATCAGAATGATATACTGGGCCACCTGGGTCCAGGTCACGGCCTTCATGCCGCCGAGGAAGGAGCAGACCAGCACACCCGAGAGGCCGAGCACCACGCCGAGGCGGAAGTCCACGCCGACGAAGCGCTGCATAATCAGACCGACGCCCACCACCTGGGCGGTCATATAGGTGAGGCTGACCACAATGGCGCAGATCGCGGCGACGACGCGGGCAGTATTGCCGCCGAAGCGCGCGCCGACGAAGTCGGGGATGGTGTACTGGCCGAACTTGCGCAGGTAGGGCGCAAAGAGCAGGGCCAGCAGCACATAGCCGCCCGTCCAGCCCATGATGTAGGCCAGGCCATCGTAGCCGATCAGGAAGAGCGTACCGGCCATCGAGATGAACGAGGCGGCGCTCATCCAGTCCGCGCCGGTGGCCATACCGTTGAACACCGCCGGCACATTGCGCCCGGCGACGTAGTACTCGTCAATCACCTTGGTGCGCGAGAGAATGCCGATGGTGGCGTAGAGCCCCATGGTCAGCAGCAGGAAAACCCAGCCGATGATCTGCGTGGGCAGGCCGGCGAAGATCTCCAGCAGCAGCATGATCGTGGCGATCAGCAAGAAGCCGATGGTGAAGTACCCGTAGTACCGCGCCATCTTGTTGCGAAAGACGCTCTGGGCACTGGATGATGAGACAGACATTGTCACACTCCTGCAGTCATGGTGTCGCTCGTAGGCAATCGTGGGGGCCTGCGGGCGGCGGGGCCGCAAGCGGCCTGCCCAGGCGTCGCTAGCGGTCGCGGTCGCTCAGGCCGTACTTCTGGTCCAGCTTGTTCATCGCATAGGCGTAGTAGAAGATCTGGATCACGAAGACGACCAGCGAGCCCTGGGAGCCCATGTAGTAGCCCAGGGGGAAGCCAGCGATAGCAATGTTGTTGAGCTGGTTGACGAACAGCACGGGGACGTAGGAGACAACAAACCAGATGGCCAGCAGGATGATGATCAGCCGCTGGTTCTCCTGCCAGTACAGCCTGGCGCGCTCCTCTGCGGGGAGCTTCTTCGGGTCGGACATAGGGCCTCCTTGCTCGATGTACCGGCGCACGGGCGGTCGCTACCACTGCGCAATGCCATCAGCATTCTGATGCCTCAGATGATCGGCGGACATGGGCGAACCCGCCCCACACGACGAACATGGTCGCTGCAGGGCATGATAGGGCACAACGCATCAGCGATGGGTCCCCTGCATCTAGAGGCTCAGGGTATCAGATGGATTGCTCGGTGGCATCAGACTAGCAGAGCTTTTTGATGGCTGTTTAAGGTTTGTGTAAAGTTTCTGTAAAGGGTGGGCACGGGCCCGGCCGGTCCGGCTTGCTGGAAATCGGTGGGGCGTTGAGGCGCCGCGCCGCCCCTGGGGCGGGGGCCTGCCCTCAGGGGGTTTCACCTGGGCAAACGAGGTGGTCACGACGCCAGATTCTGGTACGATGACGTTGCCAGAAGATGTCATCCAGGAGGAACCGCATCATGACCACCTCGGACCTGTAT
>JACAEO010000323.1 GCA_013388805.1 Chloroflexota bacterium
CTTCGCTGGCAGAAACTGCCAACACAACGACATGTTCGCCTGTCGCGTGGCAGCCGCCGCCCTGCCAGGGGCGTATCTTGATGCGTATGGGCATAGCCACCCCACACCCCACCACAGGAGACGGACTCGCCACCATCCCCGGTTGCACCCTGTCGTGACCTGATCTACCATGATGCAATACCTTCGACCACGGCGCCCCGAGGTGCGCGGCGATGAGCAATGACCCATACCTCGAGCGACCCGAGCAGAGCGTGGCCAGCCAGCGCCACGCCCGCGGTGAGCGCGCAGTGGCCACCCTCGGGCGGTTCCTCGCCGACGATGGCTGGCGCCCGCGTCCGGCGGGCCCCGGGCGCTTCGTGATGAGCTACCGGCGTGAGAGCGGCGGGTTTGAGCTCTGGGCCGAACTGGTCGTCGCCTCCGAGCAGCTGGTGGTGAGCGCAATCGCCCCGCTGACGGCACCGGCCGCGCGCCGGGCTGCCGCCGCCGAATACCTGGCGCGCGCCGGCTGGGGTCTGTACGTCGGCGGTTTTGATCTGAACATGGATACGGGTGAGGTGCGCGCCCGCTGCGGGCTCGATTTCGAGGGCGAGCCGCTGAGCCCGCGGCTGATCCGCAATACCCTGACGATCACCGTGCGCCTGATGGAGACCTACCTGCCCGGTCTGGCCCGCGTGTGCGACGGGGTTGCGCCGCTGGATGCCATCCACGCCATTGAGCACCCGGGTGGCCAGGCCACGTGAGGAGACGGAAAAGCGGCAAGCGGGTTTGAACCGTGTTGTTAAGGAGGCGCCATGGCCCATCCCGAGATCGATCTCTCCGCGCCGGCTGACTTCAACTGGGCCTATGATGTGGTCGACCGCTGGGCGGACGACCCGGGCAAGCTCGCGATGCGCTGGGTCGGCCCGGCCGGCGAGGAGCGTGAGATCAGCTTTGCCACCTTCCGCGAGCGCTCGAACTGCCTCGCCAACGCCCTGACGGCGCTGGGCCTGGCCCGTGGCGACCGGGTGTTTATCCTCCTGCCTCACGTGGTGGAGTGGTGGGAGAGCGTGCTGGGGGTGATGAAAACCGGTGGCGTGGCCGTGCCGGGCACGAGCCTGCTGACGGCCAAAGACATCGCCTACCGCATCAATGCCGCCGGGGCCCGCGCGGTGATCACCGACAGCGATGGGGCGGCCAAGCTCGATGCGGTGCGCAGTGGCTGCCCGAGCCTGGAATGGCCGATCATCGTTGGCCCGCCGCGGCAGAGCTGGTGGCGCTATGAGGCGATGATCGCGCTCGAGTCGCCGGTGCGCCCGCGCCTGCCTACACCAGGCGGCGACCCGTGCATGATCTACTTTACCTCGGGCACGACGGGCAATCCCAAGATGGTGCTGCACACCTACAGCTACCCGATCGGCCACCGCATCACCGGGGCCTACTGGCTTGGCCTGACCCCCGACGATCTGCACTGGAACCTGTCCGACATGGGCTGGGCCAAGGCCGCCTGGTCGAGTCTCTTTGGGCCCTGGACCATGGGCGCGGCACTCTACATCCGCTATTGGCGCGGCAAGTACAGCCCGCGTGAGACGCTGGAACAATTGCAGCGCCAGCCGATCACGACCTTCTGTGCCACGCCGACGATCTACCGCATGCTCGTGCAGGAGGATGCGCGAGCCTACCATTTCCCACGCCTGCGCTCCTGCACCAGCGCCGGTGAGCCGCTTAAACCCGATCTGATCGAGACCTGGCGCGAGATCACCGGGCTGACCATCCGTGACGGTTATGGGCAGACGGAGACGGTGCCGCTGTGTGGCAACCTGCCCGGCCAGGAGCTCCGTCCCGGCTCGATGGGCAAGCCGATGCCTGGCCTGACGCTGGCGGTGATCGACAAAGCGGGCCGACCACTCTCGCCGGGACAGGAGGGCGACCTGGCGGTCAAGGTGAAGCCGCAACGGCCGGTGGGCCTGTTCAAGGAGTACTGGCACGACCCGGAGGTGACGGCTGCGAGCCACCGCGGCGACTGGTATGTGACTGGCGACCGGGCCTACGTGGATGAAGACGGCTACTTCTGGTTTGTTGGGCGCGCGGACGATGTGATCATCAGCGCGGGCTACCGGATCGGCCCCGTCGAGGTGGAGCAAGCGCTGGTCGCCCACCCCGCGGTCGCCGAGGCTGCCGTGGTGGCCAAGCCCGACCGGACCCGCGGCGCGATCGTCAAGGCCTATGTGGTGCTTGCCTCGACGGCCCGCCCCTCGCCGAGCCTGGTCCACGAGCTCCAGGAGTTCGTGAAACGTAGCACCGCGCCGTACAAATACCCGCGTGAGATCACCTTTGTGCCCGAGTTGCCCAAGACGATCAGCGGGCGGATCCGCCGGGTGGAGTTGCGCTTATGGGCTCAGCAGGAGGCAGAACGCCAGTGATTGCTCCCGACCTGTTTGCGGAGTACGTGTTCAGCGTTGGGGGACCCGCACCAGCCTGGCGTCCCCCCGCAGGATCCTGCTGGCAAACGCCGTTGTTCCCACGCCGGGTATGCAGGCGTCAAGCCCTCGGCAATGTTCGCGGGCACACTGCCCGTGCTCCCGGGAGCAGGGTGGACACGTCCGTTGCGGGAGCCGGGGCAGTGCCCCGGCCACGGCCATGACGATCTTCCATGTCGCGGGCGCGGAACGCTCGCTGGTGGTGCGTTACATCCCGGTGCTGGCCTGGTCGTTCGCGGTCCTCGCCGCCTTCGGCATCGGTGACGTCCTGTCCCGGCTGTTCGACGGCCGCATGGCTGTCGGCCCGGGAACGGGGCTGGGGCTTGCCCTGCTGGTCGGCTTCACCGGCTTTGTGCTCTACGTCGGCGGCCAGTTTGTGGTTGCCAGCTTTGACCGGGCGAGCGACACGGTGCGGATTGCGCGCTACGGGCTGCAGGGGCGCGCCCTGTTCGAACGGCGCCTGAGCGAGGTGGTCGGGCTCGATATTCGCGTCCTGCGGCGTGCCCAGCACCGGGTCGAACTGCGTCTCGCCTCGGGCGAGCGGCTGCCGCTGACCACCTACTACGTGGTCAGCCTCACCACGGGCGGGCTGGAACGCCTGAGCCAGTTCCTCAACCTGGAAGCGTCGATCATCCAGGAGCGGCAACGGCGCTAGTGCGATTGCAGATTGCCGATGTGCGATGGTAGATTGGGCGCAGCGCAGCTGGACACGGTCGAGGTCGCGCTGATGCCCGAACAGGGCGCCTGGAACTGCACCAGGTGCTGCATCGCTACAACGAGCCGATTGCGGCGAGCAGGCGTTCGGGCTGGCCGCGGTACTCGTTCCACGAGAGCTCGCCGCGGGCGATGCCATCGAGGATGCGCCAGAGGGTCGCATTGACCGGCGCAGGCACACCGCGCACGGCCGCCTCGGCGGCTACGGCGCCGTAGAGGAACTCGCCCTCGGAGCGCTGGCGCCCGGCGCGCAGGTCGCGCAGCAGCGAGGGCTCTTTGCCGCCGCGCCCACCGCCAACCAGCCGGCGCATCAGCGGGCGCAGGGCCAGGTCGGGGATGAAGGCCGAGGCGCGCGCGATCGTCGCTGCCGGGTAGCCTGGCAGGTTAATCGGGCGAACACCCATCCGGGCCATCACCGCCAGGGCCTCGCGCACCGCCCGCAGGTCAACGTCGAGCAGGCGGTTGTCGGCGTAGATCTGCTCCACCGGCATGTCGAGAATGGCGGCCAGCGCGTTGCCGAGCATGTTGAGCAGTGCCTTGGACCACTTGAGCGCCCGCGGGTCGTCATAGCGCCGGGTGGGGAAACCGGCGGCGCTGAAGGCGGCAAGCCAGCGCGCCAGGTCGGTGGCCGGGTCCATCGGGGCCAGGCCGACCCCACCGAGCCTGGTGATGACGATCTCAGTGGGGCCGGGGATCTCGACTGAGGTGGTGATCGCGCCAGCGATCACGCGCGTGAGGCCAAAGGCTTCAACGAGCCGCTCCTCGTTGCCGATGCCATTCTGCAACGAGAGCACCTGCCGCGGCTCCAGGTCGCGCAGGGTGGCGATCGCCCCCGGGGTGTCATAGCCCTTCACGCAGAGGATGGCCAGGTCGGGGCGGCGGCAGGCCGCGGGCAGATCCGCGGGGTTGGCGGCGGCCGCCAGGGTAACCTGCTGTACCCCATCGGGGAAACCGATGCGCAGGGGCGCGTTGGCCAGCGCCGCCACACTGGTGGGCCGGGCGAGCAGCGCCGTCGGCTCGGTGCCGGCGAGGGTCAGCCGGCCCGCCACCTGGAGCCCGATCGCCCCGCCTCCGACCACGACGATTGCCACAAGCACCTCACCAGAGTATCAGGAAACAAGAACTGGGGCCTGGGGCCTGCGCCAACGACGTTGCGACAGCCCCACGTCCGTCAGCCATGCGCGCCGCGACAGACGGAGTATACGTCGCCGCTCGGTGCTACGCAAGCACGCCGCACGCCCGCCTTCGGGGGCTCGTACGACCATACGCAAAGACCATAAGCACGGCGGCGTGCGGCGGGTTCCCAAAGGTCACGCATCACTGGCCGCGGTTCCGCCGCTCAGCGCCCTGAGCACGGTGGCGCGCCCGATCAAGCCCACCAGGCGCCCTGCATCGTCCACCACAGGCAGGCGCTTGATCTTGTGGGTCATCATCACATTGATCACCTCGGCCGTCGGCGTCTCCGGGGTGACAGTGATCACCGGGCTGGTCATCACCTCGGCGGCGCTGTGGCCCTGGACGGCCACTTCGAGCTCCTCCGGGCGAGCGCTGCCGCCAAACCAGGCCGCCAGCCGCTGCAGAACGCCCCCGGGAATGCGGCGCCCGGCACGGCGGAGCACGTCGCCATCGGTGATGATCCCGACCACGTGGCGATCGGCGTCGACCACAACCACCCGGCGCTGCTCGGTCTCGAGCAGCCGGTCGAGCGTCTCGGCCAGGGGGGTGTGACGCTCCACGGTGGGCACATCGGTGATCATCAGCCCGGCGACGGTGGTGGGAACGCCCTGCGCCAGCTGGAGCGGCTGCTCGGGGCGCTGGCGCAGGCCCTCGGCGACGGTCTTGAGCAGGTCGTAGCGGCTGACCATGCCCACCAGGTGGCCGGCGGCATCGACCACCGGCAATCGCTTGAGGTCCTGCTCGGCCATGACCGCTGCAGCCTGGGCCAGGGAGGCCGTCGCGGGGAGGGTGACCGGCTCAGGGGTCATCAGCTCGGCGGCGTGCTGGGGCTGCGCGGCGAGGGCCTCGATACGGGCCGCCCGCTGGGCGAGCGGCAACTGCTGCTTGAGGCGCAGGGGCAGCGTGGTGGCGCCACGGCTCAGCAGGTCCCCATCGGTGATAATGCCGAGCACCCGCTGGTCGGCATCGACCACCGGCACCGCGCGGATGGAGCGGTCGATGAGCAGGGCGACGATCTCGGCCACCGGCGTATCGGGGCCGACGCGGGCAACGTCGCGGGTCATTACATCGGCGACGGTCAGGTGGCGCGGGAACGGCCCACCCTGGCGCTGGCTGCTGTGGACGACCGTTACCGGGGTGATGGTGATCAGCCCCTCGCTGACCAGCTTGCGCAGCGTGGGCAGCAGGGCAGCCACACGGTCCGCCCGGTCGATAAAGGTAACGATCAGCGGCAGATGGCCGGACACATCGACGAGCAAGTCATTGTGGACAACGCCGTGCACCCCGTAGCCGCTGACCCCGCGCAAGACGGTTGCACCGGGGCAGCCAGCGGCGCGCAGGGTGTCGAGAATGCGCTGTGTGAGCGAGCGACCGCGAACGCTATCGCCCTCATCAAAAAAGATCCAGACCTGCTGGGTCGGCTCGGACTGCATTGTCGTTTCTTTCTATCTCCATCGGTGGTGCTGGCGGATGCGCCGCCACTACCACCGAACAACCCCGGGTTCAGGGCCTGCCCCAGGGGACGTTGCGCCGGCATGCGCCCGATGGTATAGTACGACAAATTGATGAAAGCGCCAGCCACAGCGGTCACTTCGCCTTCCGGGGAGCTCCAGCGGCGCGCCCTGGTTTTTGTGTTGCTGATGGGCCTGGTCAGCCTGCTGGCCGACATGGTCTACGAGGGTGGGCGCAGCATCAGTGGGCCGTACCTGGCGCTGCTGGGCGCCAGCGGCACGGTGGTGGGCCTGGTGGCCGGCGCGGGCGAGCTGATCGCCTACGGGCTACGGCTGGTCTTCGGCTACCTCAGTGATCGGACCCGACGCTACTGGGCCTTCACCATTGCCGGCTACAGCCTGACCGCGCTGGCCGTGCCGGCGCTGGCCCTGGCGGGCAGTTGGCAGGTCGCGGTGCTTCTGCTGACCCTGGAGCGGATGAGCAAGGCGCTGCGCAGCCCGGCCAAGGATACGCTGCTCTCCTACGCCACGCGCTCGATCGGTCATGGCAAGGGCTTCGGGCTGCACGAGGCGCTCGACCAGATCGGCGCCATCGCCGCCCCGCTGGCGCTGGCGGCCGTGCTGGCCTGGCGCGGTGACTACCGGCTCGCCTTCGGCCTGCTGTTGATCCCCGGGGCACTGACAATCCTGGCGCTGCTGGTGGCGCGCGCCCGTTTCCCGCAGCCCGCCGACCTGGCCGGCGCGACGCCGCCGCTGACCTCGCGGGGCTTCAGGGGCGACTTCTGGCTGTACCTGGTCGCGGTGGGGTTGATCGCCGCCGGGTTCGCCGACTTCCCACTGATCGCGTTTCATCTCGAGCGCACCGCCGTGGTGGCCACGGCCTGGATCCCGGCGCTCTATGCCCTGGCCATGGCAGTGGACGCGGGGGCGGCACTGCTCTTCGGCGTGCTGTTCGACAAGATCGGCTATGGCGCGCTGCTGCTGGCCGGGCTCCTCACGCTGGCCTGCGCGCCGCTGGTCTTTCTCGGCGGCGCGAGCCTGGTGGTGCTGGGCGTGGTGCTCTGGGGGATTGGCCTGGGGGCGCAGGAGTCGATCCTGCGGGCGGCGGTCGCCACCCTGGCGCCGGCCGAGCGGCGCGGCACGGCCTTCGGGCTGTTCAACACCGTCTATGGCATCGCCTGGTTCGCCGGCAGCGCGGCGCTAGGGGTGCTCTACGACCTGGCGCTGCCGGCGCTGATCGGCCTGTCGGTGGGCCTGCAAGCCCTGGCGCTCGTGGTGCTGGTCGTGGTGGCGCGCCGGGGCGCGGCAGGCCGATGAGCGGTGCAAGCGTCAACCCCAGCCTGTGGCGGCAGTCACGCCTGAACGCGCGCTATCAGGGACTCTTCCAGGTGACCGATGGCATCTACCAGATCCGCGACTTCGATCTGTCGGTCATGACCATCGTCGATACGGGCGCCAGCTATATCGTCATCGACCCGCTGGTCACCCCGCCCACCGCCGAGGCCGGCATGGCGCTGGTCTACCAGCACATCGGGCGCAAGCCCATTGTCGCCGTCATCTACACGCACAGCCACATTGACCACTGGGGCGGCGTGAAAGGGGTGATTTCCCAGGCCGACGTGCCGGCGGGGCGGGTGAAAGTCATCGCCCCGGATCGCTTCATGGAATTCGCCATCAGCGAGAACGTCATCGCCGGCAATGTGATGAGCCGGCGCGCCAGCTACATGTATGGCAACGTGCTGCCCCAGGACCCCACCGGGCAGGTGGGCGCCGGGCTGGGACAGACGACCCCATCCGATGTGCCCACCCTGATCGAGTGGTGGAGAACTGCGTCCTGAACTACGCCAAAGGCAAGCAGAGCGCCCAGGCCGACGCCTCGCTGACGATGACCCGCTCGGCGCTGAATGAGATCGTGCTGGGCGAGGCCAAACTCGCAGAAAAGCTGGCGGCCGGCGAAGCCAGCATCAACGGCAACCCGGAGAAGCTGGTGGAGTTCCTGTCGCTGCTGGATACCTTCGAGTTCTGGTTCAACATCGTCACACCGTGACCACGCCCCGGCCAACGTGGCGTCCCGCCTGCCAGCATCCCTGCGGCGGTGTTCTGGTCCACCACCGTCGACGACAACCAGACCCGGTCGATGTTGCGCGCCCGATAGCGATCCCCGCGGGCGTGGCAGCCAGAACTACCTGACCCTGGCTGCTACGCCCCTGCCGGCATTCGTTGACAGGACCTGGCGCACCGGAGCGATCGACCTCGTCGCGTAGCGCAGCCCATGACGTGATTGCAAGGTTGTGAACTTGCGATGGGCGTCAGGGCTGCTCTATGCTTGCCGCCGCGGCCTCTTCGGCGCCGGTGTCGAGTTCGCGGAACTGCAGCGCGTAGAGACGGGCGTACATGCCCTGGCGAGCCAGCAGCTCGGCGTGGCTGCCCTGCTCGACGATGCGGCCCCGGTCGAGCACGACGATGCGGTGGGCGATCGCCACGGTGCTGAGGCGGTGAGCGATGATCACCGCGGTGCGCCCGCGCATCAGCCGTTCGAGCGCCTCCTGCACCAGCGCCTCCGACTCGCTGTCGAGCGAACTGGTGGCCTCGTCGAGCAGAAGGATGCGCGGGTCCTTCAGCATGGCGCGGGCGATGGCGATGCGCTGGCGCTGGCCGCCGCTCAGTTTGATGCCTCGCTCGCCCACGATGGTGTCGTAGCCGTGGGCGGTAGCCATGATGAACTCGTGGGCGTTGGCCGCCCGCGCCGCGGCGACGATGTCCGCCTCATCGGCGTCGAGCCGGCCGTAGGCGATGTTCTCGCGGATCGTGCCGCCGAAGAGCATGGTCTCCTGCGGCACCAGGCCGATCTGCGCGCGCAGGCTGCGCTGGGTCACCGTGCGCGCGTCGACCCCGTCGATCGCCACCATGCCGCTGGTCGGGTCGTAGAAGCGCGGGATGAGGTTGAAGAGCGTGCTTTTGCCGGCGCCGCTCGGCCCGACCAGGGCGACAATCTCGCCGGGGTGCACTGCCAGCGCGACCTGGTGCAGCACCTCGCGCCCCGGCTCGTAGGCGAACGAGACGTTCTCAAAGCTGATCGCCCCGGCGACGGGGGGCAGGTCGGGCGCGCCGGGCGCGTCGGTCACGCTCGGCGAGGTGTCGAGGATCTCGAACACGCGCCGCACGGCCCCCAGCGCTTCGCGGAACTGGCCGTAGAGCCCCGAGAGCTGGCCCAGCGCGGCGCCGATGGTGATCGCGTAGATCAGGAAGCCGCTGATCGTCGAGAAGGCCAGCCGGCCGGCGAGAACCTCGCGCCCGCTGAACCAGAGGATGGCGGCGATGCCGCTGAAGCCGAGGAAGGCCATCAGCCCGCCGAAGGCCGAGCGCAGCAGCGCCAGGCGCAGGCTCGCGCCGAGCGTGCGCTGCATAGCCGCTGTGTAGCGCTCGACCTCGTAGCGCTCGCGGGCGAAGCTCTTGACCACGCGGATGCCCTGCAGCCCCTCCTCAACCGCCACCGTCGCCGTGGCCAGTTCATCCTGGGCACGCGTGCTGAGTCGCTGGAGCATGCGCCCGAAGCTGGCGGCCACCGCGACCACGCCGAGCGCCAGGACGAGCACAAAGCCGACCAGGCGCGGGTTGAGCAGGAAGACGATCGTGACCGAGCCGACCAGGGCGATCAGGCTGGAGAGCAACTGGGTGATATTGTTGGTCAGCACTGCCCGCACCTGGGTCACATCGCTGGAGAGGCGCGAGAGGATCTCGCCGGTACGCCGGTTGGCAAAGAAGTCGAGCGAGAGCGACTGCAGGTGGCGATAGAGCGCAACGCGCAGGTCGAGCACGATCCGCTCGCCGATCACGTTCAGGGTATAGCTCTGGCCGAAGGTCAGCAGGGCCTGCAGCAGAAACATGCCGAGCAGCGCCAGCGCCAGGCCGTTGAGCAACGTGAGGTTCTGCTGCTGGAGCACGGCATCGAGCAGCCGGACGATCACCAGTGGGAAGGCCAGGCCAATGGCGCTCGAGCCGGCGAGCATGGCGACCGCCAGGGCCATCTGCCGACGGTAGGGCCAGAGATAGTGGAGCAGCCGCCGCCAGTCGTTGGGATTTTGGATTTTGGATTGCTGATTGGGGATTGGGGACGGCACAGTTGGGATGCGTGATTGATGATTGGGGATTACTGTGGAAAGCCTTTCATCGGCGCAGGCGCGGCTAAAGCCGGGTAGTACCGGGTGCGGTGCAACTTTCAGCCACACCTACCGTGCAGACGACAACGCCAGATCTGCCTGGTGTTCGCGTTACTCGATTTTATGGTATCACCGCTGCGACGGCGTGGCAAGGGTGGGCGAATCGGCCCCCACCGCCCCCTTCCCCCACCTCTCAGGTGTAGAGTTTTTGGGAGGTGCGCCCCCAGGCCCCGCATACCCCACCCCCCTACCCCCTCCCCTGGCAGGGGA
>JACAEO010000226.1 GCA_013388805.1 Chloroflexota bacterium
AAAACCCTCCACCTGAGAGGAGGGGGTATGGGGGTGAGGGCAAGCAGCGCATCAGGACGCCATCCGCAGCGCTACAAATCGAGGGTCACCACCGTCTCGATGTGGGGCGTCTGGGGGAAGAGGTCGATCGGCTGGACGCGCGCAAGGCGATAGCCGCTGGCGAGCAGCGGCCCGAGGTCGCGGCCAAGAATGCCGGGGTGACAGGAGACATAGACGATGCGTGGCGCCGCGAGGCGAGCCAGTTCCTCCAAGACGGCGGGATGGCAACCGCGGCGCGGCGGGTCGAGCAGGATGCCGTCGAAGGGGCCGGCGAGGCCGGGCAGCGCGCGTTCTACCGCGCTATGCACGAAGCGGGCGCGCCCGATCTGGTTGAGCGCGGCACTGTGCTCGCCGTCGGCCACCGCCGTGCCATGCTCCTCCACTGCGACCAGCTCGGCGCCCGCCGCGGCCAGGGGCAGGGCAAAGGTGCCGACCCCGGCGTAGAGGTCGAGCAGGCGCGTGCCGGGCTGCGGTGCCAGTGCCTCGTGTGCCAGTTCGACCATCCGTTCAGCCTGCGGCAGATTGACCTGGAAGAAGCTCTCGGGGCTCAACGCGAAGACGATCCCGCACAGTTCGTCACACAGTTGGGCAACGCCGGAGACCGCCCCCTGCCAATCGCGGCCCGTCACCAGCACGCCCGCCAGGGCGGGCACCCGCGCGCGCCAGGCCTCGGCGAGCAGCACCAGGTCGAGCGCGCTCGCCGCGGGCGTTGGCTGGAGCACGGCGAGCGCGTAGCCAAAGGCCACACTGGCGCGGAGTGTCACGCTGGCGAGCAGCCCGGGAACGAGGACCCGGCGCAGGCCGGCCAGGGCCTGGTTGAGCACCGGGAGCAGCAGCGGATCTTCGGGCAGGTCCACCACGGTGCGACTGCCGGCGGCATAGTAGCCGATGTGCTGGCCGTCCACGTGCAGGTGGGCGCTGTTGCGATAGCCCCAGGGGTGCGGCGCCGCGATGATCGGGGCCAGGGGCGGCTCGTGGAGGCCGGCGAGTTTGGCCAGTTGCTCGCGGACGATCGTCTCCTTGAGGCGGAGTTGTGCCGGGTAGGCGATATGCTGCCAGGGGGCGTGATCGCCGTCAGCCAGGCGGGGGGCCACGCGCTCGGCTGACGGCGCGAGCACCGCGTCGACCCGGCCACGGGCGTAGCCCGGGCGGCGCTCGAAGAGGCGCACGCGCACGCGCTCGCCCGGCAGACCGCCGCGGGCAAAGACCACCAGGCCATCGTGGCGGCCAACGCCATCGCCGCCCTGGGCAACCGAGTCGATGACCAGTTCGAGGGTTTCGTCGCTAGCCATGGGGGGTGTGTGCTCCTGGGAGGCCGGGACACCGGCCTGGCGGGGTGGGCTAGCGAACCTCGAAGACCTCTTTCTCGACCGGTTCGATCTCCACCGGGTACTTGCCGATGAAGCAGCCCTTGCAGAACTCGTCGGGGGCGCGGCGGGTGGAGCGGATGAGGCCCTCGAGGCTGAGATAGGCCAGGCTATCGGCGCCCAGGTGGGCGCAGATCTCGGGGATGCTCATCCGATGGGCGATCAACTCCGGGTAGGTGGCCATATCGACGCCGAGGAAGCAGGGGTGGCGGATCGGCGGTGAGGAGACGCGCACGTGCACCTCGCTGGCGCCGGCCTCGCGCAGGAGGCGCACGATCGGCCCGCTCGTATTGCCGCGGACGATACTGTCGTCAACTAGCACGACCCGCTTGCCGGCCAGATTGTCGGCCAGGGCATTGAACTTCAGGTTAATGCCCACCTTGCGCAGGTGATCATCGGGCTGAATAAAGGTGCGTCCGATATAGCGATTCTTGATCAGGCCCTCGGAGTAGGGAATGCCCGAGGCCTGGGCATAACCGATCGCGGCGGGCGTCGCGCTATCGGGCACGGCGATGACCACATCGGCGGCGGCGGGGGCCTCGCGGGCCAGTTCGCGGCCCTGGGCGACGCGCATGGCGTGGAGCGCCGTGCCGTGGAGCCTGCTATCGGGGCGGGCGAAGTAGATGTACTCGAACAGGCACTCGGCGCGGCCGGGGGCCGGCATGAGCGCCACCGTCCGCGGGCCATCCTCATTGATGGCCAGGATCTCGCCCGGCTCGATCTCGCGCACGAACTCGGCGCCGATCGGGCCGAAGGCGCAGCTCTCCGAGGCCACCACCCAGCCCGTCTCGCCCAGCCGCCCGAGGCAGAGCGGGTGTAGCCCGAGCGGATCACGCACGGCATAGAGCGTCTCACGGGTGAGGACCGTCAGACAGTACGCGCCCTGGGCGCGCACCATAAACACCCGCAGCTTCTCGTCCCAGGTGTGGCCCTCGCCGCCGGCGAGCATCTGGGTGATCACCTCGGAGTCGCTCGTGCCGGTGAGGCCAACGCCACGGGTGAGCAGTTCGCGGCGCAGCGCGGCGGCGTTGGTGAGATTGCCATTGTGGCCGACCGCCAGCGGCCCGAGGACGCTCTCGACCACGAAGGGCTGGGCGTTCTCCAGGCGCGAAGAGCCGGTGGTGGAGTAACGGGTATGGCCAATCGCCAGGTGGCCGGTGAGCGGGCGCAGCTTCTCCTCGTCGAAGACCTGGGCGACGAGGCCCATCTGCTTGTAGTGGCGGATGGCGCGGCCATTGGACACGGCGATGCCCGCGCTCTCCTGGCCACGGTGCTGCAAGGCGTAGAGGCCGAAAAAGGTCAGCCGTGCGACATCAGCGTCGCGAACGAAGATCCCGAAAACCCCGCACTCGTGGCCGGGTTTGTCGTCGTGGTCAGCCGAGTCGCCTGCTGCGAGCTCGATCAGCGCAGAGCGTGCCATAAGCTCTGAGTTCCTCCACGGGCGGATCGCGCCCGTTGGCTCACGTAAGGGGCTCGCCCGGCGACCGAGAGCGCGTGATGTGACCCCGGGGAGCGGAACGGTTGGTTGATGTATTAAAAGTATAGCATAGCAAAAGGCCCGGGTGGTCAGGTGCGATGCAGGGCGCGTGCAACGATCCTGCTGGCAAACCCGGGTGCGCGGGCAAAACGGCCGTTGCCAGCAGGATCGCGCAAAGCTCTGGGGGCGCGCCCCCGTTTGTTTGGGGGGGGGGGGGGGGGGGGGGGGGGGGGGGGGG
>JACAEO010000296.1 GCA_013388805.1 Chloroflexota bacterium
GACCGCAAGGTGCCGCGCGCCCTGCGCGCGGCCTGGCCCATCCTGGCCACCCCCGACGCCGTGGTCTGGGTGGCTGGCCAGCGCGCCGATGCGCGCTTCCTCGCCGGGGCGCAGAGTCAGGGTACAATCTGGGTAGGGCTGATCAGGCAGCCTGGCGGGCGGACGCAGCCGCCCTGGGACGATGCCGGAGCGCGAGAGGGTTATATGGATCACGATATCGAGCGGGTGCTGATCTCGGCGGAGCAGCTGCGCGCGCGCATCGGCGAACTTGGCGCGCAGATCACCGCCGACTACCGCGCGGCGGGCGACCTGCTGCTGGTCGGCGTGCTGAAGGGCTGCGCGATGTTTATGGTCGACCTCGCCCGCAGCATCGCGCTGCCGCTGGCGATCGACTTCATCGCCGTGGCCAGCTACGGCGCCAGCACCGAGTCGAGCGGCGTGGTGCGCCTGCTGAAGGACCTCGACACCGACATCGCCGGCCGCCACGTGCTGATCGTCGAGGACATCATCGACAGCGGGCTGACGCTGGCCTACCTGCGCAGCCAGTTGCTGCGGCGCAACCCGGCCAGCCTGCGCATCTGCACCCTGCTCAACAAGCCCGAGCGCCGCACCGCCGATGTGCCGGTTGACTACCTGGGCTTCGACATCCCCAATGAGTTCGTTGTCGGCTATGGCCTCGACTATGCCGAGCGCTACCGCAACCTGCCCTACATCGGCGTGCTCAAGCCCGCAATCTATGGCGCCTAGCCCGCGGCGTGATCCAGATTACAATCATGCTGTGATCTGGTGCTCTTGATGGGCCAGATCGCATTTGGTATAATACGAACACGGCGTCCGGAAGCACGGCGCTGAGATGCTGCATGTGCGCAACGCGCGTAGTGGATGCCGCCCTGCCTGCTGCCCCTCGCACGCTTTCCACAGCATCGAGTCTGCTGCATGTCAGTGCAGTGTCCCGTCGTTCGCCGCACTGTGTGGCTTTATCCTAGAGGACATGACGCATGGGTGATAATCGCTGGTTAAAGAACAGTTTTGTGTATCTGATCATCCTTGTCGCGGCGCTGGCCCTGTTCTTCCAGTATTTTGGGCAGACCACGACCCAGAACAATGAGAAGGGCATCGCCGAGGTCATCGCCGACGCCAGGGCCGGTCAGATCAAGCAGATTGCCGCGCAGGCGGGCGACGAGCAGATCATCGTCACCTACAACGATGGGACGGAGTACCGCTCCCGCCTCGAGAGCAACGATAGTGTGATGGGGCTGCTCGCCGACTTCGACATCCCGCTGACCAACAACGAAGGGCGGCAGTTGATCAATGTGCGGGTCAGCCCGGCGCCGGCCTGGGGTGGGCTGCTGAGCATCTTCACCATCCTGCTGCCGACGCTGCTGCTGATCGGCTTTTTCGTCTTCTTCATGCGCCAGGCCCAGGGCTCCAACAACCAGGCGCTCTCGTTCGGCAAGAGCCGGGCGCGCATGTTTGCCGGCGATAAGCCGACGGTCACCTTCGCCGATGTGGCTGGCCAGGAGGAGGCCAAGCAGGATCTCACCGAGATCGTGGAGTTCCTGAAGTTCCCCGATAAGTTCGCCGCCCTCGGCGCGCGCATTCCGCGCGGCGTGCTGATGGTGGGCCCGCCCGGCACCGGCAAGACGCTGCTCTCGCGGGCGGTGGCCGGTGAGGCCGGGGTGCCCTTCTTCAGCATCTCCGGCTCCGAGTTCGTCGAGATGTTCGTCGGCGTAGGCGCCTCACGCGTGCGCGACCTGTTCGACCAGGCCAAGCGCAATGCGCCCTGCATCGTCTTTATCGACGAGATCGACGCCGTCGGGCGCCAGCGTGGCGCCGGCCTCGGCGGCTCGCACGACGAGCGCGAGCAGACGCTCAACCAGATCCTGGTCGAGATGGACGGCTTCGACACCAATACCAATGTGATCGTCGTCGCCGCCACCAACCGGCCCGATGTGCTCGACCCGGCGCTGATCCGCCCCGGACGCTTCGATCGCCAGGTGGTGCTTGACGCGCCCGATGTCCGCGGTCGCATGGACATTCTCAAGGTCCATACCAAGGGCAAGCCGCTGGCTGAGGATGTCAATATCGAGGTGATCGCCCGCCTCACGCCTGGCTTCTCCGGCGCCGACCTGATGAATGCGGTCAATGAGGCCGCCATCCTCGCCGCACGCCGCTCGAAGAAGAAGATCGGTATGGCCGAACTGCAGGACTCGATCGAGCGCGTCGCGCTCGGTGGGCCGGAGCGCCGCTCGCGGGTGATGACCGACCGCAAGAAGCTGGTCGTTGCCTACCACGAGTCGGGCCATGCGATCACCGGCGCGGCAATGCCGCGGGCCAACAAGCTGCAGAAGGTTACGATCATCCCCCGCGGGCGCGCAGGCGGCTATGCGCTCTTCCTGCCCGACGAGGATAATCTCGGGCTGCAGAGCCTGGCCTACTTCAAGGCCGAGATGGTCGTGGCGATGGGCGGGCGCGCCGCCGAAGAGATCGTCTTCGGCCCCGAGGAGGTCACAACCGGCGCCTCGGCGGACCTGGTCAGCGTCACTCGCACCGCCCGCGCGATGGTGACGCGCTATGGCATGAGCGACAAGCTCGGCCCGATCGTCTTTGGCGAGAAGGAAGAGTTGATCTTCCTGGGGCGCGAGATCAGCGAGCAGCGCAACTATGGCGATGAGGTTGCGCGCCAGATCGATGCCGAGGTGCACCGGCTGGCCACCGAGGCCTATGAGAACGCGATGCAGGTGCTGATCAATAATCGCGCCGTGCTCGACGACATGGCCAACGCCCTGCTCGAGTTCGAGACGCTCGAGGGTGAGCAACTGGCCGAACTGCTCAGCCGGGTCAAGCCGCTGGTCATCGATATGAGCCGCAACGGCAAGCCCGCTGAGAGCACTACCACGGCCCTCCCGCCACCGCCCGCCGCTGGCCCGCTGCCGGCCTGATACGCCCATTACCACCACATCAAAGGGGCGGGCCTTGTGCCCGCCCCTTTGGTAACTGTTCACACCCGGGGTAACCCACACGCCTGGGAGCGAGGGCGTCCCGCCCGCGGCGCGTCTCCGCGGGCATCTTGCCCGCGCTCCCGGGAGACATGTGAACCCGTACCAGCGTTGCTCCCGGCGCTACTGGCCCGCCGCCGGCCACCAGCTACGTGGAATGATACCATTTTGGCTTGCCGATTTTGGATTGTGGATTGCCGCGCATGGCGTTCCAATGCGCTCTGACGGTAACACCTATGCGGGTTGCTCAATTCCAATTGGTATGACACGGCTCGTTGTTGTACCAGGCGATGTGTCCGGTACGGAGCGTTCTTATAATCGAGAGGGCGCGCTGATGTGCGTGGCCGGGAGCGCAGGTGTCAGGATGAGGGCCAGCAGTAGGAGCAAGTGGTCTGTGGAGCCTGTCTATCTCAAAGCGATCATCATGGGGCTCTGCATCGGTGTCGTTGCGATGCTGCTCGATCTGTGGGTGGGTGAGCGTGGATGGCGCGCGCGGGGCGCTGCGCTGCTGCTGGCCGGTGGGCTGCTCTGCCTGCTGCAGTACGGCCTCATCCACTTTCGGCGCCGACGCTGAGGTGAGCGTTTGCATATGCCGGATGTGACGATTGTGCTCGCCCCGGCGGCTGCCGGTAAGACTGCGGCGGCGCTGCGTGCGCTGGCCGCGCCGCGGCGTGGCCGGGCCATGCTGCTGCTGCCTGGCGTGCTGCATCACCAGCGCCTGCGGCCCGGGCTGGCCGGTATCCGCCGCTGCAGCGCCGGCCCACTGGGCCGCATCGCGCAACTGCTGCTCCGCGCAGCCGGTGAACCACTGGCGGTGGCGAGCCCCATGCTGCGCGCGGACGCGCTCCGCGCTGCGCTGCGCAGTGCGGCGGACGCGGGGCAGTTGCCGCGCTTTGCCCGGGTCGCGACGAAGCGCGGCTTCGTGGAGGAGGCGCTGCGCCTGATCGACGAACTGCGGGCAGCGGCGGTCCCGCCGGAGGCGCTGGCTGCCGCGGCGGTCAGTCCCTACGATGGCGAACTGGCCGTGGTCTACCGGTGCTACCTGGAGGCGCTGGCCCGGCTGGGGTTGAGCGACGAGCACGGGCAGATCGCCCGGGCGCGCGACCTGGTGGTTGCCCACCCGGAGCTTTCCCGGCAGGTCGAGTTGCTGGTGGTCGATGGCTTCGATCAGTTCACGCCGCTGCAGCTCGACCTGGTGCGCGCGCTGGCCGAGCGGGCCAGCCGCACGCTGATCACACTGACCGGCGAGGCGAGCGAGCGCCCGGCCCACCGTCGCTTCTCCCGCACGCTGGCCGCGCTGCGCGCGGCCCTGCCGGCGGCACGGCTGGAGTTGCTGGCGCCGCGGGCAGATCTGCCGCCGGCCCTGGCCCATCTCGAGCGGCAGCTCTTTGCACTCGACCCGGCGCCGCCGATCGACGCCGGTGGCGCGGTGACCCTGATCGGCGCGCCCGACCCTGAGCGTGAGGTGCGGGCCGCGCTGCGCCATGTGCGCGCCCTGCTGGCCGAGGGCCTGGCCGCCGAAGCGATTGCCGTGCTGTACCGGGGCGGTGAGCGCTACCCGCAACTGGTGCGCGAGGTCGCCGCCGAGTATGGCTTGCCGGTCTGCCTGTACGAGGGGCGATCACTGGGCGCGGCCCCGCCGGTGGCGGCGCTGCGCGCGCTGCTGGCACTGCCGGGCGAGGGGTTCGCGCGCCGTGGGCTGGTGGAGTGCTGGCGCAACCTGGGCACTCAGCACCCGGTGACCGTGCTCGGGCACGGGGCGCTCGTGTGGCCAGATTTTGCCGCCGCCGCCGCGCTGCTCGAACGGGCCAGCCGCGGCGTGGGCGGCGGGCTGCCGGGCCTGCGCGCGGCCCTGGCCGCCCTGGTGGAC
>JACAEO010000082.1 GCA_013388805.1 Chloroflexota bacterium
CCCCCCCTCTCCCAGCCTGGGAGAGGGGGAGGGGGGTGAGGGCAAGCAGCGCATCAGGACGCCATCCGCCAAAAACCCTCCACCTGAGAGCCGGCTGGGGTGGGGTGTTTTTCTGTGCGCGCCGTCACCTACGCAGGGAGTTCTTCCCTGGGAGCTGTGCACCAGCCAGTGCTATAAATGTCCAGGCCCTGTGCAGTCGGCATCAAGGCCTGCAGCCGCCTTATGGCGGCGCTCTGGCGATTCGCAGGCTCCCGCTGAAGCGAGTTGGAGGTCTATGGCTACCATTGAACTTGACCAGTCCCTGCGTCTGCAAGACCCGGCCGCGTCGTTCGTTGCCGTCCCGCCCGTCGCGCCGGTCAGCATCGCGTACCGGCACCTGGCCGACATGGTTGACCGGACCTGTGAGCGCTACGCGCATCAGCATGCGTTCACCGCCGTGCTGCCCAACGGTATGTTCGGCAACCTGAGCTTCGTCCAGCTGCAGCGCGATGCTGACCGCTTTGCCGTGTTTCTGCGCGAGGAACTGGGGCTGGCCCCGGGTGACCGGGTCGCGCTCCAGCTGCCCAACAGCCTGGCCTATCCGATCTGCGCCTTCGGCGTGCTCAAGGCCGGCTGCGTGCTGGTCAATACCAACCCGCTCTACACCCCTGCGGAGATGGTGCACCAGTTCAACGACAGCGGCGCGCGGGCGCTGGTGATTGTCGATCTCTTCGGCGACAAGATCGCGCCGGTGCTGGAGCAGACCGGGATCGAACACGTGATCCTGGTGCGCCTGACCGACCGCTTCCCGCGCCTGCCGGGCTTTGTCGCCTACAACGTGATCAAGTACTGGAACCGGCTGATCCCGGCCTGCAGCGCGCCGACCATCGGGTTTGGCGCAGCACTGGCCCGTGGTGGCCACCTGCTCCACGAGCGCAGGGTGCAGGTAGCCGATTATACGGCCACGACCAGTCTGGACGATCTGGCCGTGCTCCAGTACACCGGCGGCACCACCGGCGTGAGCAAAGGGGCGATGCTCTCCCATGGTAATCTGCTGGCCAATATGGTGCAGATTGAGGACCGGGTCGCCGGCAACGTGACCCATGGCAAGGAGTGTGCCCTGGCGGTGCTGCCGCTCTATCACATCTTTGCCTTCACCGCCAACCTGCTCTACTTCTTCCACGCCGGCGCCCGCAATATCCTGGTCGCCAACCCGCGCCCCCTCTCCAACCTCCAGCGGGCGATCGAGAACTACCCAATCTCCTGGATCCCCGGCGTGAATACGCTCTTCAATGGCCTGCTCAACGAAGAGTGGTTCGCCGACTACCCGCCGCCAAAGCTGCGGGGCAGTATCGCCGGGGGCACGGCGCTGCATAGCTCCGTCGCTGAACGCTGGCAGCAGGTGACCGGCACAGCGGTGATCGAGGGCTACGGCCTCACCGAGAGCTCCCCCGTGGTCACGCTCAATCCGCTGGACGCGAGCCGTCCCGGTAGCATCGGCCCGGCGCTGGCTGGCACCGAGGTGCGCCTGCTCAACGACCACGGCGAGCCGGCCGCCCCGGGTGAGCCCGGCGAACTGGCGGTCCGCAGCCCCCAGGTGATGCAGGGCTACTGGCAGCGCCCCGCCGAGACGGCAAAGGCGCTCAAGGATGGCTGGCTGCTCACCGGCGACATCGCCGCGATCGATGACGATGGCTACCTGCGCATCGTCGACCGCAAGAAGGACCTGATTATCGTAAGCGGCTTCAATGTCTATCCGAACGAGGTGGAGGACTGCATCGCCGGCTGCCCGGGGGTCGCCGAGGTGGCGGTGATCGGTCTGCCTGACGCGAAGAGCGGCGAGCAGGTGAAGGCCTACGTGGTGGCGAAGGCCGGCGCTGGCCTCACCGCCGAGCAGGTGCGCGCCCACTGCAAGCAGTACCTCGCCCCCTACAAGGTGCCGAAGGCAGTCGAGCTGCGCGCCGAGTTGCCGAAGAGCGCGGTGGGCAAGGTGCTGCGTCGCGAACTACGGGCCGAGGCCGCGCGCACGGCCGGCGAGGGGGAGGTGGTCCATGGTTAGCCAGACTGAGCAGTTGCTGCTTGCGCTGATGATCGGGGTGATCATGCTCGGCATGGGCGCCTCGCTCACCTGGCGCGATTTCTTCCGCGCCTTCAAGCGCCCCCAGGCCATCCTGATCGGCTTTGCCTCGCAGTACCTGATCATGCCCTTCATCGGCTTCAGCCTGGCGGTGGCCCTGCAACTGCCGCCGGCGATCGCCATCGGCCTGATCATCATCTCCTGCATGCCCGGCGGCTCCACCTCGAACATCTTCACCTACTTCTCCAAGGGCGACCTGGCGCTCAGTGTCACCATGACCACCTTCTCGACCCTCGGCGCGTTCATCATGGCCCCGCTGTGGATCTTCCTCTATGGCAGCCGGTTTATGACCAATGAGATCAGTGTCGGCATGGGAAGTGTGATCGTCGGCCTGGTGGTGATGCTCATCCCGGTATTGATCGGCATGGTCATCCGCCGGCGCAATGCCAACGTTGGCGCGATCCTCGAACTGATCGGCGGTATCCTGGGCGTGGTGATCATCCTGGCGCTGATCGCGCTGTGGGTGCCCCGCAATGCCCCGCTGCTCGCCACCACGCCCTGGCAGGTCTACGCCGCCGCGGTCGGCGTCGGGCTGATTGGCTTCCTCTTCGGCTTCCTGGTCAGCCAGGCAGCCCGGCTGGGCTTCCGCCGCGCCTCGACCGTGGCCCTGGAGGCGGGCGTCCAGAATGGGCCGCTGGCGCTCTCGATCGTGCTGCTCAGCTTCCAGGGCGAGCTGGCCAACCAGATCGTGCTGATCCCGGTGCTCTACTCGCTGTTCATTGTCATCACCTCCTCGCTGGTGACGCTCTTCTTCCGGCGCCAGAATGAGCTGCGCCAGCAGCACGCCGTGGCGTTGCTGTAGGGATCGCCTGCCGCGGTGGGGGCGGGGGCGGCGTAGCCGCCAAACCTACCCAAAAACTGGGGGTTGGGGCTTGCCCCACAGACATTGCACGATCCTGCTGGCAAACCTGGGTACGCGGGCCTCCGGCCCGCATTCGGGCGGGACGCCCCCGCCCCCGGCGTCGGCAAAACGGCGTTTGCCAGCAGGATCGTTGCACCAGCCCTGCGGGCCTCCGCCGCAGGGCTGATCCGCCGGAAGGCGATCGTGCTATAATGCCGGGAAGCGATCGTTCGAGTGGGGGGCATCGCCCTCCACTCGTCTCTTTCTGGACAAGGCGATGGGCGTCAAGCAAGCTCCCCCCGGCGTCGTGGCGGACAACCGCAAGGCGCGGCATGACTATGATATCGAGGAGACCTATGAGGCTGGCATCGTGCTCACCGGCAGCGAGATCAAGTCGGTGCGGGCCGGCCGGGTGAACCTGCGCGGCAGCTACGCGAAGGTCTACAACGACGAGGTCTATCTTTACGATGCCCATATCGCGCCCTATGAGCAGTCGGGGACCCATTTTAACCACGATCCGCTGCGCCCGCGCAAGCTGCTGCTCCATCGGCGCGAGATCAGCCGCCTCGATGGCCTGGTCCGCCAGAAGGGCCTCACGCTGGTGCCGCTCAAGCTGTACTTCAAGGGGCGTCGCGCCAAGCTGGAGCTCGGCGTGGCCCGCGGCAAGAAGAGCTACGACAAACGCGAGGACATCGCCCGACGCGAGGCGCAACGTGATATCGATCGGGCGATGAAGGCGCGCACGCGCGAGTAACGGCGCGGTCGACCGCGTGCGTCGCTGATGGTCAGCGTCTCTGGGGAGGGATGGTCGTCCTCCCCTTTTTTACGCCCTGCTATGTCAGTCTATCTCCAGGTTCTGCGCACGAACCGCAACGTTCGCCGGCTCTGGTATGGCCAGGTAGTCAGCCAGATCGGCGACTGGCTCGATAGTGTCGCCCTGTTCACCTTGCTGCTCACGCTCACCGGCTCGGGCCAGGCGGTGGGGCTGCTCTTCCTGGCCGAGTTCCTGCCCGGGGCCGTGGTCGGCCCGTTCGCCGGTGTGGTGGTGGACCGGCTGCCGCGCAAGCTGGTGCTGATCGCCAGCGACCTCGGGCGGGCGGCCCTGGTGCTGCTGCTGCTGCTGGTCAATAGCCGCGCGGATCTGTGGCTGCTCTACCTGGCGGTGGTGGCGAAGGTCTCGCTCAGCGCCTTTTTTGAGCCGGCCCGCTCGGCGATTCTGCCGAGCCTCTGTCGCCGTGAGGAACTGGTCGCCGCCAACGCGATCAGCGGCGCGACCTGGTCGGCGATGCTGGCCCTGGGCGCGGCGCTAGGCGGCATCGTGGCCGGTACGCTGGGCGTGCGGGCGGCCTTTCTGCTCGACGCGGCGTCGTTTCTGCTCTCGGCGGCCCTGATCGCGACGGTGCGCGTCGCCAGCGGCCAGGCGCCCACCGGGGCCACGCAGTCGCCCGCCCCGCGCCCGTCGGCTCTGGTCGAGCTCCGCGACGGGCTGCGCTACGTGCTTACCCACCCTGCGGTGCGCTGGCTGACCTTCAGCAAGGCGATCTGGAGCCTGGGGGGCGGGGTGCTGTTGCTGCTGACGCTCTACGGCCGTGAGATCTTCCCCATCGGACGCGATGGGGCGATCAGCATCGGGCTGCTCTACGCGGCGCGCGGGGTGGGGACGGGCATCGGGCCGTTCCTTGCTCTGCGTCTCGGCGGCGAGGGCCAGCGCTTCTTGCGCCGCGCGGTGGCCGGCTCGTTCTTCATCAGCGCGGCGGGCTATCTGGCGCTGAGTGGCCTCGCGAGCCTGCCGCTGGCGGCGCTGGCGGTGCTGTTCGCCCACGTCGGCGGAAGCATCCAGTGGGTGTTCAGCACCTCGTTGCTGCAGACGCGTGTGCCCGATCGGCTGCTCGGGCGGGTCTTCGCCACCGAGTACGCCGCGCTCACCCTGACCACCGCCCTCTCGGCCTATCTCACCGGCGTGGCTCGCGACGCTGGCGCCTCCCCCGCGCTGCTTGCCGTGGCGCTCGGTGGCATCTTTGCCGCGTCGGGGGTGTTCATGGTCGCAGTGCTCTGGCCGGAACGGACGGACGCGGGGCAACCGTCTTAGTGCGATTGCAGATTGCAGATTGGCGATGGTAGATTGGGCGCGGCGCAGCTGGACACGGTCGAGGTCGCGCTGATGCCCGAACAGGTCGCCTGGAACTGCATTAGCACGGTGCGATGCGCGGAGGCGTTGTCACGTTCACCAGGGCCGAGCGTCAATGTCTCCTGGGGTCGCGCAGCCGCCCACGGATGACAAGACCGCAATCATCAATGGCAGCAAGACCAGCAACTGTTCATTGTGCCGGGCTACACTGAGCGTACCCAGCAGGCAGGTGACCACGCAGCCACCAGGGCAAGCGCCCCAGGCGTCCGGGTATGCCACGGTTGTTCTGCAGCTTCCCGGCACTGCACGCATCACTGGAAACACTGGCCACGACGCCTCTCGATGCCACGGCCGCACCATACCCGATGCCCGGGTAGCGCATCCGCAACGCAGCGAACGGCGGTTGGCAATGAACATCCTGTTACAGAACCAGCACGTGTATACCCAGCACCACCTGTGGCCCGGCTCGATGCTCGCGCCGCGAACCGGGCGCACGGGGCCGGTTCGCCGCCGGCCGCACCTGGCTGACGGAGGCCGATGATGGATGTGCTATTTGTCTGCGCCGAGGCGCCGACGGGTGAACGTCCGCGGCCCCATGGCATTATCGCGGCGCTGGCGCGCTTCGGCCATGCGATCACCCTCGTCTTTGCCGATCAGGCAGGCACCACCTTCGACGATCTGAGCCCCTCTTGCCGGCGCATCCTGCCGGTACGCCATGAGCGCGATCTGGTCGCTGCCGTCCGCAGCGAGGTGGCCTCTGGCCAGTTCGACCTGGTGCACCTCGATGCCCGCACGGCAGCCCGTATCGGCCGGCCGCTCACCGTGCCGACGGTCGTGGATGCCGTCACCTGCGTCTCCCAGCGTATGGAGCACACGCTCCGTGCCGATGGCCTGCTTGCGCGCATTGCGCACACGCTCACGCTTGCCCGAACCCGTCGGCGCGAGGCGGCGCGGCTCTGGCCCTACCATCACGTCATCGTCGCAACTGAGCACGATGTTGGCGCGCTGAGCGCGATCGGGGTCTCGAAAGAGACGGGCATCCATGTCTATGCCGTTCCGAGCCCGGTCGACCTGGAGCGCTTCGCTCCACCACTGCGCCTGCGCGACCCGGCGACCTTCCTGCTCGACCTGCGCGACCTGAGCCGGCACGAGGCGGGACTGGCCCTGCACCTCGCCGCCAGGGCAATGCCGGCGATCTGGGTTGTCCGCGCGGACGCCCGGCTGATCGTCCTCGGCAACGTCGCCCAGCGGCACGCCGGGCGGATCGCGGCTGACCCACGGCTGGTCTTCGCTGGCGCGGTGCACGACCCACGGGGGCACCTGGCTACCGCAACGGTCGCGCTGGCTCCGCTGGCCTCGACAACCGCGGCGCCGCAGGCAGCGCTGGAGGCGCTGGCCACCGGCCTGCCCCTCGTGGCCTGCAGCCAGATTGCGCGCGATCTGGCCGGCACCGACGGCGAGCACCTGCTGGTTGCCGACGAACCGCTGGCCCTGGCGCGGATCGCGCTGGCGCTGCTCAACGACGCACCCTATCGTGGGCGCCTCGGGCGGGCGGGGCGGCGCCTGGTGGGACGCGAGCACAGCTGGGAGCGCACTGCCGCGGCCCTCGAGGACGTTTACGCAGCGGCCACTGGCTCGGCGCTCGCCGAGTGGCGCCTGGAAGTGGGGCTGCATCGCCCGACGCGCACAGACCAGGATGAGAGCCGTGGCGAGGTGCGCCGGGACCAGGCGCCGTAATATCGATTCTGCTTGATGGCATCGCATTGACTCAACGCCACACCTCCACAGCTCGACAAAGCCCTGTGTGGAGCTGTAGCGCTGTGGAGCTGAGCGGAACAATGGCGGATTGCCAATTCCACCTAGTATAACCTGGTCTACGCGGTGCGCCGGGAGATGTAGCCCCGCAGCTGCTCGACCAGTTGGGGCGGGGCCACAATGATCGGCTCGGGCAGCCGGTGGCCATCGAGCAGCGGCGCGGTATCCAGCGGGGCGCCGCTGAGCCCGATCACGACCGCCCCGGCAGCGCGCAGGATGGCCAGGCCGGCCGCCAGATCCCAGAGGTTCGCCCGGCCTATCAGGGCGCCGAGCGAGCTGCCCCGTGCGACATAGCAGCAATCGACGGCCACACTGCTCAGGCTGCGCGTCTTGGCCGGAAAATCGATCCGGTACTGGCGGTGGGCGTAGGATGAGACGCTGATCCAGTCGTTGTTGTCGATGCTGGTCGCGGTACTCACGTGGATCGGCGTATCGTTGCGATAGGCCGGCCCCTCAACATCGGCCCAGTAGCAATCATCGAGGATGGGCAGGTAGATCACCCCGAGATAGGGCTGCCCGGCGCGTAGCAGACCAACCGAAACGCACCAGGTCGGCAGGCCGGCGACGAAGGCGCCGGTGCCGTCGATCGGATCCAGGCACCAGACGAACTCGCGGTCGGTTGCCCCGCTGCCCTGCTCTTCGCCGATGATACCGTGGTCGGGATAGCGCGCGGCGATGCGCTCGCGCAACAACTGCTCGACCTCGAGGTCGGCCTGGGTCACCCAGCTGCGATCAGCTTTACGCTGCGCCTGCACGTTGTTAAAGTAGCGGCGGGCGTGGAGCCCGCCTTCGCGCACCCACGCCCGCACCTCGCTCACGTCTACGATGCCCACGCGCCCACCTCGTTCCTGCTGACGGCCGGAGCCGTGTCGTGTATCACAATCGTCGTGGCAGACTACCAGGTACTCAGAGCTGGGCGAGTGCCTCGCTGAGGTCAAGTTCGGCGGCAACCCCCATCGGTGTGAGCACCGAGAGCGAAACAAAGCCGGCACGGACGGCGCCATCATCGGTGTGCTCGGGAAACTCGGGCAGGCGCTCGCGCAGGAAGCGGAACGCCAGGCGTCGCCGGCCATCGTCGTCGGCCGGCTCCGGGTCGAGATCGAGCGCAACCACGTTGCCGTAGAAGAAGCTGGAGAGCCGGGTCTGGCGGAAGCCGCGCACATCGGCAATGTTGTGCAAATGGGGCGCATTGAGATTGAGGACGAGCGGACCGTGGCCGCGGAGCCGTTCGAGCAGTGGGAAGCACTTGAGCGCCGCCCAGGTCGCCGTGCCCCAGGGCATTGGTGCGTCGCCAACAAACATCTGCGACACCGCCATGGCAGGCAGGCCCCAGAGCGCCGCAAGCATGGCTGCGCCGACGGTGCCACTGAGCAGGACGTTGGTGCCGCTGTTGATGCCGCGGTTGATCCCCGCGATGACCACATCGGGGCGTGGTGTCGTCTCGGCGAGCACGCCGGCCAGTACGCAGCCCACCGGCGTGCCGCTGAAGGCGTAGGCGCTGATGCCGGCGTGGGCCGGGTCGGGCGGGTTGACCAGGCGCATGGTCAGGTCGCGTCGCGGCGGCAGCGCCATGCTCATCCCGCTCTGCTCCTCCTCGGGGGCCACCACGGTCACCGTCCCCAGGCCCGCGTCGCGCAGCGCGCCGGCGAGCGCCCAGAGACCCAGGCTATCGATCCCATCGTCATTGGTGACGAGAATATGCATCGGGCAGGGCTCCTTATCTGCTGTGCTGCGTGCGCCAGTGACGTGTCGCACACTGGCGATCGTATCATACCGCAGATAGGGCGATCCTGGTGCTCGGGTGTACGGGCAGGGGTGCTGCAACGAGACTGCTGGCAACCTCCCCGGTGCGCGTGGCTGGGAGCGCGGGCGTCCCACCCGCATGCAGGCCGGAGGCCCGCGGACCCGGGTTTGCCGGCAGGATCCTACAACGGCCTGACGCGAGCGTCGCATTATGCGCTGCGCGAGCGGTCATGACGAATCGTGGGCGATCGCCGCCTCGACGAGTTCCACCGTCACCTCGCGCGCGCCACGGGCGCGGGCGGCCTGCTCGGCGGCGAGGCGCAGCGCACGGCTGGCGCTGATGCGGGCCAGGAACGGCACCTGCTCGAGGGCGGCGTTGAGGCGCTCCGTCGCCGCCTGCGTCCAGGCCATTGTTTCAGCGGAGCTTTGTGCCGGTGGGCCGGCGGCCACGTGCTGCGGCGGGCTGCCGGGGGCTTTGATCGGCTCGACTGGCAGGAAGTTGAAGACCATCTCGTAGAACCGGTTGACCAGTTCTTGCATCACGTTGGCCGCGCCGGCATAGCCCATGAAGGGGGTGCCGGTGGTACGCCGCACCACCGGGCCGGGGAAGGTCGCCGGGATGTAGTGGGTGGCGCGCGCATTGGCTTCCGCCAGGTAGATCTTCTCGTTGATACTGCCAAAGACGAAGGCCGGCGCCTTCGTATGGATGCGCCGCCGGATCTCGATGTTGTCCGGTTCATCGTCGCGCCGCGGGCGCCCTGAGCTCCAGGCGATCTTCATGCCCAGTTCCTCACCGAGAAACTGGCTCAGCCCCACGACGTAGCTGCGGCCCGCCACGATGGCGCAGTCCACCGTGGCAAACCAGTCGCTCTGCGGTCCGCGCCAGAGGTCCCACACGGGTTGGAGCGTGGTGCGTTTCTCGTGGGCGATGAACGCCGCGACGCGCGCCGGATCGGCGCCGATCAGCCGGCCAAGCTCCTGCAGGAAGGCGGTGGTGCCGAAGACGCCGAACGGCGCAAAGCAGTAGGGCCGCCCCAGGGCCTCGGCCAGGGGCGCGCCGAACTCCCGGTACATAACCACGTTCACTGCGGCGTCGGCCAGCCGCGGCGTGCTGGCCACACTGCCCTCGTAGGGGTAGACCAGGTTCACCTCGCCGCCGATGCCCGTGATCAGCCGGCGCAGCTCGTGCAGGTCGGCGGGCGCGTTGAAGCAGCCCAGCGAGGGGCCGATGATGTTTACCAGGTTGGCGGCCCGCGGCGGTGCACCGGGCGTGACGAACGGCTGGCCGTAGGCTTCCCAGGCGAAGAGCAGCGCCCGGTCACGCCCCGTCCACTCGTCCTGTTCGAGCGACTGGCTCCAGAAGAAGCGCGCCTCCGGGTCGAGCTGGGCCACCAGGCTGCCGTGGTCGGCGCTGATCATCTCGCTCTCGGCGGTGGAGATCACCAGCAGCCGTTTGCCCGCCAGGCTGCCGATGCTGCGCAGATCGTCGATCGTGCGGACCAGGGCCTGGGCGGTGCCGTTGATCACGTCCTGCTCGCGGATCGAGGTTGGCGTGAGATTGGCCATGTGCGGCAGTGCGTCGGTATAGTCGGTCACCGCCATGCCCAGCAGGTTGTAGCAGCCGATCGGCGCGTCACAGACGATGTGCAGGTCCGGGAAACAGCCAAAGACCCACGAGGCGCCCCAGTATGAGCTGGAGTCCGAGATGTCGCGGATGAGCTGGATGGTCATGGTGTGCCTCCCGGGTCAGCGTCGGCGAAGAACGCGACCATACGCTCGTAGAGCGGCCGGCGGTTCATCAGCTCGCGCACGAAGCTCAGCGAGGCGATCATACCGCCAGCCAGGAAGAGCGGGCGCACGCTGAGGATGTTGGTATAGTAGACCGAGGGGATGCCGAGCTCTTTGGCGTAGGCGGCGAGGGTCGTCGTCCCGATCACCAGGTCGAAACGCCAGCGCGCCATCGCCGCCTTGTCGTCCTCGATCGCTTTGCGATAGACCACTGCCTCGGTGCCGTGGGCCTTGAGCCAGGCCTCGTCGGCGGCGGTGAGCATGCTCTGGCCGATGCTGGTACTGACATAGGGCACGTGTGCGCCGCCCTCCACCAGCAGGCGGGCGTAGAGCATCTCGTTGCCCTCGTAGCCCGAGACCATGATCGTTGCGCCTTTGAGCGGCTGGCTGGCCAGGAAGCCGCGCGCGGCAGCCTCCTCCTCGGCGGCCACCTGCTCGACCACGGCTTCGTCCAGTTCCAGGGCCGTACCCACTGCCCGGAGCCAGGCGGCGCTGCCATCGGCGCCGATCGGTGCCCCGGCGACCACGCCCACGCCCCGCTCGCGCAGTACGCCCACCGTCTCGCGGTAAAAGGGGTGCAGCGCCGCCACGGCTGCGCCGCACCCGGCCAGGCGCAGTTCGTCCACGTGGCGGCCAGGCAGGGTGGTGAGCACCCGCCCACCCATCTTGCGCAGCACCCCGTCGATGATCAGCGGGTCGGCGGGGAAGACCTCGCCGACCAGCACCAGCGCGCCCGGCTCGTGGGCCCGCTCGCGGTCGACGAAGCGACGCAAGACCGCGGCCAGCGCGATGTCCTTGGCCTCGGGGTGGGAGTGGATGGCATAGGCCGGCACCCGCACCAGCACCACCGGCTTGCCATCAATGCTGCTCGGCAGCAACTCCTCGGCCAGACCGGCGGTCTCGGCGACGCAGAGCGAGATCACCGGGATCACCGAGACATTCGGCTCGCTGGCTGCCTCGGCGATCGCTGCAGTGGCCGCCTCCTGCACCTTGCCGCTTGAGAGCTCGGCGGTGCCGAGTGCCGGTGCAACGATGCTCTTGCGCGCGGCGTAAAAATGGGTCACAAAGGTGAGCCCGTAGAGACAGCCCGTATCGGTGATCATGGCGGGCTGCGCGCCCTCGAGGCGCGCCAGCACCCGCAGGGCGCCGAAGGCCGGGCACATCGTCTGTGGGTGGAGCTTACAGGCACTCTCCTTGAACGGCTCCGACGGGTCACTGGCCCCGCCGGGAGTCAGGGGAATGATCTCGGCCATGGTATGGAACCTTTCCGCTCAGGTGCGTAGTGGTATTATACGACAGTCTGTTTTGTTTTTGCGCAACTTTCGTCACGTTGTCCTTGTGAAACCGGTGGGCAAAGGCTGGCGAACTGCTATGCCCTGCGCGCCGTCCGCCTCCGGCAGTGTGGGGCTTGCCCCAACGCGTTGCGCCCGCCCTGGGGCGAGCTGCCAGGGCCACGTCAACGTCCGGTTGATCGTCTGCGCCGTGGGCGTCAACGCCCCGGCTCCTGGTGCGAAGGTCACCTGCGTGGCCGGTCGCGCCCGCGCAGGCGGGCGTCGCAGCGGCGAGCCCGTGGCTTCAGTCGCCGGGCAGACGACAGTGACGTGGCCCTGGGCGAGCTGCTGGAGCAGTTGCCCTTATGTCATCCGGCGTGTTATACTATCCACGCACAACGGTTTCGGGCCAGTGGGGAGCATTGTCGTGGGGTTGGAGCCTTCCGCGTTGCTGGCGACGGCCCACGCGATTGTCGCCGAGCAGCTCACTCGTCTGCGCGAGCTCCACAGTTCGGCACAGCAGCGCCTGGCGCGGCTTGAGGTTGATCTGCGCCAGGCGGAGCGCCAGCTGGACGAAGTGGTGCTGCAGGCGCGCTTCGCCGCCGAACGCGCTCAGGCCAGCGCGGCGAGCCTGGCTACCCGCGAGCGCAAACTGCGCGCCAGCTACGACCGGCTGGCTGAGGACCATGAGCAGCTGCGGCGCGCGCTGCGCCAGCTCGACCAGCTGGTGCGCCAGATCGATATGAGCAGCGCCACGCTCAGCGGCGGCGCCGAGGGGGAACCAGCCGATCCCTGGGTGCAGGCCCTGGCCGCCCAGGTGATCATGGGCCGTGAAGAGGAGCGCGCCCGCCTTGCCCGCGAGGTCCACGATGGCCCGGCCCAGGTGCTGGCCAACGCCCTGATGGGCCTGGAGCGCTGCCAGACGCTGCTTGCTGAGCGGCACCTGGACCGGCTCGGGGTGATGCTCAACCAGCTGGGCGAGAACGCCCGCGAGGGCCTGCGCGAGGTACGCGGCTTTATCGCCGACCTGCGGCCAGGCAAGCTGGAGGACCAGGGGCTCGCCGGCGCCATCCGCGAGTATGTGCAACGCTATCGCGACACTGTCAATGCCGCTGTGAGCTTTGAGGCCGATCCGCTGCCCCGCCTGCCCCCCGAGACGGAGATCGTGCTCTACCGCATTGTGCAGGAGTCGCTGCAGAATGCGCGCAAGTACGCCCGGGGCGCGCCGGTGGCGGTGGTGCTGGCCGTCCGGCAGGACCGGCTGGCGTTGCAGATCCGTGACGAGGGGCCAGGCTTCGACCCGCGTGAGGTCGCGCGGCGCGCAGGCCGCGAAAGCTGGGGGCTGACCAGCATGCGCGAACGGGCCGAATTGATCGGCGCCAGCCTGATCGTCACCACGCGCCCCGGTCACGGGACGGAAGTCGCGGTGAGCCTGCCGCTGCGGGGCTAACCGTGTTGCCACCACAGGTGCTGTGTCCGGCTCGAGCCTGCCAGGAGTTCGGAGCGTCGCCTACTACTACAGTTGTATTTCGGCAGATGACCCGTTTCCGTCGGCGTAAACGCCTCGGCGAGTGCTTGCGAAGGCCACCTGCGTGGCCTGTTGAGCCCACGAAGGTGGGCTTTGCCCCCCGTAGCCGAGGGCTTTCAGCCCGACGGGGAGCGCACCTACAACTGTAGCACTACGGCGCTAGGAGCGAGACCGCTATGACCAACCCGATCCGCGTGTTGATAATCGACGATCACCCGCTCTTCCGGCAGGGCATTCGCTGGAGCCTGGAGGGCGCCGACGACATCGAGGTGATCGGCGAGGCTGAGAATGGCCAGGAGGCGCTCAAGCTCACCGAACGGCTCAACCCCGACGTCGTCCTGGTTGATATCAACCTGCCCGGGCTCAACGGCCTGGAGGTCGCCCGCGTCATTAAGCGCCGCGACCCGCGTATGGGCATCATCGTGCTCAGTGTTTACGAGGACGATGACCAGCTCTTCCAGGCGATCAAAGTCGGCGCCGCTGCCTATTCGTCCAAGGATGTCAACCCTGATGACCTGCTCTACTTCATCCGCGAGGTTGCCAGGGGCCGGTACCTGATCAACGAGGCGGTGCTCGCCAAGCCAAGCGTCGCCACCCGCGTGCTCCACCAGTTCCGCGAGCTCGCCGCCACCGACGATGAGCAGACGTCGGCGCTCTTCGCGCCGCTCACCAGCCGTGAGATCGAGATCCTCGACTGTATCGCCCGCGGTCTCTCCAACAAGGAGATCGCCAACGAGCTGTCGATCAGCGGCCAGACGGTCAAGAATCACATTACCTCGATCCTCTCCAAGCTCCAGGTGAATGACCGGACCATGGCCGTGATCTATGCGATCAAGAAGGGCTGGATCAAGATGGGCTACAACCCCGGCGGCGATACGGCGAGCCCGGAGTAGGCTGGCTGCCGGGTACGACGACACGACGTCGTGTCGTCGTACCCGGTGCTACGCGCTCTTCTTTGTCGCGCGCTTCTTCGCTGAGCCAGCCGGTTTTTTTGTCGTGGTGGCCGGTTTTGCCCTGCCCTTCACCACCATGGGCTGCTCAGCAGCGGGCGAAGCGTCGACCGGCGCAAGCTCTTCGAGGCTGTTGGTCAGATAGTCACACTGGGGATAGCGCGAGCAGCCGAAGAAGGGCCGGCCGAACTTGCCGCGCCGGCGCAGCAGTTCGCCCTCTTGGCACTTGGGACAGGTGACGCCCGTAGGCTCGGGCAGCGGCACCGGCTTGCCATCCTTGCCAATGCGGCGCGTATTGCTGCACTCGGGGTAGCCAGAACAGCCGAGGAAGGGGCCAAAGCGGCTCTTCTTGATCACCATCGGCCGCCCACAGACGTTGCAGAGCACGTCGCTCAGTTCGGGGCTGGCGGCTTTGTCGAGCACGATCTGCCCCTCGCTGTCGCGGTGGAAGTCGCTGGTGAAGTCGCACGAATCGGGGCCGCCCTCTTTTTTGCTGTAGCGCGTGCAGGCCAGGAACTCGCCGTTACGCCCGAACTTGATCGCCAGGTAGCCCTGCCCACATTTCGGGCAGACCAGGTCGGTCACGATCTCGTCGCGCTTGAGATTGCGCATCTCGCGCCGGGCCTCGGCCAGGGTTTTCTGGAAGGGATCGTAGAAGTCGCGCAGCACCGGCACCCACTGCTTGGCCCCCTCCGCAATGTCATCAAGCTGCTGCTCGAGCGCCGAGGTGAAGTCATAATCAACGATCGTCGGGAAGTGCTCGACCAGCAGGTCGGTGACCACACGACCCAGCGTGGTCGGGATGAGCTTCTTCTCGACCAGTTCGACGTACTCGCGCTCCTGGATGGTCGAGATGATCGAAGCATACGTCGAGGGCCGGCCGATGCCGAGCGCCTCGAGCTCTTTGACCAGGCTGGCCTCCGTGAAGCGGGGCGGCGGTTCGGTAAAATGCTGGACCGGCAGTAGTTGCACCAGGCTGAGCGGATCGCCCTCTGTGAGCGCTGGCAGGCGGCGCTCAGGGTCCTCGTCCTCCTCACCTTCGTCCAGGCTCACGTTATAGACCGCGAGGAAGCCGGGGAACTTGAGGACACTGCCGGTGGCGCGAAAGATGTAGGGGGCCGTCGCAGCATCAGTAGCCTCTGGCTGCCCGGCCAGCCGCTCGGGAAACGCGCCGATATCAACCGTCGTGCTATCGAACACCGCGGGGGCCATCTGTGAGGCGAGAAAGCGCTTCCATATCAGCTCATAGAGCCGGGCCATGTCACGCTCCAGGCGCGCGCTGACCTGCTCGGGCAGACGGGCGCTACTGGTGGGGCGAATGGCCTCGTGGGCCTCCTGAGCGCCCTTGGCCCTGGTGCGAAAGACGGGTGGCTTCTCAGGCAGATAGGCTGCGCCGAAGCGCTCGGCGATCACCTGGCGCGCCTCGGCCTGCGCCTCGGCGGCCACGTTGGTGCTGTCGGTGCGCATGTAGGTGATCAGGCCCACACTGCCCTCATCGCCGCCTACGTCCACGCCCTCGTACAGCCGCTGGGCCAGCGTCATGGTCTTCTTGGCACTGAAGCCCAGCTTGCGCCCGGCCTCCTGCTGCAGCGTGCTGGTGGTGAAGGGCGGTGCGGCGCTGCGCCGCTTGTCCTTGCGCGTCACCTTCTGGACGGCGTAGCGCGCGCCCTCCAGGTCGGCGACGATTGCTGCCGCCTGGGCCTGGTTCGCGATCGCGAACTTGTCGAGCTTTTTGCCGTCACGCTCGATCAGCGTGGCGCGGAAACTATCGCGGGGCGGCGTGTCGCCGGCTGGCGCGGCCAGCGGGCCCTTGAGCAGGTCGGCCTCGATCGTCCAGTACTCGACGGGCACAAACGCCTCGATCGCCCGTTCGCGCTCGACGATCAGCCGTACGGCCACCGACTGCACGCGCCCGGCCGAGAGCCCACGCCTGACCTTGTCCCAGAGCAGCGGGCTGAGCTGGTAGCCCACGAGCCGATCGAGCACACGGCGGGCCTGCTGGGCGTTGACCAGGTTGGCGTCGATGCTACGGGGATGCTCGATCGCCTGCTGCACCGCGTTGCGCGTAATCTCCTGGAAGACCACCCGGTGCACGGGGGTACGGGCTGGCACACGCACCGCCTCGGTGATGTGCCAGGCGATGGCCTCACCCTCGCGGTCGGGGTCGGTGGCAAGATAGACCGCATCGGCATTCTTGATCGCCTGGCGCAGTTCGCTCACCACCTTCGCCTTGGTGATCTCGTAGATCGGCTGAAAGTCATGCTCGATATCGATCGAGAGGTCGCGCTTTGGCAGGTCGCGCACATGGCCCATGCTGGACGTCACGCGAAAGCCGCGCCCAAGATATTTTTGAATGGTCTTCGCCTTTGCCGGCGACTCAACGATAACGACTTTATCACCCATACTGATTCTCTGTCCGCGCGGCAGCAGCCAGAGGCACGCCACCGGCTCTTCGGCCGAGCGAAAAAACGCTTCTGCACTATACGCGGGCGACTCAGGCTTGTCAATAGCGCTCCGGGCTCCCGACAGGGTTGATGCACCATACACAGGGTGCGCTCACTCTGCGAAGCTATGGACCTCGATGCACAGGTCGACGGGCGCCTCCTCGGTGAGACTGTCGAGGATAATGCCGGTCAGCAGGCGGGAACGGGGGGCGCGGGGCAGGTAGAAGAGGTGCGCGGAGCAGCGGGTATCACGCGAGCCGAAGTGGCGCACCGGAATGCTCACCCCTGGTGTGCGGGTGAGGGCCTGGCACCAGCGGCACTCGAAATGCACCGGGCCGCCGACCGTCCAGGCTTCCCGGAGACGGGCATTGGCCCGGAGGTAATCGATGTGCCAGTGAGGATGCTGCTTGGAGCGGCGGCGATGGTAGGCCAGGCGGGCCGCGAGGCCCCCGGTGCCAAAGGCACTGCCGACGTAGAGGTAGAAGCCGGGCGCAAAGTCAAAGCTGCCCAGCCGGCCAACACGCAGGCCGTGCAAGGACTGATCGAGCTGGAGCACCAGGATGTAGCTGCCCTTGACGGTCATCAGCCGCTCCGTCAGCCTGCCGTTCGCCAGGCGTCCAGTATACACCCGGGGTTGGTGCCGCGATCCTGCTGGCAACCCCGGCTGCGCGGGCCTGGGAACCACGCCGTTTGCCAGCAGGATTGCGGCAACGGCCCTGCTGATCCCTTGCACAAGCTGTGCATAACTCGTGCATTATGGTATGCTACTCATGCAGCGGCGCGTGCGGCTGCACCCGACGAGGGTATCGCTCCTACCAGTGAGCACGAACACATGATGAACACCGCAACTGTTTCTGCGTCTGCGACCGAGCGGCGCTACACCATTTCCGAGCACTACATGGAGGGCCCCCACGGCCCGACCCGTTACTGGGCTTCGACGCCGCGCCACGGGCTGCCGGTGGTCTTCATCCACGGCTATGGCGCGCTGATCGAGCACTGGCGGCCGATCATGCGCAGCGTGGCGCGCCAGCACAGCTTCTTCGCCCTCGATCTCTATGGCTTCGGCTACTCGGCGCGTCCCGGCGGCGTGCCGACCAAGGAGCGCTGGGCCGACCAGGTGGCCCGCCTGATCAGCGAGGTGGTCGGCGAGCCCGCAGTCGTGGTTGGCCACTCAATGGGCGGCGTGGTCGCCAGTGAGGTGGCCCGCCGTCACTCCGACATGGCCCGCGCGCTGGTGCTGGTCAACAGCTCAGGCATGCAGCCCTATGAGCGCCCGCTGACCCCGACCGACCGGCTGCTGCTCGGCGCGATCGGCGCGCCGCTGATCGGTGAGACGGTGGCGGGGATCTTTGCCAACGAGTGGGGGGTGCGCCAGGGGCTGCTCGCCTCCTACCACCGCAAGGAGCGGGTGACCCCTGAGCTGGTGCAGACCTTCGCTGGTCCGCTGCGTCGCTTCGGTGCGGGGTCGTACCTTGCCGCGACCCGCAACGCCCCCAACCTGGTCATCGAGCTGCAGCCGGGCGAGTATCACGGCCCGGCGCTGCTGATCTGGGGAGCAGAGGATCGCTCGATTCCCCCCTCGGACGGCGAGGCGATCAAGCGGCTGGTGCTGCCCCACGCCGAGCTGGCTGTGCTGCCCGAGAGTGGCCACTGCCCCTTCGACGAGACCCCCGAAGCCTTCAGCGACACGTTGCTGCCCTGGCTCGCCCGGCTCTAAGCGGGAACGCCCGCCTCTGCAAGATACGGCTGGCGAACCTGGGTACGCGGGCCTCCGGCCCGCATGCGGGTAGGACGCCCGCGCACCCAGCCACGCCTACGAGGGAGTTCGCCAGCAGTATCTCTGCAACATGCCTGAGGCTGACTAACCCCATCGACCATGCAAGGCCGCAGCAGTGGCGCAGCCACTGCTGCGGCCTTGCCGAACCTGCCCTATGGGCCGGGTGTACGTGCGGGTTGTGGCGTTGGCCCCTCGGTTGGCGGGGGCGCGGGCGCCTCGCTGGGCGCCGTAGTGGGCGCCTCGCTGGGCGCCGTAGTGGGCGCCTCGCTGGGCGCCTCGGTCGGGAACGGCAGAGTCGGTGTCTCGACCGGCGGCTCCTCAGGCCCGCTCGTCGGGCCGGGCTCCGGCGTTTCGCTCGGGACCTCGGGGGTGATCGGCTCCAGCGGTGTAGCAGTATTGGTCGCCGTTGGCGGTAGTGGCGGCGGGATGTAGATCGGAGGGGCAGGGATCGCCGTGGGCGGCTCGGGTGTCGCGGTGACCGCCTCGATCGTGGGCAGCGGCGTCTCGGTTGGCGTGGCGCTGGGCGTTGCCGTTGCCGAGGGACGCGGCGTGGTGCTGGCCGTGGGTGAAGCCGGGATGGCGCTGGCCGTGGCCGTATGGCTGGGCATCGCAGAGGCGACCGGCGCCGGCACGCCCACGCCGGGTTCGCCAGTGGGTGCGGGCGCCGAGGGTGGCGCCCCGCCAAGCGAGACCCCCTCGCGCAGCAGGCCGACCCCGGCCACCGCATAGGTCACCAGGATCATCGCCAGCAGCCCCAGCAACAGCGCGTAGATCGCCCGGTCGCGGGGCGCGAGCGCCGTCAGCCAGCCTCGCAGCCCGCCGGCCGACGCAAGCAGCGGCTCGACCTGCGGTGCTGTGGCCAGCACCGGCGTTGAAGGCAGCCCGGAGCCCGTGTATAATGGGCACTTGATATGATTCGGCGAGAGACAGAAGGTCGTCTGGTAATCCGGTTGGACGAGCGGAATCTCCTGGGCCTGCCCGGAAGCGTAGCAGCGGTGTTCGGGGGTGGGCGACGCAAAGCGAATCGCCTGATTCTGCTTGAGCCCGAGATATGGGCAATGTCCGGTTTGCTCGACCATAGTAGCTAACGTCCTTGCCGCGTCGCGCTCCCTCCCATTATAGGTCCCGCTTCAGGTCGCGTCAAAGCTGCGTAGGAGCCGTATGCGCATCGCTATCGTCTCGGATATCCACTCGAACCTCGTAGCCCTGGAGACGGTGCTGGCCGCAATCGGTGAGGTCGATGCCCTCTGGTGCCTCGGCGATACCATTGGCTACGGCCCGCGTCCGAATGAGTGCATCGCCCTGATGCGCCAGTACGCCGATGTCGCCATCACCGGCAATCACGACCTCGCATGCCTCGGCAGGATCGACCTGCGTGATTTCAACCCCGACGCGCGCAAGGCCAACATCTGGAACGGCGAACAACTGAGCCCGGAGAACCGCGCCTGGCTTGAGCGCCTCGCCCCTGCCACCGCCATCGACGAGCGCTTCATCATCGCTCACGGGAGCCCACGCGAGCCGGTCTGGGAGTACCTGCTCTCCTCCGACCAGGCGGTGCACAACTTCGAGCTCTTTCGCCAGCAGGTCTGCTTTGTTGGTCATTCTCACGTTCAACTGGGCTTTCGCATCCGGAGTGGCTTCGACCGCTGCGAGCGCTTCATGCCTGATCGTCTGCGGACCGTGGCCCTTGACGGCCAGTCTCGCTTCATCATCAACCCCGGCAGCATTGGTCAGCCACGTGACCAGGACCCACGGGCGGCTTACGCGATCCTTGATACCAGCACCGGTATTGTTGAGTTCAAGCGGGTTGAGTACGACATTCAGAAAACCCAGCGCCAGATGGTTGCGGCGCACCTGCCCGGCGCCCTGATTCGCCGCCTTGAGTATGGCATGTGAATGGTGCCGTATGTACCACTGTGGGCGCCGCCTCGAAGTCTACACCGGTTTAGACCTCCGCCTTCACTCTATAAGAACGCGCGAAAGGCGCCGATGGGTATGATGTCGATGTGACAATCGGATGAGCACGGCGGCGACCGCGCCTGGTCGCTAGCCAGCATGTGCCTGGCGGTGACAGGATTGTCACCGGCCAGGCGCCGCCGGTTTAGCCGACATCAAACTCTATGGCGTAGAACTGAGCCTGGTCGCGCTGGCGTCGCTGCAGCGCCGTGCAGTTCGGTCGCGGCGCTGCAGCGGTGTGTTGCCCAGAGAGCAGTATGCCCAATCACTCCCCCCAGATGGCACTCCCGTCCAGACCCACGGTGCCCGTGTCGCTGATCGTTGTCGCCGTCGTTGCGCTGCTTGCCAGCCTTGCCATCGCCGTGCCTGGCGACCCCGAGTGGTGGAAGGTGGTCGTCCTTGGCATCGTGCAGGGGATCACCGAGTGGCTGCCGATCTCCTCCACCGGCCATCTGCTGATCGTCGCCGACCTGATCGGCTACAGCGGCAGCATTGGCGGCACCTTTGAGATCTTCATCCAGGTCGGCACCGTCCTCTCGGTTGTGGCCTTCTATGCCCACGATCTGCTTGCCCAGGGTCGGGCACTGCTCGGACGCCGGACGAGTGCCGAGGCCATCGCTGCCCGCAGGCTCTGGATCGGGGTGGTGATCGCCGCCGTGCCTGCCGCGGTCATCGGGGTGGCCTTCCGTGACTTTATCAAGGCGGTGCTCTTCGAGACGCCCCAGGTGATCGCTGGAGCGCTGATCTTCGGCGGGATCGTCTTTCTGCTCATCGAGCGCTTTCCGCCCCGCGCGGCAAGCACGCACGAGCTCGGGCGAATCACGCCCCTGCAGGCGCTCGGCGTCGGTGTCGCCCAGGTCTTCGCGCTGATCCCCGGTATGTCGCGCTCTGGCTCCTCGATCGTTGGTGGCCTGCTCGCCGGACTTGACCGCAAGACGGCCACCGCTTTCTCCTTCTACCTCTCGATCCCGGTCCTTGGCGCCGCCACCCTGGTGGACCTGCTCGGCAGCCTGGACCAGATCCAGCCGGCCGACTGGGGCCGCCTGCTCCTGGGAGCGGTGGTGGCTATGATCGTCGGCTATCTGACCATCGGCTGGCTGCTGCGCTACATCGCGCGCCACAACTTCATCGCCTTCGGGCTCTACCGCATCGTGGTGGGTGTGCTCATCCTGCTCCTGGCCGGGGTGGGCATGCTGTGAGGGTTTCAGGTCTGCCTGGTCTTCGCTTCCCAGAGCGCGTGTTGCGATCCCGTATCGTGGTGTGCGCGCCTCTTTACACCACCCGGGCCCACTCCGCTGTATGATCGCGCTGCGGGCCATAGGGGCGAAGCACCTGGCTCGCCGTTACCGGCTCTTGCCATAAGGAGGTCATATGGGCCGGACAATTAAGCACGCCTGGCTACTTGCCACAGTAGCCGGGCTTGTGGCGTTATTCCTGGCGGTTCCGGTGTTTGCCGCGGAGTTCGGCAGTGGCGATGTCTATCGGCTGGCCGCGGGCCAGGTGGTCGAGGATGACCTGACGGTCTTTGCCCAGGAGATCTACATCGATGGTAAGGTCGAGGGCGACCTCGTCGCCATGGGCGCCTACGTCGAGGTCAATGGTGTGGTGAGCGGTGACCTGCTCGCCGCGGGCGCCGAGGTGCGCATCAATGGCGTGGTTGAGGATGATGTTCGCGCTGGCGGCGCCGGCGTGATCGTCACCGGCACGATCGGCGATCATCTCTTTGCTGCCGCTGGCGGCGGTCAGGGCATGACCAGCGCGATGCGGGTGGCCGGGCGCACGGTAGTCCAGGGTGTACGCATCGAGCGCGGGGCGACGGTGGGCGGCTCGGCCTACCTGGTTGGCGGTGAGGTGCTGATGGACGGCAAGGTCGCCGAGGAGTTGCGCATCGGGGCGGGCATGGTCAATCTGAACGGCAATGTCGGCAAGGACGCCACCATCGAAGCCGACACGCTGAACATCGGCGGGGCCGCGCAGATCGCGGGGCAGCTCAGCTACACGGCGCCGGAGCAGGTGACCGTGCCGCCCGGTGTGGCGAGCGACGTGCGCTTTGCGCAGCGCGAGGCGACCCGGCCCGCGACCAGGCCGTTCGTTGACGTGAACCGCATCGTGCGCATCCTGCTGACGCTGGCGGGCTTTGCCCTGCTCGGCTGGCTGATGCTGCGTTACACACCTGCGGCGCTGCGGCGTCCGGCGGAGGCGCTGGCCGCCCGTCCAGGCCAGGCGGCCCTCTACGGGATCGCGGCCGTGGCGGTGCTCTTCGCCATCCCGCTGCTGTCCGGCCTGGTCTTCCTCGCCATCCTGCTCTTCTGGGGCTGGTTCCCGGCGATCATGTTTGCATTGCTGCTGACCGCTGCCCTGGTGCTCGCCTGGACGCTCAGCCCGCTGATCACCGGCCTCTGGGCCGGGCGGGCGCTGCTGGCGGCGACCGGGCGGAGCGAGGGTGACTTTGTGGCCCTCTGCATCGGCGTGCTGCTGATCGTGCTGGCGAGCCTGCTGCCCTGGCTGGGCTGGCTGGTCGGCCTGGTCAGCCTGGTGTTTGCCCTGGGCGCGATCATCGCCATGCGGCGTGGCGTCTACGACGCGCCCCTCCCCACCACTCGCCCGGCGGCTACCCCGGCGTAGGGTGAAGCTCGCAACCTCTGCGGCTCTGCGCAGGATGGCTCCATCGGCCATCCTGTGCGGAGCCGCAGCCGTTGCGAAGGTCCAGACGCCGAGCGATGCTTCGTTAGCCTCTGATGATGGCCAGCACCTCGTCGCGCCGCGCCGCCATCTCGGCAGGCGAGGCGATCGACTCGAGGTTGAGCCGGATCAAGGGCTCGGTGTTGGAGCCGCGGACGTTGAAGTGCCAGGTGGGGTAGCTCACCGAGATGCCATCCAGCCGCTCGACCCGCCCGTCGCTGTAGCGCGCCGCCAGTGCGGCCAGCCGGGCCGGGACATCGTCCACCCTGGAGTTGATCTCGCCCGAGATGAAGTAGGTTGCCTCCAGCTCCTTGAGCAGATCGCTCATGCGCACGCCGCGCCGCGCCAGTAACTCCAGCAGCAGCAGCGAGGGGATGATCCCCGAGTCGGCGTAGTAGAAATCCTTGAAGTAGTAGTGACCGGTCACCTCACCGGCGAAGACCGCATCCTCCTCGGCCATGCGCCGCTTGATAAAGGCGTGGCCCACCCGCTCCATCAGCGGGGTGCCGCCCTTCGCCCGGATCATGTCGGGGACGGCCCAGGAGGCGCGCACATCGTAGATCACCCTGGCGCCGGGGACCTTCTCGAGCATGTACTGGCCCATGATCGCGGTGAGGAAGTCGCCCGAGATGAACTGGCCCCGGTCGTCGACGGCGAAGAAGCGGTCGCCGTCGCCGTCGAAGAGGAAGCCGATGTCGAAGCCCTCGGCGGGCACGCGGGCCTGCAGTTCGGCGCGGTTCTCAGGCTGCAGCGGGTCGAGGCCGTGGTTGGGCAGGGTGCCGTCGGGTTCGAGGTACATACCGGTGAATGCGATCGGCAGCCGCGCGTAGATCGCCTGCAGAATGGGGCCGACCATGCCGTTGCCGGTGTCGGCGATCACCCGCAGCGGGCGGCCCAGGGCGCCGCCGTTTTCGAGCGCCGCCACGTCGATCAGCCCGAGCACCCTGGCAATGAACGGCTCCTGGACGTCATAGCTGGTGATCGCGCCTTTGCGCGTCGGCGTGGGAAACGCCTCGCGCTCCACGAGCCGGCGCAGATCCTGGATGCCCTCGTCGCCACTGAGCAAGTACGGCATGCGGCGGACCATCTTGAAGCCGCTGTACTCCTTCGGGTTGTGCGAGGCGGTCACCATCATGCCGGGCAGGCCGAGTGTCGCGCAGGCGAAGTAGTACTGGTCGGTGCTGACCATGCCGATGTCGGCCACATCGGCGCCCTGATCGGTGATGCCGCGGGTGACAGCCGCGAACATGGCCGGCCCCGAGGTACGCATATCGCGTCCCACGATCACCGTCTCGGCGCCCAGCAGGCTCACGAAGGCGCGCCCGATCAGATAGGCGGCCTCCTCGTTCAGGTCGGTCGGGTAGATGCCGCGAATATCGTAGGCTTTGAAGATGCCCGGGTTGATCTGCACAATGCCGCTCCTTCTGCACGTCATGCTGCTGCTGCTGCGCTATGCTACCATACCGAGGTTGACCCCACGCTTGCTGCCGGCCAGGGCTGAGTTGACAATCTGTTCAAGTGCAGTTGCGCTATACTGAGCCTGGACACGGTTCGTGTGCGCCTGGATGTGGAACGCTATGCCCTCTCATCCGCTTTTGAGCGGCGGCTGGCTGCTCAAGCATCTCTTCGCTCTGCTGATCTTCGCCAGCTTGCTCGCCCTTGGCGTCTGGCAACTGGAGCGGCTTGAGCAGCGCCGTGCGGCCAATGCGGCGCGTCTGGCGCTGCTCGATCAGAATCCGATCACTCTGACCGGGCAGGAGCCCGACCCGGCGGCCCTTGTCGGGCGCAAGCTGCGCGTGACGGGTACCTTCGTGAACGAGGCCAGCGTTGTTCTCCGCGGCCAGCAGTCGGACAATGGCGTCGCGGGGGTACACCTGCTCACGCCGTTGCGCATTGCCGGGAGCGAAGTGGCCGTGATTGTTGACCGGGGCTGGCTGCCCGCGTCCCAGCGTGATCCAGCGGCCCTGGCGGCCTACGCCGTACCCCGCGAGGTGAGCCTCGAAGGGCTGGCCTTTGCCCCCCAGACGCGCCCCGCCTCGCCACTGGCCCCCCGTGACCTGCCGCTCCCCGGCGAGGAGCGCATCAGCGCCTGGGTGCGCGTGGACGTCGCCAGGCTCCAGGCACAGGTGGACGTGCCGCTGCTGCCGCTCTACCTCGAGCAGTTGCCCGCCGGCGATGGCGCGCCACTACCTCGCCCGCGCGATCCACGCCAGCTTGACGAAGGTCCGCACCTCAGCTACGCCATCCAGTGGTTTGCCTTCGCCGCGATCCTCGCTGTCGTCTATGCGGCGCTGATGCGCCAGGAGCTGACGAAGCTCTAAGGCATGGTTCAAAAGCGAGCGTTTCAACGTTACCGTTGCTCCACAGTTCCACAGCTCTACAGCTCTACAAAGCCCTGTGTGGAGCTGGAGCGCTGTGGAGATGAGCGGAACAATGCGGGATTGCCAATTCCACCTGGTATAACGGAGCTCTTGCAGACCAGCGGCTGAAAGTCTGCTATACTGGGGGAGGGTATCGGGTGCAATCACCGGAGCATAAGCGGTGTGCGCCCGCGAGGGGCCATTGATAGCTGTCTGCCCTGGTCGCTGTGTGGCCGGGCGTGTGACCCATGCAGAAAGGTAGTTGCGATGATCGGTGGAGCGAAGCAGAGCGGGCCAAAGGCCGCCGCAGGCGTGATCGAGGTCAACGATCGCAACTTTGAGCAGGAAGTGCTGGCGCGCTCGACGAGTGTCCCGGTGGTGGTCGACTTCTGGGCGCCCTGGTGTGGCCCGTGTCGCACGCTCGGGCCGCTGCTCGAGCGGCTCGCTGCTGAGGCGAAGGGGGCCTGGATCCTCGCCAAGGTGAATGTCGACGAGAACCCACGGCTCTCGCAGGCCTTCCGTGTGCAGAGCATTCCTGCCGTCATGGCGGTGCAGGGCGGCAAGATCGTGGACCAGTTCGTTGGCGCGCTGCCCGAGTCGCAGGTGCGGGCCTGGCTCAAGCGCTTCGTCCCCGAGCCCGCCGACTCGCTGCTCGAAGCGGCGAAGGCCCTGGAGAGCAGGGATCCGGAGGGCGCGATCGGGCGCTACCGGTTGCTGCTCGGCGAGGACCCGCAGAACGCGGAGGCGCTCTTCGCTCTGGGGCGCCTGCTGCTGTTGCGGGCCGACCCCGAGGGCCTGGCCACGCTCAAGCAGGTGCCGGCCAGTTCGCCCCTCTACGCGCGCGCCATCGCGATGCTGCCGCTGGCTGACCTGCTGGCGGTCAAGGATCAGCCGGCGGAGACGGAGCTCGATACGCGCTACCATCAGGCTGCGCGCGCCGTGCTTGCCGGCGAGTATGGCGCGGCGATCGACGACCTGCTCGCCATCGTCGCGCGTGACCGCACATACCACGACGATGGTGCGCGCAAGGCCCTGCTGGCGCTGTTCGCTGCGCTGGGCGATGAGCATCCCCTGGTCCCGGCCGCCCGTCGTCGGCTGGCCAATACGCTGTTTTGATCACCCGGCGCCCCCCGGTCGTAGCTCTCAGGTGTAGGGTTTTTGGCGGATGGCGTCCTGATAGGCTGCCTGCCCACCCCCCCCTCCCCCCCTCTCCCCGGCTGGGCGAGGGGGGGAGGTTGTTGGCGTTGCGGTGCGCCAGCGAAGCTGGCG
>JACAEO010000324.1 GCA_013388805.1 Chloroflexota bacterium
GGCCCGGCCCGCCCCCGCCCCGGCCTCCGCCGGCAAGAACATCGTGGTTGACCTGAGCGACCAGTGGCTCTATGCCTACGAGGGCGAGCAGATGGTCTTCGATGCGCCGGTCTCCACCGGGCGCGATGGCTTCAATACGCCCGTTGGCCGCTACGCGATCTACGCCAAGGTGCGCTCACAGACCATGGATGGCTGCGCCGGCGACGAGTGCTGGAGCGTGCCCGATGTGCCCCACGCTATGTATATCGTCGGTGGCGTGGCGCTGCACGGTACCTACTGGCACAACCAGTTCGGCACCGGCGTGCGCCGGAGCCACGGTTGCATCAACCTGCCCCTCACCTCGGCCGCCTGGCTCTACGGCTGGGCACCCCTCGGCACGCCCGTCAACGTGCGCTGGTAGAGCGCAGCGGCCCGAATCTGGGGTATCATACCCGGGTTGCGGTATTCCGCATCGTTCCATGTCCTCAGCCAGGGGAGCCCTATGCACACCAGCTTCGCCACCACTACGCGCGGCCTGCGCCGCGACAGCCCGCCGATGCGCCTCTTCGACAAGGCCAAGCGCCTCGGCATCTGGAACCCGAGCACCATCGACCTCACCCGCGATATCGCCGACTGGCAGCGTTTCTCGGCGCAGGAACGCGACCTCATCCTACGGCTGACCGCCCTCTTCCAGGCCGGCGAGGAGGCCGTGACGCTCGACCTGCTGCCGCTGGTGCAGGCCGTCGCCCACGAGGGCCGCGTCGAAGAAGAGCTCTTCCTCACGACTTTCCTCTTCGAGGAGGCCAAGCATACCGACTTCTTCGCCCGCTTTCTCGACGAGGTCGCCGGCAGTGACCACGACCTCGGCCGCTACCACACCCCGAGCTACCGCGCGCTGATCTACGAGGCCCTGCCCGCAGCAATGGGCCGCCTCAGCAGCGACCCGTCGCCCATGGCGCAGGCCGAGGCTGCCCTCACCTACAACATGATCGTCGAGGGCGTGCTCGCTGAGACCGGCTACCACGCCTACATGACGATGCTCGAGGCCAATGACCTCATGCCCGGCACCCGTGAGGGCATCAGGCTGCTCAAGCAGGACGAGTCGCGCCACATTGCCTACGGCGTCTACCTGCTCTCACGGCTGATTGCCGCCGATGACACCCTCTGGACGCCCATCGAGGCGCGTATGGGCGAACTGCTGCTCCACGCGATGGGCGTGATCGATGAGGCCTTCAGTTGCTATGAGGTGATGCCTTTTGGCCTGGAGATGGATACCTTCTCAACCTACGCCCTGGCCCAGTTCCAGAAGCGCCTCGACCGGCTGGAGAGCGCCCGCGGGAAGAGTCTTGCAGAGATCGAGCGCGTGACTGCCCGGGTGATCAGCGAGGATGACGGGTAGCCCCATCGGGTCGCAGCATCTGCTCTGCACCTGCTGCGACCTGATACCAAATCCAGTTGGCAGTTCCGCATTGTCGTTGCCGTTATCGCTCATCGTGACGCCATGTGCGGCAATCTGCAATCCAAAATCTGCAATCGGAAATGGTATGATGGGGCGTGGAGCGCCTGTCCGCAACAACGCCCTTTCGCTACGCGCGGCGCGCTACGGCTCCCGCTCCAGCAGGTCGCGCAGGGTCTCCTCGGCGCCGGGCTTCGGCGGGGTGGCCAGCATGCGCCGCAGCATGCGCCCGTCAGCCGCGGCGGCCTGCCCGGCACGGTGGCGTGGACGCACCTGGAGCAGCGCGCCGAGCCCCAGCAGCAGCGCCCCGACCAGCAGCAGCGGCCCTGGCACGCCAGCGACGCTGGCCGCCGTGTTGGGCAGCGATTCTGGCGCCACCGCCAGCGCATCGTCCGGCAGCGGTGCCGGCGTCGCCGTCGGCGCCGCGACGCTGGTGGCCACCACGGGCACAGCCACCGTCGCCGTCGGCGTGGGCAGCGCAGCGGTGGCGGTCGGCGCTGCTGGCGCGCTGGTGAAGAAGAGATGCACCAGGACCGTATCGCCGCTGCCGACGGCGATCGCCTGCGGCGGCGTGGCCACCTGGCCCTCACTCGCCTCCAGCCGCAACTGCAGCGTGTAGAAGCCGCTCACCACCCACTGGTCGTAGTTGCCATTGGCGTCGCTGACCACCACCGTGTCACCGATCAGCACCTCCTTGCCCGGCGCCGGCGCGCCAGTGCGCAGATCGATGATCGTGCCTGTGACCCGCCCGTAGGGCACCGGGGTCGGCGCGCTGTCGCCCGAGCCCGCATCGCCCGTGGGCTCCAGGGGGGGACGCGGCGAGGGCTGCAGCAACGGGCCCGCCGCCACCGGCACAGGCGCCGGAGCCAGCGCCAGGCCAAAGGCCAGCATGATCGCGCCACAGAGCATAAGCGTGAAACTGGCAAATTGACGTTGCATCGGTAAGCTCCTTGCGTGCGCGCCGCGGGTTCGCCCCGCGGCGCGTCTGCGTCCTCCCGGTTACGGGCCGACCTCGATCGTCAGGCGCTGCTCGGCACGGTTGTTACGCTCATTCTCCTCCGACACCCCCCCTCGTGGGTCGCGGATACCACCGCTGCTGTCGCGGTTCCAGCTGTCCACGTAGGCATAGAGCCGGTGCGGCCCGTTCTGGAAGAAGTCGTTCCAGATGGTGAAGCGCGGCTGGTAGCCGTAGGGATTGCTGGGGCTCTGCGGCCTGCTGTTGAAGGTCACCCGCTCACCAACCCCGAGGCTGCCCTCGTAGAACCAGGCGATCCCCTCGCAGGGCGTCCGACCGCAGTTCTCGTTCCAGGGCAGGTTGACCGTCGGCTCCTCGCGCGGGTTGATGTAGAAGTCGACCCAGAAGCTGGACGCCGGGGCGCGCCCCTGGTTCGTCACCGTCACGTTGACCGTGGCCGGACGGAAGGCCCGTGGTGCGGCAGGCACCAGCTCGAAGCTGACCACCAGGTCCGGCTCCGCGTCACGGTCTTTCACCAGCGGCAGCACGATGCGCACCTGCTCCACCGTGAGCGTCACCTCGGCGCTGGCGGTGCCGCCCCGCCCATCGCTGATCGTGTAGCTGAAACGGTCCGGGCCGCGATAGTCGTCTTCCGGCGTGTAGCGCACCGCCGTCCCGTTGGCGATGATCGTTACAGTGCCGTGTTCGGGCTGGGTCACGGCACTCACGGTCAGCGGATCGCCGTCGGGGTCAAGGTCGTTGGCCAGCACCCGCAGCCAGTTGGGCGAATTCAGGTCGGCCCGCAGGCGATCGTTGTTGGCGATCGGTAGCAGGTTGATGTCGATCAGCTTCGTGGCCGGCGCACTGTTGCCGCCCGCCCCGTCGCTGACGATGAAGTTGGCCGTGCGCGGGCCACTGGTGGTGACGGTGGCCGTATTGGCGAAGGTCACTGCCCGCACCAGGGCCTGCACTGCCTCGAGCGTCGCGTTGGCATTGAGCGTCACCACCAGCGCGCTGCCATTGCCACCGCTGACGCTCCCGATCACCACGCCGCCATAGCTGACGTTGTTCCCGCTGCGTCCGATCGCCCCGGGGCCGGCGCCCTGGTCCTGAATGGCGAGCTGATCCTCGGGCGCCCCGCCGCTCAAGGCGACCGTCAGGCTGCCGCCGTTGAAGTTCGCCGAGTCCACATCGCTGACCGTGGCCGCCGGGTCGATCAGCACCGCCGGCTGGCCCTGCAGGTAGAAGGTTGCCCCGCTGCTGGTCGTGATCACCGGGTTGTCGTTCTCGGCGGTGATCGTAATGCTGAACTGGGCCTCCGGCAACGTGGTGGTCTCATCGCGCAGCGTGAAGCGGAAGCTGTCGCTGGTCGTCTCCGAGCCGTCGTGGGTGTAGACCACGCGCCCGGCATCGATGTCAGCCTGGGTGAAGCTGCCGCCGGCGACCAGGGGCACGTCGCCCACGCTTAGCGCGCCGCGGGTCGGCAGCGCCGTCATGGTGAAGCGTAGCGCCGCGGGCAACGTATCGGGATCGATCGCCCGCAGCGCCGCCGCCGCGATCGCTGCGCGCTGGCCCTCAGCGACCACCAGGCCGTTGTTGACCAGCTCCGGCGGGTCATCCACCGCGACGATCGTGAGCTCGATCGTCGCCACCGGGCTGCTCAGCGCCGGGCTGCCGGCGTCGCTGGCCACCACCTCGATCCGCCGCGCCGTCCCCGGGCTCTCGGCCGTATTGACATAGCGCAGGCTACGCAGCACAGTCGTCATATCAGCCACACTCGCCGGGCCGGTCACCGTGAGCGCGCCCGTCGTCGGGTTGTAGGCCGCGCTGACCCCACTCACCCCGCTCGTGTCCACGCTCAGGCTCTCCGCAACCCCGTTGCGCGGATCGGTGATCGTGGCGACCAGGCTGGCGATCTGGTCGCCGTCCGGGTCGGTCACCGCCGCTGTGGCAGCGACGATCAGCGTCGGTGGGTCCTGCTCGCTGTATGTTGCGCTGGCGTTGATGCCCGCCGCTGGACCGTTCAGGTCGACTGTGGGCGCTTCGTTGACATTGGTCAGGTTGATCGTCACCGTCCCCGTGCCACAGAGTTCCGGCGTACCGCCATCACAGACCTCGACCTCCAGCGTGAAGCTGGGCTGGGCCTCGTAGTCGAGGGCGCCGGCAACCTGGATCGCACCACTCGTAGCGACCACGCTGAACAACGCCTGGCCGCTCCCGCCCGTCACACGGAAGCTGCGGCCGCTGGCCGGCCCATCGGCGTCGGTCACCACGATGGTGCCGACGGACGTGCCCACGGGGCTGTTCTCGGCGATGCTGAAACTCTGGCCGGGCGTGACGACCGGTGGCTGCTCGTTGCGGTCGAGCAGCTCGATTGTGATCGTGGCGGTATCACACTGGTTGATCAGGTCGCAGACCTCAACCGCCAGCGTATAACTGGCCTGGGTTTCATAGTCGAGCACCGCACCACTGGCAACGGTGATCGCGCCACTCGACGCACCCACATCAAACAGCGTCTGACCGCTGCCACCGCTGACGGAGAAGGTCAGGCTGGCCGGCTCCTCATCGCTCACCACGATCGTGCCCACCGCCGTGCCGACGGGGCTGTTCTCGGCGACCGTGAAACGCTGGTCGTCCATCACCGGCGGGCGTTTGGCATCGCGGATCGTCCCAGTGGCCGAACTCTGGAGGAAGGGCGTATTCACACTGAAAGACGTCGCCGGATTCAAGGTGAGGGTCATCGTCTCCGGCGTCTCGGTGATCCCATCCTCAAGCACGCTGATCGGGATCACGCCCGTCTGCTGGCCCTGGGGGATCACCAGAATGCCATCACTGACCCCGACGAAGTCGTCGCCCGCGGTGGCGCTGCCGTTAGCCGTGGCGTAGCCGATGACCACATTCTCCAGCGGAACCGCGCTCAGCGTGACGATAAAGTCCAGCGTCGCGCCGGGACCCTCGCGTGCCGAGGGCGCGCTGATGCTCTGGACAGTGGGGTTATCGTCGTCGATAATCACGGCCAGCGTCTCGGTGGAACTGCCGACCGGTGGCTGCACCTCAGGGGCACCGGTGGCGCTCACCACGGTGGCGCGCACCAGGAAGGCCTCGTTCAGTTCGTCCACATCATCGCCGATGATCGTCACCGGGAAGCTCCTGACTGTATCGCCAGGGCCGAAGGTGAGCGTGGCCGGGGTCGCGCTGTAGTCATCACCGGCGGTCGCAGCGTTGGAGGGCGCGTTGGCCGTCGTGAGCGCCAGGACGATCTGCTGTCCGGGACCGAGGGCCTGCGAGAGGCTGACCGTAAAGTTGACAACCCTGGTCGTGCCGCTGTTGCCCTCACGGATGGGCGCATCGCTGGCCTGGAGCTGCACGGTGACGATCGGGTTGGCGAAGAGTACGCCAACGCCAACCAGCCCCAGCAGCAGCGCCACCAGCAAGGCTGGCCAGCGGCGCCGCCGTCCCTGTCCCGATGCTCGCACATTGTCGTGTTCTGCGTGTGGATGGTCCATGCCGAGCACTCCTTTGGGCAACTGCCCCGACCCGCTGCAACTGCCAGAAAGGGGACATGTCGGCGCGCCGTGCCGGCATACCCCAGCACCAGCATACGCGGTCAACATTACGAAATGGGAACAGGTGGGCCGAAGCATTGGCGCAGCCCATGCTTCGGCCCACCGAGCTAGATCCGATAGTGTTCACACACACCGAACACGTACTCACCGCAGCGGGCGCGGAGGGGCGCAGAGGGCTTCAAACGGCCCATCCTCTGCGCGCCGCAGAACCATGTTGTACTGTCATTCCGAACGGAGCCGCAGGCGCAGTGAGGAAGCTGGCACTGCACCTCAGCACCAGCCCCCGCGCGGCGCCTGCCCTGCCCCTCGACAAGCTCGGGAGCCGCGCAGCCGAAGGGCGCGGGATGCCAACCCGCGGTGCTCCCGGCGCCACTGGCCCGCCGCCGGCCACCAGCTACGCGGCATGACACGTCTCGTTGTCACTAAATCAGGGCAAAGACCGCGAAGACGCTGGTGATCACGAGGAGGAAGATGATGGCGCAGATGAAGATCACGCGCTCCCAGTTGAAGAAGCGCCAGTCGGGGGGGATGGCATGCTCGAAGCCGTAGATCGTGAGCCGGTAGAGCCCGTCATCACCGGGCTGGCCAAGGTCGAAGACCACGTCGGTGAGCGGCACCATGCTGACCGTCACCTCGGCCAGAGCGATGCGCGTCTCGTCTCCGACAGGGGCCTGGGCCTCCGTGACGAGCGCGGCCAGCGGCGGCACCAGCGACCATTCGGGGCGCATGCCGCCGACCTGGCGCCGGCTATAGATCACCTCGGGCGCGCAATTCTGGCTGAGCCAGGCCTCATCGACACCCGGCAGCTCATCCTGGCCCGTGAAGCTCTGCGCCTGCCGGCTCCAGTGGAAGGCCTTGCGCTGCACGAGCCGCCCGACGCCCGCGCAGCGGGTGCAGTTGACCCCGCCACGCCCGTCGCACTCCGGGCAGGGCACCAGGACCTGGGCCACCGGGCTGGGGGCCGCGGGCGCAGGGGCAGCGGGCTGACCCTCGGCAGGCGCCGTGGCGACCGGGCGCGTCACATAGACCCGCTGCTGGCCCTTGCAGCGGCTGCAGACGAGCGTGCCCTTGCCGCCACACTGCTCACAGGTAACAACCCGCGTCGAGCCGGCGATCACCACCCGGCCACCGGGCTGGTCGGCAAACTCCTTCGCTGGAGGCAGCGGCACCGCCCAGCGGTCGAGTTCCGGCTGCAGCGGGTAGACCTGGGCCTTGTGGTCGGGCTCCTCATCGCGTTCGGGGGAGCTGCGGCGCTCGTAGAGCACGCGCAACTGGTAGAAGTAGAGATTGTGGCTACTGATCTTGTGGAAGCGGGCAAGCCGCCCGAGCAACGGGCGGCGCAGGCGCAGGCGATCGGCGGCGGCGTAGGCATCGAGCAGCGCGCTGAGCATCACCGGGTCGCGCAACTCGGTGGCGCGGCGGTGCGCGCGCTCGATCGGGCCACGCACCAGCTCGGGGCCGAGCACCACCTCGACCGCGTTGGTCTCCACGCCGCCGGCTTCGAGCTCGACCGGCTTCACGGTGGTGCGGGCGCCTGCGATCACCATCTGGGTTGCCATCTCGTGGCGCTTGAAGATCTGGTCGAGCGCCTCGACCGCAGCGCCAGCCGAGGGGAAGCGATGAGTCGGCTCGAGCGCGAGCAACCGGGCGAGCACCCGGTCCACCTCGGCGGGGACACCCTCGACCCCTCGCTCCTTGAGCGGCAGCGGCGCGCTGAAGGGCGGCCCCTCGGGCAGCCCGGGCGGCTCGGCCCAGGGCAGCGCGCCGGCCAGCATATGGTAGAGCACCACCCCGAGGCTGTAGATGTCCGAGAGGTGGGTGACACTGGTGGCCGACTGGGTGTGCTCGGGCGAGAAGTAACCGGGGGTACCCATGATCGTGCGTGTGACGGTGATTGGCGTCGCCGAATCACGGGCAATGCCGAAATCGGTGAGCACGGCGCGGCCGGTCTTCTGCTCGAGCAGAATGTTGGCCGGCGAGACATCGCGGTGCACGATGTTGCGAGCGTGGGCATAGTCGAGCGCACTGGCCACCTGGCGAAAGATGGCCAGCGCATCGGGCAGGGGCAGACGCCCGCGCCGCTCGAAGCGATCACGCAGCGAGCCGCCCTCAATGTACTCCATCACCGTGTAGTGGAAGGGCGGCAGGAACCCGTAGTCGTGGAGCTGGACGATATTGGGATGGCGCAGCCGGGCCGCGATCGCCGCCTCGCGCTGGAAGCGGCGCACCGCCTCGCGCTCCTGGGTCACCAGCAGCTTGATGGCAACCACGTGGTCGCGGAGCTCGGCGTGGCGCGCCAGCCAGACCTCACTCGAGGCGCCACGCCCGATGATGTGCTCCAGGCTATAGTTCCCGATCTGGCGTGGAACGTCCATCAGTCAGCGTAGCCGTGGGGATGGGTCCGGTGCCACTCCCAGGCGCTGGCAACGATCGTCTCGATGGCGGGGTAGCGGGGCTGCCAGCCGAGCTCGGCCCGAATAGCTGCCGAGGAAGCGATCAGCACCGCCGGGTCGCCCGGGCGGCGCGGGCCGATGACGTGGGGGATGGGGTGGCCGGTCACCTTGCGGGCAGCCTCGATCACCTGCAGCACACTGAAGCCATTGCCATTGCCCAGGTTGTAGCGGCGCGCGCCGATGCGATCGAGGGCCTCCATCGCCAGTATATGCGCCTGGGCGAGATCGACGACGTGGATGTAGTCGCGGATGCAGGTACCGTCGGGGGTGGGATAATCATTGCCGAAGACGGTGATATGGGGCCGCTGGCCGAGCGCCACCTGGAGGATCAGCGGGATGAGGTGCGTCTCGGGATCGTGGTCCTCGCCGCGCTCGGGCGTATCGCCGCTGGCGTTGAAATAGCGCAGGCAGGCATACTTCAGGCCGTAGATGCGCTCGAACCAGTGGAGCATGCGCTCGATGAAGAACTTCGACTCGCCGTAGGGCGAGCCCGGGACGATCTTGTTGTCGGCCTCGATCGGCATCTGCTCCGGCTCATCGAAGAGGTTTGCCGTCGAGGAGAGGATGAAGCGGCGCACCCCGGCTGCAACCGCGACCTCGAGCAGATTGCCGGCCGAGACGACATTGTCGCGCAGGTAGCGCAGCGGCTGCTCCATACTCTCGCCGACGAGGGTGTACGACGCGAAGTGCATGATCCCATCGATGTCAGGATGGGCGGCAAAGGCGGCGCGTACCGCGTTGATGTCGGCCAGGTCGCCCTGGATCAGCGTCGCCTCGGGTGGCACAGCTGCGGCGTGGCCCTGGTAGAAGTTATCGAAGACGACGACCTGGTGGCCGGCGGCGATCAACTCGGCAGACGTGATCGCGCCAATGTAGCCCGCACCCCCGGAGACGAAGATCTTCACGGATGGCTCCTTCTCGCTGCACTGGCATACCCGCTCGCCCGCTGCGGCTTGCTCACGGCTCGGCAGCGGGTTCCGATCCTTCGTCCGTGGGCACAGGCTCCTCCGGCGCGGGCGCGACCGGCACCGGGATCGGCACGAACACGTCGGGGTTGAGCGCGGGCAGCGGGGCGTGGGCAATCTGGGCGCCCACGGCGTAGAGGGCCTGCACCCGATGGCGGTTGAGGCAGACGAACCCACGGCTGAACGCGGTGCCTCCCTGCAGTGGATAGATCGTCACCCCGCTCAGCGGCACGAAGTCATCAGTCATCTCGCCGAGCATCACGATCAACTCCATGTCGGTGCGCTTGTAGAAATCGGCGCGGAGCGCGAAGGTCGGCGTGAAGAACATCATGGGCTGGGTATCGCGCGGCGGAGACGGGGCCTGAAAGCCTGGCGGCGGCGCCGGCTCGGCGATGGTGGCGACCAGCAGCGAGTCGCTCCAATCGACCAGCAACTGGGGCACGTGCTCGGCCTGCTGCGGGCGCCAGAGTGGGGCCACACTGGCATCACGCAGCGTGATAAAGCGATGCAGCCGGCTATTGATCGCGTCGCTGACCCGGCGGTAGAGCGGCAGATCGTAACTGCCGGTAATGACCAGCGCGTCGGTATAGACCTCGATCGTGAAGCTGTAGTGATCGCTCATACTCCCTCACGCAAACGGGGCGACCCTCAGGCCCGCAGCCCCGCGAGTGTCTCCCAGAACCCGGGGTAGCTGACGGTGACTGCGTCGGGGTCGTGGACGCGGGTCTCACCGCGAGCGACGAGCGCGGCGACCGCCCAGGCCATGGCGAGGCGATGGTCGCCGTGGCTGGCGAGCTCGGCGCCGACGAGGCGCGGCCCGCGGCCAGCGATGGCCATGCCGTCCGCCGTGGGCTCGACGGCCACACCGAGCGCCGCGAGGCCACCGGCCACGGTGGCGATACGATCAGTCTCCTTGGCGCGGAGCTCCTGGGCGTCACGGATCACCGTATCGCCCTCGGCGCAGGCGGCAGCGACGGCCAGGACGGGGATCTCGTCGATCAGGCGCGGGATGAGCTCGCCGCCGATGCTGGCGCCCCGTAGCTGCGAGGAGCGCACCGTCACATCACCCACCGGCTCGCTGCCCTCCACCCGCTCATTGCTGATGGTGATCGCCGCACCCATCGCGCGCAGCACCTCGAGCGCGCCGGTGCGGGTCGGGTTGAGGCAGACCCCGGCAGTCGTGAGTTCGGCATCGGGGTGAATCGCGGCGGCAACCCACCAGAAGGAAGCCGACGATGGGTCGCCCGGGACGCGCAGCGTGAGCGGGGCGGGCAGCTGCGGGTCAGTCGGCGGGTGCAGGCTGATCTGCTCAGGGGAAAGGCGCAGATCAACACCCATGGCCTGCAGCATTCGCTCGCTATGATCACGGCTGGCGATCTTGCCTGTGAGGGTCAGCGGCCCGCTGCCCGCGAGACCGGCGAGCAGCAGGGCCGACTTGACCTGGGCCGAGGCGACGGGCAGCGCATACCTCCCGCCGCTGAGCGTGGCACCCCGCACGGCGAGCGGTGCCCGGTCGCCGTCATCACGCCCATCGAGCCAGGCGCCCAGCGCGCGCAGCGGGGCAACGATGCGGCGCTGGGGGCGCGAGCGCAGCGAGGCATCGCCGCTGAGCACGGCAAACAGCGGCCTACCGGCGAGCAGGCCGGCCAGCAGGCGCAGCGTGGTGCCCGAGTTGCCGCAATCGAGCACATCGGCAGGTTCACACAGCCCGTGCAGGCCAGCGCCGGTGATACGCACCTCCGTCCCCGCGCGCTGCACGTCAACGCCAAGCGCGCGCACACAGGCGATCGTCGCAAGGCAGTCGGCGCCGGCGAGAAAGTTGCTGACCTGGGCACTGCCCGCGGCGACGGCATTGAAGATCACCGCCCGGTGCGAGATCGACTTGTCGCCGGGGACCTGGATGACGCCGCGGAGGCGTTGTGGGGCGCGAAGCGCGATGCTGGTCATTGCCGGCTACTGCAGGGCGCGAGTGGGTGCAAGAACGTACGGACCAGATGGTCAACCAGGGAGGGATGCGACCTGATCGGGCGTCGTGATCAGCTTATAGCCGAAGCCGCGCTGGGTCACCAGATAACGCGGGTTGCCCGGGTCGGGCTCGATGCGCTGGCGCAGGCGATAGACAAGCGCATCGATGGCGTTGTAGTCGAAGACCTCATAGTCCCAGACCTGGCGGGCGATCTCATCCTTACTGATCACCTGGCCACGCCGCTCGTAGAGCAACTCGAGCAACTGGAACTCCTTGACGGTCAGCGACGGCGTCAGGATCTGGCCCTTGATATAGACCTCTTTGGTGCGGCTATCGACGCGCAATTCCTCGCGGACGTTGCGCAGCAACTCGGGGGGCAGCACCCCCTTAATCGTCGCCTCCGGGTCCTGAAAGACTATCACCGTATCGGCGATGATGATCTGATCCTGATTATGCAGCGGGCACAGCCCCGCGATGGGCTCCTGGTTCACAAAGGTGCCATTGGTACTCTCCAGGTCGCGCACAGCAAAGCCCTCCTCGGTGCGTTCGAGGCGGGCGTGGCGCCGGGAGGCGAGCGGATGGTCAATCACGATATCGTTGGCGCCATCGCGCCCGATCGTGATCGTCTCGGACTCCCACTCGAGTTCACGGAACTGGCCGTCCTGGCGCTTGATCACAAGTTTTGGAGCGGGCACAGCCTGCATGCCGCGTTCCTCCGGACAGCTTGGCAACCCTTTGTACGTTATGGCACAATCTTTCACGCGTGTCTGGCTGATTATACCATCAGCACCGCGCAAACTCAATTGGCAACCACTGGCTCCCGAGGCTGAGGCGACGCTCCTGCTGGCCCACCCCGTTGTTCCCACCCTGGATACGCGGGCCTCCGGCCCACATGCGGGCGGGATACCCGCGCACCCGGCGTGGGCAAAACGGCGGTTGCCAGCCGTGCCCGTGCAACGGCTGATCCAGCCGGGCCGCGTGCTGATCGTGTATACTGGGAGGCGGTAACTATGCCGCTCTGCCCGGGTCACCTGGAGGACCACGCCCTCCAGCATCGCCACCGTGCCCGCTGCCGCAAGGAGAGCGCCGCGTGACAAGCCTGATCGGACGCCGCCTGGGGCGTTACGAGATCCGCGCCGAGCTTGGCCGCGGCGGCATGGCCCGTGTCTATCGCGCCGTGGATACGCTGCTGCAACGACCGGTGGCACTCAAGGTGCTGGCCGCCCAGCTGAGCCTGGACCCCGAGTTCATCCGTCGCTTCGAGCGCGAGGCTACCACAGCGGCGAACCTGCACCACCCGGCGATCGTAACGATCTATGATGTCGGCGAGCAAGACGGGCTCTACTACATCGCGATGGAGTATATCTCCGGGCGCAGTCTGCACGCGGTGCTCGAAGAGCGCACCACGCTAGGCCTCGGCTACGCCGTCAGCCTGCTCGACCCGGTCGCCCGCGCGCTCGACTACGCCCACGCGCATGGCGCCGTCCACCGCGACATCAAGCCCCACAACATTCTGATCGCCCGCGACGGCCGGGTGCTGCTCACCGACTTTGGCATCGCCCAGACGCCGGACTCCGACGGTGAGCGCCTCACCCGCACCGGCATCTTTATGGGCACGCCCGAGTACATCTCACCCGAGCAGGCCGAGGCGCGCCGGGTCGACGGGCGGAGCGACCTCTACGCGCTGGGTGTGGTCGCCTACGAGGTGATCACCGGCCGCGTGCCCTTCTCCGGCCCCACGCCGCAGCTGATCGTAGCCCACGCGCAACTGCCGCCGCCGCCACCCACCAGTGTGGTGGCCCACCTGCCCGGCGAACTGGACGAGGTGCTGGCCCGCGCCCTGGCGAAGCGGCCCGAGCGGCGCTACCCCACCGGCCTGGCGCTGGTCGATGCGCTGCGCACCGTCGCCGAGCGCTACGGCACTCCCCTGGCCACCCGCGAGCAACTGGCCGGGCTCGCCGATGCGGCCGGCGCATCGCCACTGCCCGACGTGCCGCAGGCCATCCCCGCCCCGCCACCGCGCTCA
>JACAEO010000345.1 GCA_013388805.1 Chloroflexota bacterium
GAGCAGCAGCGAGGCGGCGCAGCGCCCCGGGAGCGCAGGGGCGGCCGCGGGGCGCGCGGGGCGCCTACGCCGCGTCAGCGCAGGAGGCGGACGTTGCGCAAGCCCTCGGCGAACCATCCCGGGGAGCGGAACCCTCTCTTACAAGAGTGTTATCACGTAGGGCCATACTGTCAGCGCAGGAATATTGACGGCGCCCCGGGCCTGGTTTATACTCGCTCCTGGCGTCCTGGCAGGGGCGCAGCTTTTATTTGTCCAGACACGGAGCAGTTTCATGCAAGCACCGGATACCGGCCCGCGCCGCTTCTCGTCCGTGCGTCTCTTGTTCACCGGCTTTGCGATGGGCATTGCCGACCTCATCCCCGGCGTCTCGGGCGGGACGATGGCCTTCATCCTCGGCATCTATGAGACGCTGCTCGCGGCGATCAAGTCCTTCAACCTGCGGCTGCTCCAGTTGATCGGGCAGGGACGGTTGCGCGAGGCCTTCAATCAAATCCCCTGGGCCTTTCTCATCCCGCTCGGGCTGGGCCTCGGCGTCGCGGTGCTTTCGATGGCCCGGGTGATGCGTTACCTGCTGGAGAACCAGCCGGTCTACCTGTTTGCCTTCTTCTTCGGGCTGATCGTGGCCTCGATCATCGCGGTGGGGATGACGGTGCAGTGGCGCCCGTCCACGGTGGCTGCGCTGGTGCTCGGCTCGCTGGGCGCCTACCTGCTCGTGGGGATGGTGCCGCTGGCGATGCCCCACGACCCGATCACGCTGTTTTTGAGTGGCGTGGTGGCGATCATGGCCATGATCCTGCCCGGCATCTCGGGCTCGTTCATCCTGCTCATCCTGGGGCAGTACGCCTATGTGCTCAATGCCGTCTCCGAGCTGAACCTGCTGGCGGTCATCCCGGTCGCGCTGGGCGCGGTCATCGGTCTGCTGGGCTTTGCGCGGCTGCTGAGCTGGCTGCTCAAGCACTACCACGGTGTTACAGTGGCGGTGTTGATCGGCTTTATGGTTGGCTCGCTGCGCAAGATCTGGCCGTGGAAAGAGGTTGTCGAGACGATGCTCGATCGCCACGGTAAGGTAGTACCGCTGCGCGAGCGCAACATCCTGCCCGACTTCGCCGCGCCCGAGTTCTGGGTGGCGCTGGCGCTGGCCATCCTTGGCTTCCTGGTGCTGAGCCTCGTCGATCACCTGCAGACAGGGGCCAACCCGGTGTTCAGCCGCTTCGGGCGCGTCCGGCAGCGCGACACCGGCCCGGTCGCCTCGCAGTGAGCCCGTCTGGGGCGACCGATGGATCCCGTGGACCGCCGCCCGAAATTCTGCCCCCACTGTGGCGCGGCGCTTCCAGCCGGCGCGCCGCGCTTCTGTGTGGAGTGCGGCGCCGCGCTCGGTGCGGGTGCGCCAGAGGACGACCCGCCGGAGCCGTTGCTGCCGGCCACCGGGGCAACGGTGAAGCTGGCCAACGCTGGCGTCCCCCAGGAGGTCATCGGTGGCACGGTGCGGCTGCCGGCCTCAGGCGCGGTGCCCCCGGGTCTCTGGGAGCTTGACCGGGCGCCCGGTCCCGGCGATGTGGTCGCGATCTACCCGCCGCTGCGGGCAGTGCGTGGCGGCTGGAGCGGGCTGGTCGGGCGCGGCTGGCGGGCGACCGGTAGCGAGGCCCACGGCACAGCGCAGATCTTTCACTTTACCGCGCCGGTGCGCTGGTTCCCCGCACCGGGCTGCGGCGCGGGGCTACGGCTGCACGTAGAGGTGGCGGCCCGCGCCCACAGCATGGAGGGACGCGAGCGCCGCGGCTTCCGCTTCGGCCTGCGCCGTGATGGGCCGATGCGCGTGGTGCGCGCCACCTGGCTTGATGGCGACGAGCGCCTGCTGGCCGACCGCCCGCTCCCCCAGATCCAGATCATGGCCCCGCCACGCATCCCCAGAGTCTCCGACCTCGACGAGGCGCCCGAACTGCTCGACGCGCGGGCGGCCAGCGAGTGGGCCACCGGCTCGCAGGCCCACGGCGCCTACCGGCTCTACCGCGACATGCTGATGCAGGAGCATACGCCGGCCGGCCGTGGGATCACGCTGGTGCCGCTGCGCGAGGGCCGCGAGGGTGACCGCCCGTGGTGGCAGCGGCTGCTGCCAGGCAACCCGCCACGCTACCGGGTGCGGATGGAGCGCCCGTTCAGCTGCGACCTGGAGCAGTGGCCGGACCAGCTCGCGGCCATCCGCGCCGAGGCGCGTAGCCTCGGCCTCGACCTGGAGCCGGCCCAGGCCGCCGAGTGGTGGCTCGATCGCTATGGCCACGACGGGGTGATCTTCAGCGGCGCCCGCGCGCGCTACGGCGTCGAGCGGGTAGTCATCGTCTTCCGCCGCGCCCAACTGGCGCGGATCCAGGATTGAGACGAACAGGCTGTATAATGAGGGTATGGAACGGCTTACGATCCTGTTGCTGCTCGCCCTCGCCCTGGCCGCCTGTGGCCGCGAAGCGGTCCCACCCACCCCGGCCAGCCTCGATCCCGGGCGCGCGATCATCGCCACCGAGAGCCGCCTGCTCGAGCGGGGGAGCGGCGCGCTCGCCAGTGGCGATAAGGCCCCCGACTTCAGCTACACGCTGCCCGATGGCACGACCCGCCGGCTGAGCGACCTGCGCGGCACGCCGGTGCTGCTCAACTTCTGGGCCTCCTGGTGCCTGCCCTGCGTCGAAGAGATGCCAGCGCTGCAGCGGGCCTACAGCAACGCTGCCGGCGACCTGGTGGTGCTGGCCGTCAACCGCAACGAACTGCCGGAGGCGATCGCCCGCTTCGCGCCGAAGGTCGACGTCACCTTCCCGCTGATCGCCAACGTCAGCGGCGACATCGGCGACCGCTATGCGGTGACCAGCCTGCCCGTCACCTACTTCATCAACCGCGACGGCACGATCAACGCCCGCCACATCGGCGCGTTGAACGAACAGCTGCTCGCGGAACGGCTTGAGGCATTGCAATGAGCAACCCGACGCCCGACGAGATCATCCGCATCGCCCAGCAGCGCATCGGCGAGCGCCGGGCCACCGAGGCCGTGGTCCAGATTCGGCGTGAGCGCCCCTGGCGCTGGTTCTTTGTCGCGCTGTTCGCTGTGCTGCTGGCCGCGCTGCTCTTCTGGCCCGGCGCGCCGCTGGAGTGGAAGATGTACGCCGTGGTCCATGGGGTGTGCGCCCAGCAGCACAACATCTTCCTCGGCGAGCTGCAGTTCCCGCTCTGCGCGCGCAACAGCGGGATCTACCTGAGCTTCCTGCTCACGACGCTCTCCCTCTACGCCATGGGCCGCGGGCGCGCGGGCGGCCTGCCACCCTGGTCGATCGTGGCGACCCTGCTGCTCTTTGTGGCCATCATGGCCGTCGATGGCTTCAACTCGTTGTTTGTGGACCTTGGGCAGCCGCACCTCTACCCGCCCGACAACCTGCTGCGCACCCTCACCGGCATGGGCATGGGCATCGCGATCGCCGTTATTCTGCACATCGTGCTGGTGAAGACCCTGCGCAAGGACGTGGATGACCTGCAGCCGGTGCTCACGAACTGGTGGGAGTTGCTCGGGATCGTGGGCCTCAACGTGCTGGTCCTGGCCGCGATCTACGGCAATCTGAGCTTCATGTTCTGGCCGCTGGCCTTGCTGGCCTTCTTCGGGATCACCGGGGTCCTGTACCTGGTGGCGCTGCTGCTCACCAGCCTGGTGATGGGCTACGAGGGGGCGGTGACGGACCTGCGCCAGCTTGCCCGCCCCGCGGTGGTGGCGATCGTGCCGACGCTGCTCATCCTGGGCAGTATGTCGTGGCTGCGCTTCTGGCTCGAGGGGATGGGGCTGGTGCTCTGAGGGCGCGGCACGGGCCCCCTCCTGATGCGTTGCTTGCCCTCACCCCATACCCCTCTCTCCCAGCCTGGGAGAGAGGGGTATGTTGTTGGC
>JACAEO010000246.1 GCA_013388805.1 Chloroflexota bacterium
CCACAACGCCAACAACATACCTCCCTCTCCCAGGATGGGAGAGGGGGGGAGGGGAGTGAGGGCAAGCAGCGCATCAGGACGCTATCCGCCAAAAACCTTCCACTTGAGAGGTTGGGAAGGTGAGGTTCCGACGCGTCTGGCGACGTTGCATGATACTGCTGGCGAACTCCCTCGTAAGCGTGGCCGGGTGCGCGGGCGTCCCGCCCGCATGCGGGCCGGAGGCCCGCGTACCCAGGTTTGCCAGCAGGATCGTTGCATCAGCCCTGGGGGTGGTGGGCGTCCCACAACGGTATGGACGACGCGTGTGACGGAGGTTCGTGATGCTGACACGGGCGCAGGTGGTGATCGTCGGCGCAGGGGTGATCGGGGCGAGCATCGCCTATCACCTCGCGCTCCGCGGCTGTCGTGACCTGCTGATTGTGGAGAAGGAGGCGAGCGAGGTCAGCGGGAGCACCGCTCGCTCGGCGGCGGGGGTGCGCCACCAGTTCTCCAGTCGCACCAACATCCTGCTCTCGCGCTACAGCATTGAGAAACTCCGCAGCTTCGACACAGAGGTCGGCGGCCACGCGGAGCTGCACCAGGTCGGCTACCTCTTTCTGGTGAACGACGCGGCCACCTGGGCACAGTACCAGCGCAACGCAGCCCTGCAGCGCGAGCTCGCTGTGCGCGTCGAACTGTTGAGCCCGGCGGAGGTGGCCCGCTTCGTGCCCGGCACACGCAGCGACGACCTGGTCGGCGCCACCTTCGGCCCCGATGACGGCTACTGCGACCCCTACGGCATCGCCATGGGTTATCTGCGTGCAGCCCGGCGTATGGGCGCGCGCCTGCAGCGCGCCACCGCCGTGACTGGCTTCGCGATCAGCGGCGGCGCCGTGACGGGTGTCACCACGACCGGCGGCCCTATCGCCTGCGATGTGGTGATCAATGCCGCGGGGCCGTGGGCAGGTGAGGTGGCAGCCCTCGCCGGGCTCGACGTGCCCGTTCGCCCCTACCGGCGCAATGTCTATCTGACCGCACCCTTCCCGGAGCTCCCCGGCCCGATGCCACTCACGATCGACGTGGGCAGTGGCTTCTACATGCGCCACGAGGGCGCCAGCATCCTGATGGGCAAGTCCAATCCTGACGAGCCCAGCAGCTTCACGCTCAACGTCGACTGGGCCTGGCTTGACCACGTGCTCGAGGCCGGCCTGTACCGCTTCCCGTTTCTCGCAAAGGCCAGCCTCGCCGAGCGCCAGTGCTGGGCCGGGCTCTACGAGATCACACCAGACCACAACCCCATCCTCGGGCGGCACCCTGACCTGGCTGGCTACCTGGATGCCAGCGGTTTCAGCGGGCACGGGATCATGCACGCACCCGCCACCGGCATGCTGATCGCCGAGGAGCTGCTCGATGGCCGTGCCCACACGATCGATATTGATGAGCTCCGGATCAGCCGTTTTCGCGGAGGACGCCACCATCTTGAGCAAAACATCGTTTAAGTCTATCGAGTGGCGCTGGGGGGGCACAGGGGAGCTCGCTTGACACAGGTGCGATTTGTGGGCCGCCAGCGCCAGCTGGCGCACCTCCGCAGCAGCCTCGCGCATGCGGGCCGCGGGCGGATCATCTGCATCACTGCCGGACCAGGGATGGGCAAGTCGTGGCTGTTGCGCGAGTTCGCCCGTCAGGCGACGGCCCTCGCGGCCCGCAGCGCCCTGATCGACTTCGGCGCCGATCAGGCCTATGATGTGCTGACCCTGGTCCGCCAGCTGCGCGACGCGCTCGGCGCCGAGGCCTTCGCTCCGCTGACCACGACGATCAATACGCTGACCGCGCCCCGGATCGCCACAAGCGCCGCGCGCCAGCAGCAGATAACCCGCGCGGATGCCGCACCAGCGGCATTGACCGTCAAGGACAAGCTGTTTGTCGTCCAGACCGATAACCCGCTGCTGCTCCAGACGATCGAGGCGCAGGTGACCCACGCCTTCTTCGTCTGCCTGGCCGGGCTCGCGACCCATGGCCCGCTCCTGTTGCTCTTCGACAGCTACGAACAGTGCTCGCATGAGCGGACCTCCTGGGTGCCCAGCCTGGCCGACCGCTGGATCAGGGGCGAATTGCTCAACCGGATACGCAGCGGGACGCTGCCCAACACGGTGGTGGTGCTGGCCAGTCGCCAGCTGCCGCCGTTTGACGCCAACTGGGCTGCCGTACTGGACGAACTGCCACTCGAAGGGTTTGCCCCGCCAGAGGTAGCAGCCTACCTGCGGGGTACCTGTGGCCTGACGCAGCTGAGCGACCGCGAGCTGCAGACCATCTACGCGGCGACGCAGGGCCATCCGCAGCTGCTCGGACTGATCGGCGATAGCCTGGCGCAGGCCCAGAGCCCCGGTGTTGACTGGTCCCATGGCGATTGATCTGCACAGCTACCTGATCACGCTGATTGCCGCCGCCCAGGGCGCGCCCGGCGACGAAGGGCTGACCCAGGTGCTTGAGCACCTGCTCGCCACGGCCAGCGCGCCCCAGGCCGAGCTGTTGCGCCGGGCCGCCATCCCCCGCTGGATCGATGCCGCTGTGCTTTCGGTGCTCCAGGAGCCTGAGGAGCCCGGCGAGGATCAGCTCGCCGCCCTACGGGCGTACAGCTTTGTGCGCGAGCTCGGCGACGGCCGGCTGGCCTTGCCCGATACGCTGCGTGCAGCACTGCTCGCAACGTGGCGCCGCGATCGCCCGGAGGCACTGCACGCCATCCAGCTGCGGCTCTATCACCACTTCAGCCAGCAGACAACGCCGCCCGGCACCGCCGGCGGAGCAATGCCCTTGCTGCCCGACAGTCCGGTGCTAAGCGTCGTACCAGCCAGCACTGAGGCCGACCTGCGGCGGCGAGCGGCGATCTACCACCTGCTGCACCTCGACCCCGAGCACGGCCTCGACCAGCTGCGCGCCAGCTTCGCCCATCTCGAAGCGACCCGGCGCTGCGCCGAGGCCGAGCGCCTGCTCGCGACGGCTGCGGAGGCCGTCGGTGAGGCTGCGCTGGGGCCGCGCCAGCGGCGCTGGCTGCAGTACCTGCGCGCCCGCCTGCTCCACGCCACGCAGTGCCGCGCCGAGGCCGCCGCCCAACTCACGGCGCTGCAGGCCCACGGCGACCTGGAGCCCGACCTGGCGGGCCACGTGAGCCGGAGCCTGGGCCTGATCTACGCCGAACAGGGCCACGGGGTCCAGGCTATCGAGCTGTATCGCCAGAGCATTGCCCATTTCGCGCGCACGGGCGAGCAGCAGGCCCTCGCCGAAACGCTGCTGCTCCTGGGCGCTGCCTATCAGGAGCTCGCGGCCCGTGCTGGCGAGTGGTACACGCCGGTCGCGCCTCAGAGTCTGCTGCTCCAGGCCAGCGCCGCGCTCGGAAGCTGGCTGCTGGCGCTGCCATTCCTGATCGCCAGCCTGGTTTTGGGGCCAGGCAACCGGCTCTTACCCGTGCCCGAACATTGCGCGCACTACCAGAACTGGCTGCGGATCCGGCTGGCCAACGTTGCCCGCAGCTGGTATGCGCAGGCCCGTGACGCGTTCCAGCTCCTCGGCGACGCCACCGGCGTGCTACGGGCCGAACAGCACCTGGCCGACCTGGTGTTGCACTACGGCTACCCCGCTGAGGCCCGCGCCACCCTGGAGGAACTGCTGCGCCAGCCTGCCGCCCGCGACCCGTATCTGCGGGCCTGGCTGCAGCGCTCGCTGGCTGCATGTGAGCTTGCCAGCGGCCAGTATGACCGGGCCAGGGCGCTGCTCAGCGAGCTCCAGGCCTTCTTCGCTGAGCTCGGTGACACGCGCCGCGTAGCGACGGTGCTGGCCCTCCGTGGCCGCGCGGCGTTGCGCGCCGGTGATGGAAAGCAGGCCCTGGACGACCTCAGCGCCGCACTGGGGCAGTTCCGCACCCTCCAGGACACAGCCGCCCGCGAGCAGATCCTCGACGAGCTACGAGCCTGGCAGCAACGCCCTGGCACAAGCGCCGGCACACGGCTACGCATCGACGCGCTGCTTGCCGCAGAGCCCGAGCAGCGCTATGTCGAGCGCTTTATCCACAGCTACCGCGACCTGCTACGCGGCGCCACGGCGCTGGCCCTGCCGCTGGCGCTCCTGCTGATGGCCATGGTCGCGCCTGTGCCGGTGATCACGCCCCAGCCAAACGGCGTGATCAGCTTTGGTGCCTCCTTCGACCCGTGGCGCGCGACTGGCGTTGTGGCGACGCTGCTGCTGATCGCCATGGCCGGCTATGCTGCGATTGCGACCGCGATCATCGCCTGGCTGCCGATTGGACGTATCGAGCGTGAGCAACCGGATGCGATTGTGACCCGGCCTGGCTCGATCGCCCGCTACGACGGGCGCGGCCAGCTCGTCACAGACCTGCCGTGGGCAACGGTGCGCCGCTGGCTCAGCCTCGACCGCTGCCTGTGGAAGCGGCCGCTGGCCCTCCACTCGCGCATGGTGCTGGAGGGCGCACCGGGCCAGGCACTGGCGATCGCGGGGCTTACCGGCTGGTACAGCCAGCTCCAGCAGGACATCGAGCGGCGCCTTGCGCTGGCCGGCGGCCCGCCCGTGGTGCGCCGCCAGCTCGGCACCAGCCTGCTGCGCAGCCCGGGGGGAATCCTGATCGCGCTGGGTGTGGCGCTCTTGCTGCTCGTCGCCGCGACCACCAATGGCTGGCTACAGCTCAGCCCGGCCTTCGCGCCGCCACTCGCCGCAGCGATCTGGTTCCTCGCCCTGAGCGGCAGCCTCATCCTGGCGCCGATCGCCGTCTGGCTCGCCGCCAGGCCAGGCATCCTGGGAGCGACGCAGCCGGGCTGGCGCTGGCCGCTGCTGACCGGCGCGCTCGGCGGCGGGACGGTGATGCTTGCCGTGCTTGCCGGCGGTGGCCTCATTCGTGTCGAGGCGCTCCGCTACGCGCTCATACTGTGGGGCGCCGCCGTGCTGGCTGACGCGCTGGTGGCCACCCTGCTGCCCAGGCGGCGTCTCCTGCGCCTGGGAGCGGTTGCAGCCGCGGTGGCGCTGAGCCTGGTCTGGATCGGCAGACCCGCGCTGGCGCACTACCACTGGCTGGAGGGCTCGCTCGCCCGCGCACAGGTGCAGAACGGCGCCACGGCCGCCGTTCTGCACTGCGCCGCCGCCGCCACGGCCCGCGAACTAGGGGCCAGCGCCTACGCCACCTTGCTGGTTCAGGCTGACTGTGCCGGCCATGCCGGCGACTGGACGGCAGCCGCGCGCTACTACCTCTGGGCCGTCCAGGCCGCTCCCGAGGGCTCCAGCCGGCGCGCCCTGGCACACTACAATCTGGCCGTGGCCGCCGGCTACCTCGGCGCCCCCAGCACGCTCATCCAGGCCAGCGGCGCCTACCAGCAGATCTGCGCCAGGCGGGCCTGGGCCGACCCGATCTGCGCGCAGCTCCAGGCGGCCGGGCCGCCGCAGCTACGGCGCTGAGGCACGGGTCGAATCCACTTGACAGGGAGGTGTAGAAGTGTGGAGCTGTCGCGTTGTCGATCAAGCTGGCACAACCCGATCTGATACCAGGTGGAATTGGCAATCCCGCATTGTTCCGCTCATCTCCACAGCGCTCCAGCTCCACACAGGGCTTTGTCGAGCTGGAGCGCTGTGGAGGTGTGGAGCTGAGCCAATGCGCTGCCAGCAAGCAGAAAGCGCAGCCTCCCCGCATGCCCCAATTCCCCGCCCGCTGTGGCCAGGAGGCCGGCCGAACCGCTGGCAGCGCCCCCACCGGGAGGCAACCGCGTAACTCTGTAATATGACAACGAGGGTTTGTGCGTGGGCCGCATCCTGACCCCATGCTTCCACGTCACCCCGAGCCCTTCGGCTACGCGGCTCCCGAGCTTGTCGAGGGGCAGGGTACACTCCGCGAGGGGTCTACCGCAAGAAGGAGGACCGTATGCCCGCAACGATCGCCGTGGTGCACGGACCGAACCTGAACATGCTCGGCCAGCGTGAGCCGGAGATCTACGGTCACACGACGCTCGCCGCGATCGACGCCGCTCTGACCAGCCGCGCCGAGGCTGCTGGTCTGCGCCTGGTGAGCCTGCAATCCAATCACGAGGGTGTCCTGGTGGACTTTTTGCAGGGCGAGGGCTGGAGCGCCGCAGGGGTGATTATCAACCCGGGGGCGCTGACCCACTACGGGCTGAGTCTGCGTGACGCGCTGGCCGCCCTGCGTGCACCGATCATCGAGGTGCATCTCTCAAATGTCTACCGGCGTGAGCCCTTCCGCCACACCTCGGTCATCGCCCCGGTGGCGACGGGGCAGATCACCGGCCTCGGCTGGCGTGGCTATCTGCTGGCCCTGGAGTGGCTGATCGCGCAACTGTAGGGCCAGATGCCGGGCTGTGCCAATCCGCCGGCCCTACTCCTCCGGAGGCAGCGAGGTGGCCATGTCGTAGACGAGCACCTGCACGTCGAGGCCCTCGCTGGTGAGCAACTCCAGGGTATAGTCCTGCGTCGCCGCCTTGATCGCCTGCTCATCGCTGGCAGGGGCGTAGGCGCGCACGGTGGCCTCCTCGCTCGAAACACGCGTCACACGGACAACGGCGCTCGGCGAGGTTGCGCTGATACGCCGGCTCAACTCACCAATGGCTTCATCGAGGGTCATGAGCTCCTCCGGGTTCGGCCGGGTTACGAACGCCGCAGCAGCGGCAGATAGAGCCGGGTTGGCGGGGGCGCAACGCCCGGGACCACCAGGGTGACCTGCACCCGGTCGCGCACGGCGAGATCAAAGCGCGATTGCGCCTCCACAAAGAAGGTGGTCACCGAACCGGGCGCCACACTCGCCGGCACGGTCACCTGCATCGCGACACGGAAGGTTCCATTGCGGTCTACCGTGACCGTGGACGGGCTGAGGGCCAGTGTCCAGCCAGCCGGCAGATCAACCGCCGTCAGGTCAATGGTGTCGGCGGCGCTGCCCCGGTTGACCACCGCCAGCCCGCTCAGGTTCTGTGGCCCGCCCCCGGCAGCGATCGCCCGCACCTGTGAGGCTGCCAGCTCCACGCGGGCGATGCGTTGCACCGTGATCTGATCCTCCGCATCATCCGCGATCTGCGGGTCGCCCACCAGTTCGACGCGCACCCGCGCGAAGCCGGGGTCGCCGGCCCGGGTACCATCGGGGATGAAGACCCGCACGGTGACGGTCACCTCGCGCCCGGCGCCGAGATTCACCAGGTCCGGCGTGACCGTCGCCGGCCAGCCATTGGCCTCCGCAACGGTGAGCCGGAAGAGGCCCTGCTCGGTGCCGATGTTGCGCACGGTGTGGGTGAAGACGATCGTGCTATTCGGCGCGCCAACACCGCTCCGGTTCGGCTCGATGATCACGCCCCGCGCCGGGCCGATCGAGGTGATGTCTTCCTCCTGGTCGAGGACCGGCGTCTCTTCGCCTACGGCACGCACCTGCAGGCGGGTGGTGTTGCGATCGCCGGGCGTGGCGTTTGCCGGCGCGGTCACCTGCACGGTTACGGTGGCGCGCTCGCCGGGCGCGAGCGTGGGCGTGGGGCTCCCGCTCACCGTCGAACTCCAGCCGGCGGCGCTATCGCTGCTCTCGACAACAAGGGCCGTTGTGGTGGTGCCAGTGTTCGTCACGGTGTGGCTGTACGTCAGCGACTCGCCCGGGTTGAGGTTGCCACGCTGCCCGGGTGAGAGATCGGCAGCAGTAATGCTGGCAACACGCACCAGGTCGGTGGCACTGGCGCTGGGGCCGCCGTCGCGACCAGTCGCGGTGACGGTGATGGTCGATGCCGCGCCGGCCCCCAGACCCACCGGAATGGCCACCTGCACCGTGATCGTTCGGGTGCCGTTACGCGGCACATCCAGCGCCTCCACCGGCGAGACGATAACCGTCCAGCCCGGGGCGCTGGAACTGGCGCTCAGGTCGTAGCTATCGGCGGCATTGCCGGTATTGGTCAAGGTATGGGTGAAGCTGAGCAGTGCGCCCGGCGCGCCCTCGGCTTCACGATCGGGCGCAAGCACAACGCCGCGGACGCGCAGCACGTTGACCAGGTTGATGGCCTCGGCCGTGACATTGGGCACGGCTGGCGTCAGGCCGCTGTTGTCGGCGGTGGCCGTGACCGTGATCGGGTAGGCGCCTCCGTCCGCGCCCTGCGGCACGGTGACGACCACGGTGAACGAGCAGGTCGCGGTTGGGTTGATCGTCGGTGTATCGTCGCAGGTATTGGCCGTAGTGCTGGCCGTCCAGCCTGCCGGTGCGCTGAAGCTGGCGGGCACGGTGATCGGCACGGCGGCGTTACCCGTGTTGGTCACCTGGTTGACGAAGGTGACCGTGCCGGGCGCCGCGCTCACATCGACCGGGTCGGGCGTGCCGGCGCCGGGGTCAATCCGCACGGCCCCGCCACCGGTGACCACCACCCGGGCATTGCGCGTCACCGCATCCGGTGGGCTTGCTCCACCGGGGGCGGCAGCGGTCACGGTGAGATTATAGGCGCCCTGGAGCGTACCGGAGGGCACGCGAATGGTCACGCGCACCGTGGAGGTCGTCCCGGCGGCGAGGTTGGTCAGGGCTGGCGTGGCGCTGACGCCCTGCACAAGCAGCGGCGATCCAGCCGGCAGGGTAGGCGTCACCGTGAAGCTATCGGGCGCGTTCCCGGTGTTGGTCAGGCTGTACTCAAAGACCGCATCGGCCCCGGCGGGAACGGTGCGGATCAGCGGATCATCGTCGGGCAGGAAGGTAAAGCTGCGCAGCGCCGGAATGCTGATCACGTCGTCGACCGGGTCAGTGCGGCGCTCGGTGCCAACCACGCCGACCTGGAAGCGCAGCCGCACCTCGCCGGGGGGTGGGACTGCGCCAGGGGTATTGACCACGATCGTGAGCGTGGCCGTGCCGCCGGCGGGGATGGTGGAGGGACTGAGGGTAGGGGTGGCGATGCTCCAGCTGGCGGGTGGCGTGCCAACGAACGCCAACCCGACCACCTCAAAGGTGCCGGCCAGGTCGCCGATATTGGTGACGGTATGGGTAAAGGTGACGGACGCGCCGGAGAGCGGCAGCGTCTGCCCCGGGGAGACGGCCGGGGTTGCGGGCGTGAGGGTAGGCTGCACGGCGGTGACGGTGTCTGTCACTTCATTAGAGGTAGCCGCGCCAAAGACGGCCCGCACGCTCACACTATGGGTGGTATTGGGCGCCGTGCCCTGTGGCACGCCCACCACCACGCCGAACTCGACCGAACTGGTCCCACCGGCCGGGGCGGCCGGCACCGTCACCGTGGTCGGACCACTGGCCCAACCGAGGGTCGAGCCGATCTGGATGGTATAGGTGCGCGCAACGGGCGCATTGTGGGTGAGGGTGTGGAGGAAGGTGGTGGAGCTACCGATATTGACATTGCGGCTGCTGGGCGAGGCCGCGCTAAGGCTAAAGCTCGGCGGCGCCGTACAGGGGCCGGCAGCACCGGTGTCGAACGCATTGGTGAAGGGCGAGGTATTGCCATTGGGCGCGATGGCCGTGGCGGTCAGGTAGCGCAGACAGCCAGGGATGGGGATGCTGAAACTACCGCCGCTGACCGTGCCACTGGTCAGGAAGAGCGGTCCCTCGCGATCCTCAAGTGTGGCGGAGGTGAAGACCTCGATGGTGCAGTCAGCGCAGCTTGAGCTGCCGCTGAGCACTGGCGGGCTGCCACTGACCAGGGTGAGCGTTGGCGGCGCCTGGTTGCCGTTGCCATTGTTGAGCAGGCCAATGCCATCACCACGGCTCTGGGTCGTCGTGGTGCGCGAGATCCGGATGCGATCGGCGGTATTGACATTCACGCCATCGCCAACGCCGGCATTGCCATTGAAGGCGAGCTGGTTGCCGAGGATCTGGTTGTTCGCAGCGCTGGTACCGGCGGTACCGACCCGGATGCCGTGGTAGGGATCGCCACCGACACTCTCAGTGGCATTAAAGGCGACCAGGTTGGCCTCGATGGTATTGCCGGTGCCTGCGACCAGGAAAATGCCATCGCGGGCGTTGCCGATCCCGGTGCCGAAGGTGAGCGAGCCACTGGCCCGCGTGCCGATACGATTGGCGACGATCAGGTTATCATCGGCCCCGCGGCCCGCGATGGTATCGCCGAGGCTCATTCCGATCCCGCCGCCGGCGATCAGATTGCCGCGGATCACATTATTGGCGCTGCGGCGCACCCGGATGCCCTCGCGGCCGATGCGATCGGTGCTGGGATTGAGCGCCGCGTCGCCGGCGCGATTCACGCCGAGATAGTTATTCTCGACGGTATGGCCGCCGGTGGCGCAGGGACCGCCGCAGTTGTTGGTCACCCCCGAGGCGTCAGGGTCGATCAGCACGCCCGCACCCACCCCACCGGCCGACGAGCCGCTCCAGGCGATGATATTGCGCTCCGCCGCGCTCGCGCCACCGATCGTGATCCCAGTGCCATTCTCGATCCAGATGCTGGCCGCGCCATTGGCCGTACGGGGCGCCGTAAGCTGGGAGGCCGAGCCGGCCAGGTTGGTGCCGAGCAGATTGCCGCGTACCTGGTGGCCGCCAGAACGGAAACGGATCCCGAAGAGATTGTTGCCCGCGATGACATTGGCCGGGCCAATGCTCACAAGCGGGTTGTCGCCGGGCGCTGCGGTATTGTAGCGCCCCACGTAGACCCCTTCGGCGCCATTTGGCCGGGGCGCACCGCTGGCATCGAGGCCAATGTAGTTGCCGGCAATCGTCACATTGCCGAACTTCTGGGTACTCTCGGTAATCTCGATCCCGCGGCCCGTATTGCCGGCAATCACATTGCGCCCGCTGGCAGGATCGCGCGGGTCGCCGATCTGCGTGTCATAGGGGCCGTAGTTGGGGTTCGGGATGGCGCCGAGCAGAATGCCAACCCGGTTAGGGATGGCCGTCCCGTCGCTGTTGACGCCGATCAGGTTGCGGACGATGGTCGTATCGCGGGGAGTGAGCGGGCTGTTGAAGGTTGTCTCAAAGCTCGAAACGGTAATGCCCGCAATGATCGGGTTGCTCACCACCGAGGAGGTATGGCCGCCGACCAGGTTGTCACTGATCAGCGTACCGCGGGCACCGGTGGCCACGCTGATGCCGGCCTCGGTCTGGTTGGTATTCACATTCGCGGGCGGGGCGGTGCCGGCAGCGTTGGTACCGACATAGTTGCCGACGATGCGGTTGTTCTCGTTGAGCGCCACCTCGCCGGCGTTGGCGATCGCCACGTTCGCCACCCCATTGCCGGCAATGACATTGCGCTCATTGGCGCCGGTGCCGCCGATGCTGTTGTTGGCGGCGCCGTTGGCCAGCAAAACGCCATAGCGCCCATTGCCCCGCGCGGTGACCCCATCGGCCTCGATGCCGATCAAGCAGTTGAAGACTTGATTGTTGTCACCGCCGCCGGTGCTACCATCGATGTAGATACCCGCCCCGCTAGCCGCAGCAACGTCGCCGAGGGGAAAGCCGACGATCACCAGGCCGCGGACGGTATTGTTGTTCGAGCGAATGGTCAGCCCGTGGCCCACCCGGTTGTTTGACGCCAGCACGACGCCGCTGATCACGACGCGGCCGCTGCCACCGTCGATGGTTGTACCATTCTCGGTGAGCGCAGGGAGCGGATCATTCGCCGGCTGGATCGTCGTGATGCCAGACGCGAAGGTGATCGTATCGGGGATGCCGTTGCCATTGGCGATCCGGATGGCCTTGCGGAGGGTGCAGTTCCCGGGACCGCAGCCCGCGCCGTCGTCGGTATCGGCCGCCGAGTTGACGACCAGGCTCTGCGCGAAGGCGGGCCGCAGCGTGGGCAGCGCTGCCAGGAGCAGAGCCAGGAGCAGAACGAAGCGAAAACGGCGCTGAAGTGATGGCACGGACGTGCTCCTCTATTTCCGGATCAGCGGCAGCCAGAGCCGGGGCAGCTTCTCGCCACTGGTGATGATCACCCGGTCCACCAGCCGGGCTTCGGCCAGGGATGGACCGGTGGGTGTGTCCCGCCGCAGGAAGACATTGACCGTCTCGATCTCGCCGGGCAGCAGCCGGCGCTCGGTGCGCACCACCACGACGAACTGGGCGGTCTGGAATCTGCCGGCCTGGAAGTTCGTCTCGGTGTACATGTCGAAGCAGCCCTGGTTGTCGATCACGAAGCCTGTCGTGCCCGACTCGAAGCGCACACTGCTCTGCTTGTTGGCCACGTAGTCGAAGCAGAAGCGGGCGGGGCCATTGCTCTTGTTCTCGACGGTGTGGAAGAAGCGCACCTCGCTATTGGCAAAGGCACTCTGCTCCTGGTCCGGATAGATGATCGCGCTGGGGCTCACATTCACCCGCGTGGTGGCACTGAAGGGCACCGTCAGCTGTGAGTAGCCGAACTGCGTGCTGGCCGGAACGGTGGCGGTGAAGAAGGTCGTCGCCTCGACCAGCTGGCCGCCGACACTCTGCTGGGCGCCTGGGGGCACCGTGACCTCGGCCAGCAGGCGGGCCTCACTCCCCGGGCGCAGCGTGACCGAATCGGTGCTGATGGTGGTCGCCCAGATGCCGGAGCTGATCGCCGGGTCGCGGGTGAAGTAGTTCAGGCCCAGGGTAACGGTGACGTTGCCATTATTGCGCAGGACGTAGCTGTAGGGCACGCGCTCGGTGGGCCGGCCGGCGCCCTGGCTGCCGGGTGGTGTGACGGTGATGATCGGGCGGCCGAGCACCGTGGTCTCCAGCGTCGCGGTGGCGGTGGCCACCCCGGCGGACCTGATGGTCAGCGTGGTACGGTCGGTCTTCGGGACGCGCACGTTGGGGTGGTCACCCGGCGGCAGCGTGAGGGTCACGGTAACGTCGCGGGTCCGCCGAGCCGGCAGTGAGGGGATGATGACGCTGTTGGCGACCGGGTCGGTGGTGAGCTGCCAGCCGGCGAGGGTGCCACTGGTGCTGAGGATGAGATTATCGAAGTCAACGTTGCCAGTATTGCGCAGGCGCAGGGTGTAGGTGACCGTCTCACCGGGGCCACGGCTGGTAGCCAGCGGCGAGGTCGCTTCGAGGGCCAGGCCGGTGGAGATATCGAAGCGGGCGTACTGCGAGCTATTGCCGGCGCCATCGGTCGCGATCAGCAGCAACTGGCGCGGGAGGCGGCCGCCACTGAGCTGGAGGAAGCCCGTGAAGAAGCCATTGGCGGCGGCGGGAAGCGCATCCTGCCCGGCGACGCCAGCGTCAGCCGCGGTGCGCAGCAGATTGAAACCCTGCGCGTCGGGGGTTGTCAGCGTCGGATCGGGCTCGAAGACCTGGATGCCACAGTTCACGCAGGCAGAAGGCGGGTTGGGCGGCTGGTCGAGGGCTGCGGTAGAGGTGAGCACATAGCCTTCGATCCGCCCCGACTGGAAGATGCGCAGCCGGGTAGGGCTGGCGAAGTCGGGATCGACGATCGGCGGATCGATATCGCGGTTGGGCCGGTTGAGGTCGCCGGGACTGCTGCCGGGCGGGAAGTTGATGGTGGTGCCGACCAGTTCGATCGGGCCGCCGTTGCGGGTGAGGCGATTGTAGCGCAGACTCACCCGTTGCACATTGTCGGTGAGGCGGATGGCCTGCCCGGCGTTGGAGCGCAGCGTATTGCTGAGCACACGTACCTCGAAGCTATTGCCGCCGATGAGGATACCGTCGCCGCTATTGGCGGCGATCGGCGCATTGGCATTGGAGCGCAGGGTCACGCTATAGACATCGTTCAGCCGGATCCCGGCGCCGACATTGAGCTGCACCGTATTGTTGAGCATGCTAACGTTGCGCACACCGCCAGTGACCACGATACCCTCACGGTTGGGCCGGGCGATCGGATCGCTGCCGCAGGGCGACATCGTCATCGTATTGGGGAGGCAGCCGATGCGGTTCGCATCCAGGGAGACATCGGCAACATTGGTGATGCTCGGCTCGCTCGCCGAGCCAGTGCCATCGCCCTGCACGAGGATGGCGGGGAAGCCGGTGCTTGCCGTGGCCGTACCGCCGACCGTATTGGTGCTGATCGTCACCTCCCGGGCGCCGTTCCTCACCAGAATGCCGGCCGTGCCGCCATTCGGGGTAGCGACGGTGATCAGGCCATCAGGGGCAACGCGGCGCAGGCCGACAAAATTGTTGCGCACCAGCGTGCGCCGGTTGGCCTGGCCCTCGACCAGCACGCCCTCCTGGCCATTAGCAGCGATGATATTGCCCTCGAAGCTCGTCGTCGTGGTGACCCCGCCGACAATCGTCCCCTGCGCGCCATCGAGCACGGCCACGCCGCGCCCGCTATTGGGCAGGAGCAAGGTTCCAGTGGCATTCAGCCCGATCACCGAGCGGCGAATCTCATTGCCGACCACCGGCGACGCATTGGCCGTGGTGCGGGCCAGCGAGACGCCATCGCCCGTATTGCCTGAGACAAGCGTGTTGGGGCCGATTAGATTGTTTGACGCGCCATCCTCGATGCGCACCCCGCCAGTGCCGTTGGCGATGGCAGTGGCGCCCAGATAGTTGGTGCCGATGTATGCGCCCGCGATGACATTGCCACCCGTATTGAGGCCGCGGATGCGCACGCCATAGCCGGTATGGCCACTGATCACCAGGGGCGCAGTATTGATACCGATCAACTGGTTATTACGTGCGCCGCCCTCGATCAGCACCCCCACCTCCTGGCCGGCGAGCGCGGCCGTACCGGTATCGTTGGTACCGATATAGTTACTGCGGATCACGTTGCCGCCGCCGACGCCACCGCTGAGCCGAATGCCGGCGCCGCTGTTGGCGGACACAACGTTGCGCCGGAGCGGCACGTCGGTGCCCCCGACCTCATTGCTGGAACTGTTGGAGATCTCGATACCGGGGCCACTGTTGCCGAGCGGCACAGCTGCACCGGCCGCATTGAGGGCCAGGCCGATATAATTGCCGTAGACGTAATTATTATTGGCACCCTCAATGTAGAGCCCGCTGAATTCATTGCCGGCAATAATGTTGCGCTCGGCGGGCTGATCGAACCGCTCACCGACAAAATTGCCACTGGCGCCAGTGTCAATCTGCACGCCACGACGATTCGGGCGAGCGGTTGGATCGCCGGGGAGCACGCCGAAGTAGTTGCCAAGGACCCGGTTGCCGGTCGCGTTGGCGGTGGTGATCCAGACCCCGACCCCATTGGGGGCCAGATTGCTGCGGAAGTTGACGAAGATCAGGCGCGCGACCGTATTGTCCTTGCCGGTGATCTGGATACCGTAGCGTCGTACACCGGCGCCGTCGATAACCACCCGCGGGCGACCGAAGTTGTCCAGCGCGCCTTCGATCCGATCGCCGTTGGCCTCGAGCGGCGGCAGATCGGTATCAACCGGCGTGATCGTCTGCAGACCATCCTCGGGAAAGCCGAGCTCAAAGCGGATCAGGCTCGCCACCCCGTCGCGGTTCGCAGCGAGCATGGCCTGGCGCAGCGTACAGTTCAGCGGCGTGGCGCGGCAATCGCCGTCGCGATCATCAGCGGTCGTCGTGACGTAATAGGTGCGCGATTCCGTCTGAGCCTCTGCGCGAGGACTGAGGGCGAAGGGTACAGCGACGAGGGCGAGGGCCGACAGCAGGAGGGGCCACAGCCTGCGCGGAGACATCGCGAACTCCTTACGCCGCGGCCAGTGCGGCGGCTATGGTATCGGGCGGATGACCAGGGAGGTGTGAAAGCACAGATCGATACTACGCGGGCCTATTCTAGCACGATCTGTAAAGAGATGTAAGGGGGTGGCGGTAGGAATTGGGTCCTGAACACCGGGTCAACGGCGGGGCAGCACGCCGAGCGTACGCAGATAGGCAACGCTGGCGGCAAACTGCTGGTCCTCGTAGAGGCTGATCTGGGTTTCGCCGGCGCCCCGTTCCCAGGGGGTCCGCCAGTCGTCATCGTAGGAGCGGGTGGGGGCAGCGAGTGCGCGCAGCACCGGCAGCACATCGCGGATATCGCGGGGCGGGTAGCCCGTCCACCAGGCATCGGTGAAAAGCCGCACGTGGCGGGCGCTGTGGCTGACCAGTTCGATCTGGATCGGGGCATGGGGGGCGTGGCTGCGGACCAGTTCGAGCAGGCGGCGGATGTTGAGATCACCCTCACCGAGCGCGCAGCGCACGAGGCGCCAGCCCTCGCGGCTGGGGTAAGCGATGAAGTCGGAGAGATGGATGTTGCGGATGAAGGGGCCGAGGCGCTCGAGGGCGGCGAAGGGGTCATCGGCGACGATCAGGGCGTTGGTGGGGTCGAAGGTGACGCCGAGGTGATCGCTGCCCACCGCGGCAAGGATGCGCAGCAGATCATCGGCCGTGGCGTCCTGGTGGTTCTCGATGGCGATCGTCACCGCGTGGCGCTCGGCCAGCGGCAGCACGGCGCGGAGGCGTGCGATCACCGTATCGAGGTAGGCATGCCAGTCGTAGGCAAAGGCGCCGCGGGCGCCCTCCAGCACCGGGCTGACCAGGGCGCGCACCACGCTGGCGCCGAGGGCGGCCGCGGCAGGGATGGCCTGCTCGAGGCTGGGAACATCGACCACATCGCTATCGATCACCGGGGTGAGCCCGCTCTCAATGAACAGGCCACGGAGCCGCGCGAGGCGGGCCGGGTCGCGGTCGGGGAGCAGGCTCAGCGGAAAGGCGATGCTGCGCAGCCCGGCGCGGGCGGCCAGGGCGACGATACCGTCAACCGCGAAGGGCTGGCGCACGAGACGGGGCGTATCGCGCCCGATCAGCCCGCAGCGGTAGCTGAAGCTGAGCGCGGAGAGGCCGATCAGCACGAGCGGCTCCTGGCAACAACCGGAATGCGGCGTATTGTATCATAGGTCTGTGGCACGCCGTATCTGTTCGGGGGTCGAAGCCCAGGGCTATGGTCGTTGCATGCATCATCCGCTATCTGCCCCACGCCCGGCGGCTCAAGCCGCGGGCGCCCACGCGGGGCGCCCCTACGGAGGCGGCGCGGTCCACCGCGGGGCGGCGGCGCGTGCAAGCATATGCGTCACCCCCCCTTCGCCTTGACACGCCTCCCCACGGATGCTACCCTGTAGCCTGCGGAGGTCCCACGCCACGGAGAAGTTGATGCGTATCGTCTCGCTCCTGCCCAGCACCACCGAGATCGCCTTTGCGCTGGGGCTGGGCGACCAGGTGGTGGCGGTGACCCACGAGTGCGATTTTCCACCGGCGGCTCGTGCGCGCCCCGTGATAACCGCCAGCGCGCTCGAGCATCGCGCTGCCAGTTCCGAAGCGATTGACGCCGCGGTACGTGGCCAGGTGCGCGATGGGCTGTCGATCTATACGCTCGACAGCGTGCTCCTTGAGCAGCTGCAGCCCGACCTGATCCTCACCCAGGCCCTCTGCGACGTGTGCGCGGTGTCGTTCAGCCTTGTCGAGCAAGCGGTGGCGGCGACGAGCGTCGCCCCGCGCATCCTCTCGCTGGAGCCCACGACCCTCGACGCGATCTTTGGTACCATCCTCGCGGTGGGCAATGCCACCGGGCGCCGCGAACGCGCGCTGGAGCTGGTCGCCGAACTGCGCGCCCGGGTCGAGCGCGTGCAGGCCCGGGTCGCCCAGGCCAGCTCCCGGCCACGGGTGGCCTGCCTGGAGTGGTTCGACCCGCCCTTCGGGCCCGGCCACTGGCTCCCCGAGCTGGTGGAACTGGCGGGCGGACGGGCCGGCCTTGGCCAGGCCGGGGAACCGTCGCGGCGGATCTCGTGGGGCGAGGTGATCGCCTTTGCCCCGGAGGTGATCGTGCTTACGCCGTGTGGCTTCGATCTGGAGCGAACAGCACGCGAGGCAGCGGCGATCTTGCCCCATCGCCCGGGCTGGACAGCATTGCCCGCGGTGCGCAACGGGCGGGTCTATGCGGTTGATGCCAATAGCTACATGAGCCGCCCCGGTCCGCGGATCGTTGATAGTCTGGAGCTGCTGGCCCGGCTGATCCATCCCGAGCTCTGCGCCGGATGGGGACCAGCGGCAGGCGCCCGGGCGGTGAAACTTGCCTGACGCCTGCCTGCCGCGGCAGCGCGGCCAGGCAGGTTGCTTGATCTCGACAACTGGGATGGATGGAGTGGGGGCTATGACACAGCACGAGCCGACGATTGCAAGCATCCTGCGCCACCTGGCCCACGAGTACGACGGGCCAGTGGAGGAGCGTCGCATCCTCGAGCGGGTGCTGGAGCGACGACCAAGCAACGCGAAGAACCCGTACGCGACCATCCGTGAGCGGCTGCGCTGGGATGGCCTGACGCTCGGCTGGCTGCGGCTGAACCGGAGCCAGCTGATGCCGCTGCGTGTTGCCCTGGAGGGGCTGCGCTTTCGCTGCCTGCCGCGAGCCCGCGACGTGCAGGCGGGGCTGCTGCCACTTGCCCACCTCCAGCCTTTTGCCGGGCTGCGCACCCACGGCTGCGCGCTGCGCGATCGCGATGGCGCTGCACTGGCCTTCATCGATATCGACGAGGAGCGCGGGCATCATGCCGCCTTGCCGGCCTTCGACCTCGGCGCCTGGTATGAGCGTCACGCCTTCGCACCCGGTGATAGTATCATCGTCAGTGTGGTGAGCGCCGAGCCCCTGGTGCTCGAACTGGCCCACGAACCACGCGAGGCCTTCCGCGCCGCGGCCGTGGCCGCCCAGGACGCAGAACTGGTCGAGACGATCGTCGAGCGGGTGCGCCGCTCCCAGGCGGCGCTGGTGCCCTGCGACGAGGTGGTGCTGCCGATCTTTGCCGCTGCCCCCTGGCGCGCGGCCTATCCCGGCAGCCCCTGGCAGCACCTGGTGATCCGCGATGGACGGCTCCAACTCGTCGATGATATCTTCCTCACCAGCCAGCGCATCGGCTCGCTGCACCTCTTCGGCGGCGAAGAGGTCTTCGAGCAACAACCGCAGGACGCGCGCGACCGCCGGGCCAGCGACGCAGCCCTGCTGGCCGAGATCGATGCGCTGCAGCGCGACCTTGCGCAGGCCCGCCAGCGTGACGCCGAGGCCGGCCTGTGGAGCGGCCAGGTGCAGCGCGCCTCGGCCTTCGGCGCGCCTGGCGGCGATGCAGGCGGCCACCAGCACTTCCACGGCCTCGACGACGACAGCTCGGGCGATGGCTGGTCCGCTGATGCGGCCTGGGATCCCGAGCGATTCTTCGACGACGAGGAGATCGACCCGGATGACCCGGCGGTGCTCGATGCTGCGCACGAACGCATGCTCGCGCTGCTGCCGGCGGAGGTGCTTGAGCAGCTGCAGACGGCCCGTCCTGAAGAGGTTGAGGTGCTGATCGCCGGGCAACTCAATATGCTGCTCACCCGCGCACCAGAGCTCTTCCCGCGTATCGAACTGGTGGCGCCCGATGAGGAAGCGGAGGACGACCCGACCCTCGATGCCCTGCTGGCCGGTGAGTGGCAGGAAGCCTGGGACGACGACCTGGTGGATGAGCTCGACGGCGATCTTGACGACGAGGCGAGCAATGCCTTCAGCACCAGCGGCGATCTGATGAGCCAGTTCCAGGACTATCTGCTGGAGATGGGCAAACGTGCCGCTACCGCCCGGGCGCGCACCCGCGCGCTCTCGGTCTACGCCGATTTTCTGGCCTCCTACTACGGGCGCACCCTGGCCGAGGGCGACTACGCCACCCTCGACGAGTGCCTCTTCTACTACTACCCCCGGCGTGTGCTGAACTCGTCGGCGCGCCAGGTGCGCGAGCTGTGCACGGCGCTCAAGCAGTTCTACGCCTTCCTGCAACAGCGCGGCATCATTCCCGATGGGCGCTTTGCCGAGGCGCTCTGGCGGCGCCGTGAGCAGGCCGTGCGCGTGGTAACGATCTATGAGCGTATCTCCAGCGAGTCGCCTGACTTCGAACTGCTCTTCGAGCGCCTCTTCCTGCCGTATACCGAGTAGCTGTTCGCCACGCGCTCGGTTCCGAACCAGACCGGACCGCCGATGATCAGCTATCGCATCGCGATGCCCAACCCACACAGCCACCTCTTCGCGGTGACGGTGGCGGTGGACGCCCTGGCAGGTCCGTATGTCGACCTGGTGCTGCCGTCGTGGACACCGGGCTCCTACATGATCCGCGAGTACGCGCGCCACGTACAGGGCTTCGCCGCCCACAGCGCGGCTGGCCCGCTGCCCTGGCGAAAACTGGCCAAAGATTGCTGGCGTGTCGAGACCGGTGAGGCGACCAGCGTCACGGTGAGCTACCAGGTCTATGCCAATGACCTGACGGTGCGCACGAGCCACCTGGACGGCACCCACGGCTACTTCAACGGGGCCAGCGTTTTTATGTATGTCGTCGGGCGCGAAGCCGAACCGCTGCGCCTGCGGGTCGAGCCCCCCGCGGGCTGGCAGGTGACCACCGGGCTCACGCTGGCAGGATCAGCCGATGAGTTCCTCGCGGCCGACTATGACGAACTGGTCGATTGCCCGGTGGAGTGCGGAACACACCGACTGCTCAGCTTCACGGTGGACGGGATCGTCCACCAGATTGCGATCTGGGGCCAGGGCAATCTCGACGAGGAGCGGCTCGTAGCCGATACGCGGCGGATCGTCGAGGTGCAGCGCGACTTCTTCGGTGGCCTACCCTATCGCCACTACAGCTTCATTCTGCACCTGGTGGACGGGCGCGGCGGCGGCCTCGAACACCGCAACAGCGTGACCAACCAGGTGGATCGCTGGACCTTCCGGCCGGAACGCGCCTACGAGCGCTACCTGGCGCTCACCTCGCACGAACTGTTCCACGTCTGGAACGTCAAGCGGCTGCGCCCGGCGCCGCTCGGTCCGTTCGACTACCGGCGCGAGAACTACAGCCGACTGCTCTGGCTGATGGAGGGCGGCACCAGTTACTACGACGAGTTGCTGCTGGTGCGCGCCGGCCTGATGCAGCCCGGGCGCTACCTGGAGCGACTGGCCGAGGAGATCGTGCTGTTGCAGAGCCAGCCCGGGCGCCTGCTGCAGAGCCTGGAGCAGAGCAGCTTCGACGCCTGGATCAAGCTCTACCGGCCCGACGAGAACAGCGCCAACTCCAGTATCTCCTACTACCTGAAGGGCAGCCTGGTCTGCCTGTTGCTGGATATGGAGATCCGGGCGCGGAGCGACGGCACGTACTCGCTCGACGACCTGCTGCGCCGGCTGTACGCAGCCTACCCGCTGAGCGGGCCAGGCATCCCGGAGGATGGGGCGGTGCTGGCGGCAGTAGAGGAGTTGACGGGCGACCGGCAGGGTGGCTTTCGCGACTTCTTCGCCCACTACGTGTCCGGGGTCGCCGAGCTCGATTACGCGCGGGCGCTGGCCGTGGTTGGCCTGGAGCCGCGCTGGGAGCGGCGCGGGCCACGGGCGTGGCTGGGGCTGAGCCTGAAGCGGCAGGGCGAGCGCACGCTGGTGAGCGCCGTGCACGCGGACGGGCCGGCCTCCACTGCCGGCGTCTACGCTGAGGATGAACTGCTGGCCCTCGATGGGTGGCGCGTGGATGAGAAGCGCCTCACGGCGCGGCTTGAGGAGCGCACGCCCGGCGCAACGGTGCGGCTCACGCTCTTCCGTGGGGATGCGCTGGTCGAGGTGCCGGTCACGCTGGGCGAAGCCCCATCCGACCACCTTGAGCTTGTCCCACTGAGCGAGCCGAGCGCAGCACAGCAGCAAGCGTACCGCAACTGGCTGGGCCGGTAGACACGGGGGGGCGAGGGCTCGTGCAACGTCCAGCACTTCTGGCCCTCACCTACCTGCCCCATCTCCGCTTGACGGAGAGGGGAGTTGGGCTCTCAGGTGGAGGGTTTTTGGGCGTTGCGCCCCCAGGCCCCGCATACCCCACCCCTCTCCCCCTCTCTCAGGCTGGGAGAGGGGGAGTTGGGGGGGTGACGTTCCGGCGCACCTGGCGACGTTGCAAGATCCTGCTGGCGAACGCGGGGACGCGGGCCTCCGGCCCGCATGCGGGCGGGACGCTCGCGCACCCAGCCACGCCCACGAGGGAGTTCGCCAGCAGGATCGTTGCATCAGCCCTGAGTGTTTGGGGGAGACACAATGTCTCGCACGCTCTCGGCGGTCATGGGAAGATTCCTCGCTCCGCTCCTCAGAACCATAGGGTTCATGTCATTCCGAACGGAGCCGCAGGCGCAGTGAGGAATCTGGCGGTGCCCATGCGCCGCAAGAACCCGCGCGGAGCCTGCCCTGCCCCTCGACAAGCTCGGGAGCCGCGCAGCCGAAGGGCTCGGGGTGCCATGGGTTGCTCCCGGCGCCACTGGCCCGCCGCCGGGCCATCAGGTACGCGGAATGACATGGGG